>NZ_JBFAWD010000020.1:83538-147631 GCF_040680135.1 Nocardia sp. NPDC052112 | reverse complement strand
GGTTTTCAACGCTTCCTCGGCCTCGGGAGTCAACCCGCTCGAGGTGCTGGTGTCACCGCTACTGCCGCCGGAGCCCGAACCACCACTACCGTTACCGCTGCCACCGAGGCCGGACAATGCCGAGGCGATCATCATCGGCAACATCGCCAACGCCGGGACCGCCGACGCGATCAGATCCGGATCCAACCCCGCACCCGGCTCAGGCGGCTGCTCGGCAGGAGCGGTCGCAGACCGCTGATCCGGCACCACCTGCCCCTGCGGAGCCGCGCCCGCCCCGGCCGGTGGCGCTACCGTCCCCGGAGCCACCGCCCCCGAACCGACACCACCCGGCACGGATCCCGAATTCGCTGCCCCACCACCAGGACTCGCCCCGGGCGGCGTGGCCCCACCCTGACCGTTCTGGCCCGCACCACCCGGACTCGAACCACCCTGCCCCGGCGCACCCGCAGGCGGCGCCACCGACGACGGCCCACCCCGCCGCCGTTCCTGCCCTTTCCCCGACCACGGCGTCACCGGAGCAGACGAATCCCCCTCCGCCCCACCGACATCATCAGCCGGAACCTCGACATCGACCCCGACATCCACCGGACTCGTCACGACCCACCACCCAACACGCGCTTGACCCGGACATCACGCCCGGTCGGCATTGTTTCCTGAACCGTTCGCCCGGTAGCCGGGTCAACGGTGATGATCTCGGTCCGACTCACTGCGATTCCGGAGCGCGTCGGTGCACTGTTGCGATAGTCCCAGAACACCAGATCGCCTGCGGAGACCGCGGCCGTGTCCACCCGTTGACCGCACCCCCCCTGCCCGGCAAGAGTATTCGGTAGCAGTACGGCGGCCGACGCCCCCGCAGCGAGTTGTCCGCACGGCCCTCTCGTCATCGCGCTTCCCTGGGTAGCGAGACCGGGCTCCTGCCCGGCACCACCTGCGCTGGTGCTGGGCAGCTCGCAACGGCCGGTTGCTCCCGCAGCCGAGGCCTGGTAGATCACCGACCGGCCCATCGCGGCGAGATCGGTGGCCAGATCGCCCGAACTGCCGAAGGTCGTCCCGGAGGACGGCCCGAGCTGTGCGAGGGCAAGCTTCTGCGCGCATTCGGCGACGAATCCGGAATTGGTGGTCTGCAGTGGCTGGCCCTGGTACGGCGCGGTTTTCAATGCGCTCACGCAGGCGCGCTGCCACTGCGACGCGGACGTATCATCCGGTGCCACAGTCAATTCCGCGTACGGGTTCACTGTCGGCGCGGCCGAGGTCGAACCGGCCGCACCCGAGCGGGATGCGGTGGTCGTGCTCGGTGTGGCCGTCTCGGTCAGCGACGGGTCCGGACCTACCGCGCTGTCGCACTGGTAGTGCAGGTCGGCCGAGATCGCCGAGTTCGTGCCGCTGACAGCGAGTACCAGTACGACGATCACTCCGAAAAGTCCTGTCGTAACCGCCAACACGATCCAAACCCAGACCGGGATCATCGCGAGGACCACTAAACGATTGATCATCAATGCCCTTTCCGGGAGATCGGATTGGTTGCCGAAGGCTACAGTTGGTCGTCCACTTCGAGCCCCCTATGCTGTCACGGTCACAGGCTGGAGTCCCGCGGTGGCGCCGGGTGCCACGGACTCTGGTGCAGCCCCGCGGCCCTGATGTCGTCGCGGGTTGCGCGGACACCGGTCCTCCGCAGGCGTGCGATGGCACGGTTGGCTTGGTCTGTGTGCAACTCGCCCGCAGGCAATCCCATCACATCGTCGAGCGAGACAATCGTGCGCATTGCGTGCTCGTTGCCGACCCAGGTCGTTATGCGCTGCGCTTCCATAGGCGTCAAACTCACACTCCTGTTAGACCCGTCCTCGTAGTCCCATGTGATGCTCCCCGTTCCATTTACACCCAAGCTGCCGCTGCCATCCGGATGATAACCATCCGCAATATTCCGGAGCTCCTTCCATCTTTCGGCGGTGGGACGACCCCAGTACTCCTGAGCGAGCGCCAAATGATCCGGAGTATCCCTGAGGTCCACACCCCCTGGGTGCGCTCTGCGGAACCGGAGCGCAGAGATCTCGACCTCTGCCAGGTTGGCCGCCGTCCGATTGTCTTGGAAGTTTCGCAACGACGCCATAAACATCGACAACTGCTTGAGCTCGAATGGCTCGTCCTCGGTATAACTGTCCACGTGTTTGCGAGCCGCGATAGCCGCTCCAATTACTCTTTCATCGGTGTAGCCTGCGGCCAACAACGCACCGCGGGCCCTATCTATCGACCCACCACCGTCTTCGATTACGCCTTCGATGACCGCGGCCGCCCCTCTTGCGGAGTTCCTTCCGCCTCGACCGATTACCGAGTTTCGATTGCGGTGGCCGACAATCTCGCCGACATTGGCGGCAAAATGGTCTCGGTCACGGAACGCACGAACGCCGGCATTATGGAACTGCCGAATATTCTGATATGAATCGGCCCATTCGATAGCGACCTCGTCCCACGCACCTCGCTGCTTATCCTCCACCCTTTTTCGCCGCTTCGCATCGTGACTGAGCGGTCGGCTGCGCCCAAAGAAGAGCAATTCGGTGATCGGCGAGTTGTTGAGAGTGCTGGCCGCAGCGAGCACTCCGAGCGCGCCCATCGAATGACCCACACCTGCGTGCCCCATGCCCAGCGCGGTACCGCCACCGGAGCCCGAACCCCCCCGGGCGCCGGCGTTCTGAACCATTAGCGCGGAACGATTGGTAAACCATTCACTACTACTTTTCAGGTTCCCGTTGAGTTTTTTCAGCAGGGGGATGAAGAGAAGTTGTAGGATGGTCACGAAAAATAGCACCGACATGGCCTGCTCCTACACCTGCTCGAACAGACTGTTCATGAGCAACATCATGGTAGCCGAGAATATGATATTGGTAGCCATCAATGCGGCCGAGTAGAAGGCGTGAACCGCACAGCGGATCGTCCAGGTCTGTGTCGGTCCGTAGATGTACCCACCCGCGGCGAATCCGAAAATCATCAGGAATCCGTAATAGATCGCGTCGAGCCCTGTCCAGATCACCCTGATCGACATGTAGCCGAAAGATATGAAAGATATGATCGCCATCAGCAGCAACAGCAGCATGCCGCCGAACTGCGCCCAGCTGGGATTGTTCGCCGCCGCGTACGCGGCGGAGTCCCCGCAGCTCTTCAGGCCGCTCTTCACCTGGTCCTCGCTACCGGCCATCATTCCCGCCGACCACGCCGACTTACAGCCCGATTTCTCGTCGACCACATGCCCGTAATTCACCACCTGCAGCGGCCGCCGTGCGTAATTATCTACCATCTGGGCCTGCATCGTGGCCACCAGCTGGGTGGGGTCCGGGTTGTTGTCGCCATTGATCCCCGCGGCCACCGTAATACCAATATTCCGCCCCTGTGCCAGCAATCCGCTCGACGAAACCACGTCCTCCAGCGGATGCTCCAGAACCAGCGGACTCAGCACCGCCACCACAAACACTGCAACAAGACCCGCCACCGCTCTGGCGGGATAGCCGCGGATGATGAAGATGGCCAGCGGGATCGCACCGATCGTAACCGCGAGAGCCAACAGAACGGGCGTGGCGATTTGGTTCGTCATATTTTCGGCTGCCTTTTGCAACGGCGAGCCGATCATATCCAGCCAACCGAAGCTGAACGTTTTACCGACCACCCAGTTCCAAGTGATCACAACGAGGCTCCACGGCGCGAATATCACCAGGATCATGGCCGAGAGAAAAGTATCCCCGGGATGAAGTAGGCTGCCGTGATTGGTGACGAACATATAATTCGACAGCGGCACCCCTGATGAGTCATGGATGTCCATCCAGCTGGTCGCACTGTTGACCGACGATGCCGTGGTACCGGAGTCGGTCTGCGCGGTGGCGAACGCACTCATGACACCTGGAAATACGACCAGCACGAAGCCGGCGACGAGAATCCAAAATGTCCAGCGTCGACGACGAGACGCGGAAATCCAACCACGACATCGCCGGAACACCACCTGCGGCGACCAATAGGCCGGATCCCAGTTCGGTTCCCACCCCCGCGCCGTCCGCCAATCGTGCAGGCGGATGCCCTGACCGGCATCGGCACTCATCGGGCTACCTGCCGTTCCAGAGCAGATGTGCGGACTGTCCCGGCCGCGGCCGGCGTGCTGGTGATCGCTGCCGCCCGGTCGGGTCGCGCCGGGCCGAGCACCTTGCCGCGTCCGATCCGGTTCAGCGCGTCACGCATGAACATCTCGCCGCGGCGTTCCTCGGGCACCTGACGGCCGGAACCGACGGGCGGGGAGGTCTCCTCTCGCAAAACCTGCAGCAGAAACGGTGCTTCGTCCAAATCGACACCGAGCCATTCCAAGCTGTTGCGCGCCAAGGTCTCATCGCGCTGACGGAAGACGAACCGATTCGGGATGAGATTGTGGGCGGCGCCCTGGAAGTCGGTCGCCGGATCATGCGAGGCCAATCCGATGGCCGCCAGGTGCTTTCGGCCGTCCCGGCTGAAGTCCGAGGTGACCGCGGAACCGACCTGGGTCTGGGTGAAATGGTGCGCCTCGTCGCCCACCAGCAGCCCGAATCTGCCGTTATCGGTGAGGAATGCCTCCCGCGCGGCGACACCGACAAGTTCGTACAGTGCGGTGCCGAGTCGTTTCGTCAGCGGCAATCGGTTGTACAGATGCGGGGTGGTGAGTTCTTCCGCGGTCGGCAGCGCCAACTGGTGGCTGCGGATGACCGTGGCAGCGGCAGTGAGCCGCAAGGGTTTCAGCGACGGGTCGAACAGCACCGGCACCCGCTCGACAACCGTGCCCAAGCGCGCGGCCAGGTCGGCGTACTCCTCCTGATTGCCGGGCTGATCTCGCAGTCGTCGCACGACACGGAACAGATCGAGCAGACTCCGGATGCCGTGTTCGGCAATCCCCCGAGCCGTCAACAGATTGCTCGCGGCGGCACCCGCGCCGGATGTCGGTGACAAATCCAGCAGCGGCAGAATCGAGTCGAGCGCACGCTCGCCGGCGATTCTGGGGTCGAACATCCGCAGGGGATCCAAGGACACCGTCGGATTCGCCAGATCGATGACGACGGCATTGTCGATCGCGGCGGCGAAATGCTCCCATTCACCTACTTGACTGCGGTCGATGGCCAGGAATTGCCCGCCCATATCGTGGACCAACACTGCCATGAGCTTCAGGAAATACGACTTGCCCGACCCGAGCTCACCGGTGACCGCGAACGATGCGGACAGATCGTGCAGCGCGGCCTCCATAATGCCGAAATGGATCGGCTCGAACTGGCCGGACAGCAGGTTGACCCCGATCACCGGGCCGCTGTCATCGCCGATCTGACTGGTTGTGAACGGGACGAAAGCGGCCCACATATCCGAGGGGACGATATGGGCGAAATCGTCGAACGCCCGACGCGACGGACTGCCGGGCACCAGCATCGACCACAGATCGACCTGGGTGCCGAGCGGCGCGGTCATCTCGACCTGGAAGCGCTTGTAGCGACGCTTGAGCGTATTGACCGCGTCCATCGTCGCGTCACGCGAGGGTCCGCCGATGGCGATGACGGTCGTGAAGGACACCTCCGACTCACCGCCGTTGACCTCGAAATGCTGGTTGTATTCACCCAACATCTGCGCCTTCGAGGTCAGCGTATTCTGCGCGAACGACACCTCCTGGTCGCGCTGATCCATCTGCTCACCGAGTCGGCGCAAGCTCAGCTCGTTGTTCTTGAGTACCTGGTCCGCCGGCTTGGTCGATACTCGCATCCCCCAGTCGACCGTGACATCGCCGAGGCCCTCCAGCACATTCAGGAATTCGCTGCCACCGGGAAATCGCATCCCCGCGTACGGGAATGAGTGCGGGGTGAGCATCGCCTGATAGGAAGGGCGATATTCGTAGTCCGGCTGAACGACCTTGATCACCGGGACGAATGAGGGTCGTATCCGCCGATTGCTGTCGGCCTGGGCGCCTTCGTCGAGCGCCGCCGAACTGAACACAGCCGCTGTCGCATCGTCCAGGGCGCCGGCGCGGGTCGGTGCCACCGGATCGCCCGCCGCGCCGCGCGAGAGATAGTGTTCCCACAGCCATTGGAACAGTGCGGCGGGCACCGGAATCGGATCGAAATCGCCGCCGATCCGGGACAGGATCTCGTTCGCCTTTTCGTCATAGGCGTCCAGGTCCGCGCGGGAGATGGCCGTCGCGTCGATCGTGGTGGTACTGCTGCGCCACATGCGCGAGAGCGCCGACATACCGGAGTTCGCGGCGCCGACCGGGATCGTCAGCAAGAAGATCCGGGTCCGCGGCACGATCGCCCGCACCCGTTCATAGGAGGCGACCACCTCGTCGGCGTAATCCTCGCACTCGTCGAGATCGACACCCTCCACCATCTTGGTCAATACATCGATCGTATTCAGCCGCGCCTGGATTCCGAGCAGTAGTGAACCGCTCGGCAGGCTGCTGATCAGGGCATGGTGGGCCAATTTCACGTCATGCTTGTCACCCGCCTTGCGCAACCCGTAGCCGAGCGGATTGATGAAGTAGGTCGCGGTGACCAGACCTGAGTGGGTGAATTGCAGATTTCCGCGAATCGCGGCGGTGGGCTGCAGATCTCGTCCAAGTGCCATCAGCGGCTTCCTTCCGACGCCGAACCGCCGTTGGCGTCTATCCAGTTACCCAAGTCCGCGCCGCTGCCGCGCACGTTGATCACATCGAGCAGCCGGGAGTCAGGTTTCGCGTTCACCGGCTCCCCGGTCGGACGGTCCGGCAGGACCAGGACTACGGACTCTTCGATGAACAAGGTGTGGCGCGCCGAATCGGCGTTGACCGGCATACCGGACGCGGACACCGGCTTGCGAAATACGATCAGCCGGAACACCCACAGTGCCCGCGAAGTCATCCGCACACCGGTGTAGGGCACCAGTCCCAAGCCGAAGACCACCCCGATCGTGATCACCAGACCTATCAGGAAGGTGACCGCCGGATTGACCGGAAATGCCATCGCGCATACCGAGGTGATCACCATCAACACCACCGCGCCCGCGACCTGCGGCAGGGTGTACGGCCCGAAGGGCAGTTTCTGCCCGTTCTGGGCCTTACCGATCATGGTCGGCACGCGCTTGATGGGCGTGAAAACCTTGATCACTTGGGTCACCGATAGCCCCCGATGGGGTGATCCGGGACAATGATGTTGGAGTCGGTGCGCGCGTAGTTGACCAGTGTGGGCAATACCCAGAACAGGACCGCGGCCAATAGTGCCGAGCCCGTCACCGCGAGGATCTTCGCCGGGGAGAGCCGGGATTTGGCCGCCTCGGAGATCAGCACTCCCATGCTGATGATGGTGATCAGGATCAACCCCGCCCAGCGGATGAAGATCAGCACCCCGTACAGGATGGCTGCCAAATTACCCATGGGCCTGCCTCTTTCGTATCAGTTCTGGGTAGCTCGTGGAATCTGCACCGCCGAAGACGGCACCGAGGAGGAGGTGGCCGAGGTCGGGGCACTGCTTCCGCGGGAGTCCTGTTCGGCGACAACGGCCGGTGGACTGGTCAGCGCGGGGACCGAATCCACCGACTGCACCTGCCACTGGCCGCCATTGCGCACCATGGTCAGCGGGTAGGCCAGCGTCGCGGCGGCCCCACCGTCCCCCTTGGGGTTGACCGTGGCCAGCACCTGCGCCGCCGATCGCGCGGTGCCACAACTGTTGTCATCGGAAATCACCGCGACCGTCTCGACCGTGGTGTATGGAGCAGGACGCAACGCGGTGATCCCGGCGTCCAAGGTGACGTAGCGGCCGACATCCCCGGTGCCGGTCAGATAAGCGGTCAAGAACCCCGACGCAACCTGGGACAATGGCGTATCCGCCGTGCACGGCGAGGAATATGCCTGCGCCAGATCCGCACCGCGGCTGGGCGGCTCGACTAGCGCGGGCAGCGAGAGCGCCCGCAGACGCCCGTTGAGCACCGACACTCCGACCCGATAGAACTGACGGGCGTCCGAACCGGTGTTGTTGGCGGTAGCGCCGGTGGTGCTGGTTGCACCCGGGGCGGACTTACCAACCCGCACCGATACAGTCACCGACCAAACCTCGAGCGAGTCGAAGCTCCCGATGCGCGATACATATACCACGCTCGGCTCCGACACCTGCCGCGCCGTAGTCGGCAGCGTAATCTGCTGCGAACTGGCGCCGACATATTCGCCGAGCCGATCCTGTTGTCCGGCAACCGAACCCAGATAGGTCATGATGAACTGCTCGGCGAAGGAACCGGCCAACTGCGCGCGACCGACGGTCGCGGGGGTGGCACTGTCCGACGGTGGCGGTGGATCCGAGGCGAACCAATCGAGGACCGCATGGCCACCGCCGAGCACAGCCAACACGGCCAGCACGCCGACGATCACATTGTCGCGGCGGCGGCGTGCGACCATTCGGCGAAGTAATTCTTCGCCCGAATCCGTCGATCTGCCAGCCATTGTCCGCACTTTCGAAATGGTAGAGAGCACAATCGTTTCCGGCCGCCCTACCGTTCCCAGCGTTGGGGACAGCGGGATCAGAACACCGGACTACGTTTCAACCGATGAGCGAGCCGATATCGCAGCTGATCGTCGTATCCGATCGGCGCGGCCCCCTGCGTGGATTCCGGTGCATGGCGCCCGGATTCCAGCATGGGCACATCGTCGGCGATGCGAACGAGTTGCGCGATCGCGAGCTGGCGGTTCGGATATCCGGGATACGGATAGAGCAGCATCGACGTCGGCGTATAGCCGCCGCCATAGTTGAGCACTCGCACCGTCAGACCCGCGGTATCCCCGGACTGCAACCGGTCGGTGAGCCCGATCAGACGACCGCGGTCGTCCGGATGAAAGACGTCGACCGGCCGAAACAGATAGTCCCATCGAATCCACGGGGCCGGATCGGTCAGCCAGTGCGAGATGCTGGCATGCTCGGTCTGCACGATCGCGAGGTGCGTTCCCGCCCGGCGATGAGCTTCACGCAATCCGACACGCTCCAACGTCGGCCACTCCGACAGCTCGACATCCGAGGTGACATCTTCGATCAGCAGCCACGCACCACGGGTCCGATCGTCGTCTCGCGCGCGAATGGTAATGCGCCAGCGCCCCGGCCGCTCGGACCCTTCGGTCACCGTGACATCGAATTGGAGCTTGTCCCCCGCCCTGGGACCATAGAGCAGATCGAGCACTTCGGCGTGTCGATTGAAGCCCGAGATCCGATGGAACAACTCGGCGATCGACATCACCGGTGCGTACTGTTCGGCCGAATTCCCGGTCAGTCGGGTAGCACCGATCGGCTGTTGGATGGTTTGGGAACCGAGGTCCCAGATCGCACCCACTGCGGCCGAAGGCACCGGGCAGTCCGCGCTGGCGGGCCCCACCCACAGGCGGACCGCGTGCACATCCCCACCCGGCCCGAACACCGGCCGGATCCGCAACATGTGCGGCCCCGAACCGGTCTTGATCGTGAGATCCACATCTTCGGCCCCCTCGCGGGCCGCGCGTAGCGCCTCGATCAGACTCCGAGTCTTCAGGCTGTCATAAAGAGCCGGCGTCCTTGCCAACAGCCGCTGCAGCACGCGCTGCCAGTCGGCAAAATCCCGCGGCGCATCCCCCACCGACGCAACCGACATCTCTTCGGACGTCAACGTCTCGATCGTTACCCAAGGAATTACTGCGCCACTCGCCATCGCTCTCGCCCGCACCAGCCGTTCTTTCGGAAGCTGCCACCCAAGGGGCGACACCATGTGACACGAACAATGTACCGCTAAACAACGGCTCGTTCAATAGGTTTCCCGATGTCGACATCACATGCAGTCTGCATCACCCGATCAGCCGGGGTTCGCTGAGAGGTCGTTTCTTAACATGCGCTTTAGGAACCCACGTTTAACCATCTGAATTCCCGACGGTCCACCAGAGTTCGCACGACCGTCGAACAGGGCATCATGCCACGCGCGAAAGGCGCGGCATGATGCCCGAACGAGCACACGGCGAACTCGATAGACGGGTGCGGGGTCGAGTACCGATCCGACCGAAGGTCAGGCCTACCCCAAGAGGGCAAGTGCCCCCGCCCCCGCCAGCACTCCGATCTCACCGAGTTCGGATGGCACGACACGCAATCCGGTCAGAAAGCTCAGCCTGGCATGTATCGCCACGGCCGCGCCCAGCGCTTTCCACAGCGCGGTATGGGGCTTGGCAAGTCGTCCGCCGACTACCACCAGATCGAGATCCAGCAGCGCGGCCGACGAAGCGATTGCCCGCCCGAGCGCCGTTCCGGCCCGATTCAGCGCGGCCAGCGCGATCTCGTCACTCTCGCCGGCGGCCTCGAGCAGGTCATCCACAGATTTTCCGGGCCAGCCTTGGGTGCGCGCCCAATTCAGCATGGAAAGGCCGCCCGCGACCGCCTCCAGGCACCCGCGACCGCCGCACTCACACACGTCGTCGAAGCCCGGAACCAGCACATGTCCGAGCTGCCCGCCGTTGCCGGTGCGGCCGACCACGACGAGACCGCCGACCAGCACGCCAGCGCCGATGCGATCGGACAGTATTATCACCAGTGCGTCCGGCACTCCACGCGCCCGACCGAAGTGGCGTTCAGCCACGGCCTGGCAGGCACCATCGAGGCCCAAATGCACGGAAGCGTTGGGAAATAACTTCTGCACCGCCTTGACCAGGCCGAAACCCATCCGCCACTCGGTGATTCCCGACGGTGCCACCACACCGGCCGCCATATCGATCGGCCCCACCGAGGCGATGCCTACACGTGTGATCTCGTTGCCGCCCGCCACGTCGAGCAGCAGATCCCGGCAACTGTCCCAGACCCCGCGAGCCGGAATCGGGCATCGCTGGATACCTTCTTCGCCAATGTCATCGGACACCTGACTCGCCGCGAGACTGCGCGACCCAATCTCCAATGCCAACACCGTCATGGGTTACACACCGCCATAGTTGGATTCGTCGTGAGTGATGGACGGAGCATAGTTCAATGCGCGCCGGTTCCCGTCGGCTCCAGCCGACGACCCAGCACAATGTGGCGCCGCGGCGCCGCCGGAATCGGATCGGCGGGCGCGGGGCGCGAACCGGTTCGGATGATTCGAAGCGGCCGCTTGTGGTCGATCGGGGTGATGCGGTGGCGGTCCAGGTCCGGGACAACTTTTCCAGCGCTGTCATAGGGCACTCCGGCCCAGATCATGGCGCGGGGGCCGGTGCCGCGCTCGATCAGCGTCTGCGCCAACTGTTCACATTTCGCGAAGACCGGGCAGCTCTCGCAGATTCGCATCGCCGCACGCCACGAGTCCGGAGTACCGACATCCAGATCCCAGTCGTCGGGTCCGTCCGCACAGGGGGGCCGATGGGCCGACCCCGTCGGAAGCGTCGAAACCTTTGCCGCCGCAACGGGTTCCATGACTAAGGAAGATTGCGTAATGCTCATAGCCGTCTCCGGGGATGCCGAGGGGCGCGCCAACTTCGTTGTGCGGGCCCATTGGTCGGGCGGTCATCAGGGCTGCTCAACAGTCCCCGGAAGGGCCAGCAATGATTGCTGGTCCACGAACGTTAACCCACGATCGGGCTACTCGGCAATCGTTTCTGCCGCTACTTAACGGCACGTTGACCAACATGTGATCCTGACGTATCGTTAGTTAACGGTACATTTGGTCGCGGGCCATCCGCTAAGGGGCGAATTGTGGTTTCCTATGGATATGGCTGTTGAGTCCGAGTACACGATCGACGAACTGGCGCGGGCGGCCGACACCACCGTGCGAAGCGTCCGCGTGTACCACGAAAGAGGACTCCTCCCCTCCCCCGACGTCCGAGGACGCATCGGTTATTACGGGTCGGATCACCTCAACAGACTGCAGACCATCAGTCGTCTGCTCAGTCGGGGCATGAAGTTGAACGGGATTCGAGAACTGCTCGAGGCCTGGGATCGCGGTGACGGATTGGCGGAGGTGCTGGGCGTCAACGACCAGGCCGTCTCCGAGCCGACAACGGTCGCCGCGCCAGGCTCCCCCCGTCCGCAGCGCAAGCCGCCCCCGGAACTTCCGGAGTACGTGCAGCAGGCACTCGCCGACAGTGGCGATCCACACGAGGCGTACCGGGTGGCCAATCCACGCTGCGCCGACCTGACCACCCGACTCGCCGATGCGGGTATCCCCGCGCGCGACGCCTTCCAACTGATCGAGCGGCTCAGAGCCGATTGCAATCAGATCGCCGATCAGTACGCGACGCAACTGTTCTACTTCCTGGCGGGCCAGGTCTACGAACAGTCCGGGCGCACACCGAAGGATCGCGCCAAACTCGAATCTGACTTGGCCATCGCCCGGCTGATCGCCACACGCGCCACGTCGGAGTTGATCGATCAGGCCTTCGCCAGACATTCCGAACTGCCGCCGAGCTGATATCGAATTCGATCGGTCCGGCGTGCGACGGACATTTTGTAATGCGAATACACATCGGGTATCCGTTGGACGATGCCATTCAGCCCATCGCCGACATGAATTGATGTGAGGTCGGCAACAGTCATCGAATTTCATACGAAATCTATACGAATCATCCTGAGCCCAATGGGTTTTCGGTGTTCAGTCGACCATTACGTTTATATGCGTGTTCGGGCGATCGGATAATCTCGTTGACACGCGGCTCAGATCGGGTAGAACCGACCGCTCAGATGCGTTGTCGGACTTGGAGTTCTGGGATACGTCGCGGTGGCGGCCGCGCGCGGCCGTCCGTCGATTCGGGCACTGGGTCGGCGCGACTCGGCTGCGCCGAACAACGGCCCGGCTGCTGCTCGGCGTATTCATGCTATTCGTTATTCCCATGACGCTCGGCGCGGTGGCGACGGCGCAGTCGGGAACCACGACCGACGGATCGTCGACGATCGATGGCGTCGGCTGGATGAATGTCCGGGATTCGCACGGCGTTCCGCTGGCGAATTATGTCTTCGCCACGAACCACGGCAGCGTTCTCCATCCCGGCGATGCCGCGTTGTCGACCGCGCTCGATCTGGAATTCGCGGGGTTCATGGCCACCGAGGTCACCGGCATCTGGGTGATCGACTACGTGGTGAGTTTTCGCTGGCTCGACCTGATTGCAGAGCCGTTGACCCGGGTCGCCGATACGCTCGCCGGACAAGTCGGCACGCCCGTCATCCTGGTGCTTGCGGTGACTGTCGGCGGAGTACCCGTGGGCTGGTTCATCGTTCGCGGATACTTCTCCAAAGCCACACTTCAAGTCGTGACGATGATCGGTGTCGCCTTGTTCAGCGTGCCCTACCTGGCACATCCGATGGCCGATGTCCTTTCCTCAGATGGTTTGCTCGCGCAGGGACGCGACGTCGGCGTGGCGGTAGCCGCGGGCCTCAACGGCCAATCGAACCCGAGCCCGAATGTGGTCGTCGATTCGATAGAGGGCACGCTCGCCGACAATTTCGTGCGTTATCCATTGCAGGTGTGGAACTTCGGCCATGTCGTGGACGACTCACCGGTGTGTCGAGCCGCATGGTCGGACGGTGTCTTGGCCGGTAGTGACGACAAGGTCACCAGCGGTATGAAGCGTTGCGGTGACGTCGCGGCGTACACCAAAACGCAGAATCCCAATGCGGGCCAGATCTGCACCGGCCTGCTGCTGCTGGTCTTTGCGGCCGTCCTGCTGATGTTCGGCGTATACCTTTCCGGAAAGATCGTGGTGGCCGCGGCGGAGGCGATCTATCACGCCTTCATGGCAATCTTCGGCTTCGCCGCGGGCGGATATGTCTATGGCCCGAGCCAGACCTTCCTGCTGCGCAATCTGGTCGATGCCTTCGTATCGGCTGGGAAGATGATCGCATTCACCGTATACCTCGGCATCTACGCGCTGGTTCTCGGCGATGTATTCAAACAGGCGCGGGGCCACGGCATCGCGGTGATCTTCATCGGTGGATCGTTCATGATCATCGGAATCGTCTTGCTACGTCGAATGAGCCGAAGCCTTGCCGGCGCACCCGCCCGGATAGCGGGGCGGATCAGTGGTGTGCTCGCGACCGGACATGCGACCCAAGCCGCTGGTGGTGGCGGATCGATGGTCGGAGCGGGCGGGATGTCCGGAACCCAGCGGCTGATAACCGGACTCGCCGCGCTCAACACTGTGAACGCCTCGCCGGTGACCGAATATCTCATGGGCCGCAGGCGCTCGCCGTTGAGCTCCCGATCGAGGCTGCGCCATGAGGCGGAGCTCGCCAATATGGTGCAGGCTGCGGAGGCGGGCCGCTTCGGCTGGATCCGCAATTACTACCGCACTCGCGAGCAGATCATCGACTCCGCGCGATCGGCCGCGGCCACATATGGCCACACTCCTATGGGCGCCGCCGTCGCGGTGGACCGCGTGATCGACCGCGGCGCCAGCCTCGGCGATGCCGAAGCGGCTTTGTTCAGCGCCGGATTCAAGGATAAGGAGATGCGGACCAACGCCATCAAGGCCTACAACTACCGCACGAGTTGGGGGCCGAACATGTGGGACGGCGACAAACATGTCGGGCAGGCCATTGCCTCGCTCGGCGTGCTCAAATTAGGTGAGACCCCGGCCAATATCGCGCTATTCAAGCGGACCGCGCATCGGCTCGCGGAACGTCGGTTCGCCGATCCCGGTCTGCAGTTCAGCAGCTTCACCGCGCCGGAGCAGCAGTTCCTGCGCGACTACTTCAACAACCCCACCGAACCGGTCATCCATGCCATCCGGGATGTTGTGTCGGGCACCGGAAACACCTTGCCTACTCTGACCGGCACCGTAACTCGCGAGCGCGCCGCGCTGATGAACCGGTTCATCAATGTGCACCTGAGTCGGGAGTACCTGGCGGCCGCCGAAGCCGAGGACTTCGCCGCGGCATCGGGAATCCTGCAGAAGATGGCATTGCCCGAGTACTGGACGGGCAGCAGCACTCTCACGCCGTCGAAGGCGATACCGACGTTCTGATCACGGAAACGCCTTGCTGGACAGGAGGATTACGGTCCAGCACGGCTTCGTGACGATCGCTGCTTTCAGCCCACTTCGAACAACTGTGCCGCCACACGACGGCTGGGCTTACCGTTCGGCAATCGGGGCAGTCGCTGCACGATGCGCAACTGCCCCGGCATCTGGTGCTCGGCCAGATGCGCGTGGCAGTGGCGCATGATGTCGCGTTTGGTGGTCTGCGAATCGTCGCGCAAATGGACAACGGCCGCGACATCGTCGCCGAGATGCGGATGGGGCACCCGCGTCGCGAGTGACGAGACGACGTCCGGATGTTCGTCCAGCGCGGCCGCCACGTCGACCGGTGCCACCGCTTGGTCGCCGCGGTGCGCGATTTCACTGAGCCGACCCAGGATTCGCAGGCGTCCGTCCTTTTCCCGGCGCGCCACATCGCGGGTCCGCAGCCAGCCGTCCGCCGTGGAGGCCGCCGCAGTGGCCGCGGGATTGCCGACGTATCTGCTGAACAGTGTGGTGCCACGGACCTGTAGTTCGCGGCCGCCCGCGATTTCGTCACCGGCCAGCCGGAATTCGACACCGGTCGGGGTGCCGACCGTGCCGGGCACCCGCTCCCACGATGGCGGATCGGCCGCCGCCTGGTGACTGGTTTCGGCGAGCTCCAATGCCTCCACGACCGGGCAGCCGTTCAGCGCGCTCGGCGGCGAGGCGGGACAGCGGCGCCGAGGCGGTGCGCAGAAAACGCATGCTGCGCGCCCGCTTTCGCGATGCCACCAGCCCCGCGGTGATACCGGCCAGCTGCATCGGCAGCACCGTGAGCCAGGTCGGCGCCGCCGCATCCAGCAGTCGGTGCGTTTGGCGCGCCTCGCCCGCGGCGGGCAGCACTGGTGCACCGGCTGCGCAGGGTCGCCATCAGGTTCGCGAACAGGCCGTGGCTCTGCGCCCACGGCAGCAGCGCGATGGTGCGGTCGTCCGGGGTGAGTGCGAAATGGTCTGCGACAGTGGCGATTCCGGCCGCGATATCGGCCTCGGACAGCGCCACCGCCTTCGGCGCTCCGGTGGAGCCGGAGGTGAACAGGATCAGCCGATCGCCCTCGTGCACCGTGGGTGCCGACACCGTGGGCACCCAGCCGGTGCGATGCGCGTGCGGAGCCGGGACCCACTCGAGCTGCGTCGGAGGCTCGAACGGGTTGCGCCACAGTAGCGTTGGCGAATCGACCCAGCCCGGGGTCGGTGCGACGACCACCCGGGTCCGGCCAGTCCGAAAATCTGTTGTTTCTCCCGCGCGCTCAGCCGCGGATCCACCGGTGCGAATACCGCACCGATATTCCAGACGGCCGACATTACGACCGCGAAGGCAGGCGAATTCGATAGTTCGGCGACCACCACGTCACCCGCGCCGACGCCATTTCTTTTCAAACACCACGCGACGGTCTCGGCCCACGCTTCCAACTGACCGAATGACAGGAGCGGATTCGCGTCGGTGGAAACCGGAAACGGCCGATCGCAGGCATCCATCAATTGTTCTTCCGATGGCGCGGGCGGTATCCCACTCCCGTTGCGAAATACTAATATTCCGCAATCGGGAGTGGGGTCACGAACGGCACCCATCGCAGGTCGCGGCAGCTATCCCCGGCACCTCCCGGCAAGGGGGAACAAGAGGTGAGCAATGGAACCCGAAGGGCCGCGCGACCAACGCCTTTCCGCATCGTGACGCCTCCAGCACCACATCGAGGTCCAATTCTTAGCGGTGCCAGGTGCAGAAGAGTACCGCCACAACACGGTCGCTTGCAAAATCCCCGTTCCCATTTTTGGGAATGGGATGGTGCTGCCCTGTCAGGGGATCAGACTATTTCGACTCCGCCGCCTAAAGGATTCCGATCCGGCGTGATGGCCGCTCGCACGAATCGTCCGATGGCATCGACCCGTCCCGACGTGCCCTTCCGCCGAACTGCACTACGGTGGTGACGACCGCGGTAGAAATGGCCTCCAGCACGATCGCGGTATCGTGCGGATCGACATCGCCCGCGACGGTCCCGGACTCCTGACCGGCCCGCACCGATGCCTCGAGCGCGACCCGATTCCGTTGCGGCACATCGCCGTCGGCGAGTCCGGCCAGCAGTTCCGGCTCCCGTCCGGCGAGCACTCGATGCACGAACGGATAGGCGCCCGTCGCGGTTGCGAATCGGCCGACCACCTGCTGCCAGTACACGGTGTCCACCGGCCCCGGCAGCGCGAGCGCATCGTCACACATCCGGGTGGCGCCCCGATTGAACGCCGCGATGAACAACGCCTCCTTATCCGCGAAATGGAAGTACACCGCGGACGGCGACAAACCCGCCTCCCGGGCCACCGTGGTGACCGACGTGCCGCGCAAGCCCTGGTCCGCGAGCCGCCGCGTTTGAACTGCTGTGCAGTACAGATGAATTGACCGCGTCCGTGCTCGATGCGTTGGATCGCAGCGGTGCCGCGGGCTATACCGTCGTGGCCCGGATCGCCGATCACGGCGAACTCGGTGGCGCACGTGGACTTCGAAGAAAGGCGCGATGATCTATCGCGGGAATCTGCGCATGCCGCTGGTTGTGTCGACCCGAGAAGTACTGCGGCGCACAGCACAACGGTCACCTGCCCGACCGCACATGTCAATCTCGTGCCCGCCCTCGCGGTGCTCGCTGGGGTCGACGGTCGGACGCGATCTCACGCCGCTATCGACCCGCGCGGGCTCCGTTCGCGACGCCATCCTCGTCACCTCCGATGCCGAATCCAGCGGCGGTCAACTTCCCGGTGCGAAATACGTTGTGCGCGGGGCGATTACATCGCGCCATAGCTTTGGGCGCTATGCCACGCCGCAGACGGTCCACGGACCACGATCCGCGTTCGACTACGAGCTGTACGACCGCCACGAGGATCGGCTCGACCTGCACAACCTCGCGCACCACGGCGGCGCTGCGGGGTTGGTATCGGATCTCAACGATCTCGTCGATTCACTGATCGCCCAAGAGCTCCGCCCCCGGAGCGCGGGCGACCGATAATCAAGTGCACGGATCCAGCGAATCGCCGCGACGGCACGGATCCGCCGACCGCAGCACGATGGGTCGGTGGGCACTATCTGCGGATCGCGACCGTCGCGAATGCGCCTGGAGTGACGCTGTGCGTGCGGCGGGCGTGGTCGAATTTCGAGTCAGAGGGCACGTGGCTGCGGGGATCGAGCCGATCGGCCGTAAAAGGGTGCGGCCATGCACCAGGTCTTGCATACCAATCCGGTATACTGACCGCATGACAGTTCAGGTCGCAGTCCGCATTCCCGACGATATGGCCGCGTTCATCGACGCACACACAACTAACCGGACCGCATACATCCTGGCGGCCCTCGAACGCGAGCGACGGCGCATCCTCGCCGAGTCCGATATCCGTGCGCTCGCGGCCGCTGATGACTCCGACGCTGCTGCCGTCGCTGGTCACGCCGCACGCACGCCGCTGGACGTCGACTAGATGCGCCCGATCCACCGCGCCCGACTCGACAAGGTGCGCCCGGCGTTGGTACTGACACGCGAACTGATCCGGCCACACGTGAATCAAGTCACCGTCGCCGTTATAACCACAACTATCCGAGGCCTGTCCACCGAGGTGGAATTGAGCACTCGCAATGGATTGGCACAGCGGTGTGTCGTAAACCTCGACCTGGTGCAAACCATCCCCGTCGCCGATCTCGGCGAGCAGATCGGATGGTTCTATCCCGACCAAGAGGAAGCTCTCAGCGAGGCGTTGCGACTTGCCTACGACCTGAAGTAATCGAATCCGGCCGCGCGCGCCAACCCGCCCAGAAGCAGGGTACGACTGCGATACCGAGGTCCGAGCCGCTATGCCAGGGCGCCGAGGGCGGCCGCGACTTCTCGGCACGACTCCCGCAGGATCTCGCAGTAGTCGTCGAGATCGGCAACGATATCGGGATCACATACCACCGATACCGTGAAGCTGTCGCCCGCGCCGACGAACGAATG
This sequence comes from Nocardia sp. NPDC052112, assembly GCF_040680135.1. Taxonomy (NCBI): domain Bacteria; kingdom Bacillati; phylum Actinomycetota; class Actinomycetes; order Mycobacteriales; family Nocardiaceae; genus Nocardia; species Nocardia sp. NPDC052112. The sequence continues at coordinate 128,704 of NZ_JBFAWD010000020.1, read as the reverse complement.
CGCCAAACCGATCTCCGGATACACCGGCGGCAGCATGCCCGCGAAGCGAAACGGCTTGCCCGCCAGCGACCATTCGACGGTCGGCTCACAGCGGATGCTGGTAAGGATAGTATGTGCGTAGGCCGGGGCATCCGGGTCGGCGGGCGCGAGCGTACCGAATCGCGTTCGGTAGGTGCGACTCGGCAACAGGTCGATGAGTCCGAGTCGATTGAGTTCCCGGCGACCCGACGGCGAATCGCGGCGCACGCGAAGCGTGGCGTCGACTGCCCGCGCACGAGCGGCGAGGTCGGGTTCCGCAGCGGCCAGCTCGACCGCGGCAGCCCCGACGTAATTGACACCCATCACCGGCGCGTCGGGCACCGCGACGGTCACCAATACCGCGAGATCATCAGGACACGAGCCATCCCGCTTTTCCAGATAGCGCTGCATGGCGTGGGATATCGCCGTCAGCCCGAGGGCCGTCACCGTGATCCCCGGCGCACGAACGACCCGCAGTTCCAACGGAATCGACCGCATGGCGCGTCCCGGCCCGATCCGGCGATTGAGCCGGGTCGCGGTGACCGGTGGCGTGTTCGGGCCGCTGTCGTCGTTTTCGCGGGCGATCCGACGCATCTCACGCCGGACGCGGATGTTGAACCGCAAGGCCTGCAACGGCCAGCGCAGCACACCGACCAGGGCGGCGAGCGCCGGGCGCGGACCCCGCGTGGCCGGGCCCTGCCCTTCGATCCGCAACGGCACCGAGGCGAACAACGCCTCCGACAGCGACGTCATGGCCGGACCGGCCATCAGCGCATGACTGATCTGCATCAGCACAACGGCGCCCGCGCCGCTCGGCGTCGCTATACCGGTCACGTTCGGAAATACGTGCAGCTGCCAAGCGCTGACCCGAGCGTCCAGCGGCTGCGCCAGAATGCGCCCGATCTCGTTCTGACACCACTCCCAATCCAGTTGCGCCGCAGCATGAGTGACGATGTGGGTGTCGATCGGACGGTCGTCGACCACCCAGAACGGGTGCCCGAGCCCGCCGGGCACCTCCTGGATCCGACGGCGCAGCGGTTCGAGCAGTTCGGCCCGCGCGCCGAAGTGGTCGGCGATATCGGCGGCGGTCAGCGGGGTGTCGCCGTTGTCGAATACCCACCACATCGGCCAGTCGGTGCCCCGACCCGAGCGGGCCAAGTAGTAATAGGCGGCGTCATTGGCCACCAGCTGTGCTTCATACATCATGCTGCTCTCGTCGTCGGCGATTGCCGCACTATGCCATCCGACAGCGGCCGTCGGAATCCGAATCGGGTGTCGGCGCCACCGATCCGAACACCCGAGGTCCCCGGCCGCATCGCCGGGGACCCGACGCTTCCTCAGCTACGCGACACCTTCGGCAGCAGGGAACGCCAACCGCGTGCGCCCCCCGAAGCGGGAGTGCTCACCGCGGACAGGGCGGCGAATTCGTCGTCGGTGAGCGTGATGGTGGCAGCAGCGGTGTTCTCCTCGAGATGCGCCACACTGGAGGTGCCGGGAATGGGCAGGATGACCGGCGAGCGGCGCAGTAGCCAGGCCAGTGCGAGTTGGGACGGGCTGGCGTCCTCGCGCACCAGATCGTCCAGCGGTCCACCCGGACGGGCGAGATCGCCGGTAGCCATGGGGAACCACGGGATGAAGGCGATATTGTTCGCCTCGGCGTATTCGAGCACGTCCTCCGCGCTGCGGTTGGCGAGGTTGTAGTGGTTCTGGACCGAGACGATATCGGCGATCTTGCGGGCCTTGTCGAGCTGTGCGACGGTCACCTCGGACAGGCCGATATGACGGATCTTGCCCTCTTGCTGCAGCGCCGCGAGCTCACCGAGTTGGTCGGCGAGCGGCACCTGCGGATCGATCCGGTGCAGCTGGAACAGATCGATGCGGTCGACGCCGAGATGGCGCAGGCTCAATTCCAGCTGTTGGCGCAGATATTCGGGGCGGCCGATGGGGACCCATTCGCTGGGACGCGGCCGGGCGAGTCCGGCTTTGGTCGCGATGACCAGGTCCTCGGGGTACGGGTGCAGGGCCTGGCGGATGAGGGTTTCGCTGACGAACGGACCGTAGGAATCCGCGGTATCGATCAGGGTGATACCGAGCTCGACGGCGCGACGCAGAACGCGCACCGCCTCGTCCGGATCCTTCGGCTCGCCCCACACACCGGGACCGGTCAGCTGCATCGCGCCATAGCCCAGGCGCCGGACCGGTAGGTCACCACCGAGGGCGAAGGTGCCCGAGGCGGCAGCGGGACGGGACTGGTCGTCGGCGGTCATACTTTCCTCTCTACAGCTGGACGTCACTCGGAGCGGGGAAGAAACCCGCATCGATGAAGGATCTCACATAGGCATCCAACGCCTCGGCATCGATCGGTGGGCAGTGGATTCCATACTGCGCCAACTCGATTCGGGTGTTGGTGTCCTCGACGGCGGCCGCGGCACCACCGTAGTTGCCGCTGACCAACGCGGCGCGCACCAGCGAATCGTCGCCGCTCGCATCGCGCGCCGCCGCTTCCGCGGCCAGTTTGGTCGCGATCTCCTCGATCGATGCGATCTCGACCGGAATCCCGTGCCTGCGCAGGGCGTCGAAGATATCGCCGATCGCCACGGGCCGGGTGTTCACCAGGTGGTACGCCGCACCGGCCGGCGGCTGCTCCGCCAGCGCGACAATCGCGCCCACCACGTAATTCACCGGCACCAGCGACATGGTGGCGTCGCCCACCTCCGGGGCGAGTCCGAGAATGGCGGCAGCCCGGATCATGTTCCAGAACGAGTCGTCGACGCTGTTCACCCCGACCCGCGGATCGCCGCAGACCGTTCCGGGACGGTAAATGCTCACCGGCACACCGCGGGCACCGGCCTGGCGGATCAGTTGTTCGGCCACCCACTTACTTGCCACGTAACCGTTTTGGGATACCTCGTCGACACGCAGTTGCGCATCCTCGCGGCCGACGAAATCCGGGGCGGGCGCATTCGGAATCACGGCGTTGACCGTAGAGACGAAGTGCACCGGTTTGATCCGACCGGTGGTCGCCAACCGCAACACCTCACGAGTGCCAGACACATTGGCGGCGCGCAACCGCGCATAAGGCTCGATGTGATTGACCCGAGCTCCGTTGTGGTAGACCGTGTCGATCTGCTCGGCGAGCCGCGCGTAGTCGGACCGGTCGAGTCCGAGTCCGGGTGCGGCCAGATCACCCGCGACAGCGACGATCCGCCCCTGATAGGCGTCGTCCCAGATCCGGTACAGCTGCATGGCGTCGCGGATCCGCTTGTAGGCCCGCTCGCTGTCGTCGCCGCGCACCAGGCACCAGACCGTCGCCTCGGTGCTGGACAGTAGTTCCCGCAGCAGATGCACGCCGACGAATCCGGTTGCGCCGGTCAGCAGTACGTTGCGCGGGGCCTCGACCCGAGCCGGTGCGCGACCGGCACCATCGATCTCCGGTTCGAGCACGGCATCGGTGGTGATCGTCGCGAGGTCCGCGCCCGGGACCGCGGCCACGGACTCGTCCGGGTTGTCGAGGCGGGTGGCCAGGCCGCGCACGGTGGGCGCGGTGAACAGTGCCGCCATCGGCACGTCGATACCGAGCCGGCCGGCCAGGGCGCGCTGCAAGGTGAAGGCGAGCAGCGAGGTACCACCGAGATCGAAGAAATCGTCCTCGGCGCCGGCGCGAGCAATGCCGAGCACTTCGGCGAATACCTCGGCGACGGCGTGCTCGGTATCGGTCGCCGGTGCCACGTACTCGCGGACACGCAGGACCGGCCGTGGCAGCGCGGCCCGATCCAGTTTGCCGCTGCTGTTCACCGGGAAGGATTCGAGCACCATGATGGCCGAGGGCACCATATAGCCCGGGAGCACATGCGACAGCGAATCGCGCAGGGCATCCGCCTCGAGGTCGGTTGCGGGCACCACATAGGCGGCCAGCTGATCGCCGGCCTCCGATTTCACCACCACGACGACGGCCTGGGCGACGGACGGATCCGCCAGCAGCGCGGCCTCGATCTCCCCCAGCTCGACCCGGTGGCCACGGATCTTCGCCTGGAAGTCCGTGCGCCCCAGATATTCCAGTACCCCGTCGGCGCGGCGGCGCACCAGGTCACCGGTCCGGTACATCCGGGCACCGGGCGGGCCGTACGGGTCGGCGACGAACCGGTCCGAGGTCAGGTCGGCGCGGCCGAGGTAGCCGCGCGCCAATTGGGTTCCCGCCAAATACAATTCGCCGACGACACCGGCGGGTACCAGGTGCAGCCGGGAATCCAGCACGTAGGTGCGGGTATTCCACAGCGCCACACCGATCGGCACCGTCAACCGGTCGTCGATGGTCGCGGGCCGATACGTCACCGAAACCGCCGCTTCGGTGGGACCGTACAGGTTGTGCAGTCCGGCATCCGACAGCGCGGCGAAATCGGCGACCGTGGTGGGTGGCAAGGCCTCACCGATAACGAAAACCGCACGCAGTGAGGCCAATTGCGGCACCTGGGCGGCGGCCAGGAAGACCTGCAGTACCGAAGGAACGAAATCGGTGACCGTCACCTGGTTGCCGGCGATCAGCTCGGCGATATAGCCCGGATCGCGCTGTCCGTGCGGTGCGGCCAGCACCAGCCGCGCGCCGACCCACAGCGGGGCGAAATAACCCCACAGCGATACGTCGAAGGTCGTCGCCGTCTTCTGCAGGTAGACATCCTCGGGACCGAACCCGTACTCCGCCACCATCCATTCGATCTGGTTGGTGATCGCGCCGTGCGAGACCATGACCCCCTTGGGCCGACCGGTCGAACCCGAGGTGAACAACACGTACGCCGGATGATCGGCATGCAGCGGCGCACGCAGCTCGCCGTAATCGACCGGCTCGCCGGAGTATTCCGACAGCTCGAGGGTGTCGATATCGATAACGGGAACTCCCGTGACGGGTACCGGGTCGCCAGCGGTCGTCAGCACGCAGACCGGCTCGGCCGTCGCCACCATGTACCCGATCCGGTCGGCCGGATGGTCGAGGTCCAGCGGCAGATAGGCGCCGCCCGCGGTCAGCACCGCGTACATCGCGGCGACCAGCTGCGGTGAACGCGGTATCGCCAGTGCCACCACGGATTCGGGGCCGACGCCCTGCGCGATCAGGTGTCGGGCGAGGCGGTTGACGCGCTCATCGAATTCCCGATAGGTCCAGACGGTCTCGTCGTGGACGACGGCCACCGCATCCGGTGTCGTCGCCACGGCACTGCGGTAGCCGGTCAGCAGGTGATCCGCCGATACCGGGTGCGCGGTGGCGGCCGCATCCGACAGCAGCTCGGCGCGTTCGGTCGCATCGGTCAGCGCGATCTCGCCGAGCACCGCATCGGGATCAGCGGCGATGGCGGTGAGCAGGCGCGCGAACCGGTCCACGAAACCCTGCACCGTGGCGGGGTCGAACATATCGGCGGCGTAGGTGACCATGCCGCCGATACCCAGCGGCGTGCCCGCCTCGTCGTAGGCATCGCCGATGTACCAGTGCAGATCGAACTGCGATACCTCGACGCCGACATTCAGGCTCGCAACGGTCAGCCCCGGCAGTTCCAGTGCGACGCGGTCCAGGTTCTGGAACGACAGCCCCACCTGGTACAGCGGATGCCGCGCGGTCGAGCGCACCGGGTTCAGCACAGTGACCAACCGCTCGAACGGCACGTCCGAATTCGCGAACGCCTGCAGATCGGTCTCCCGCTGCCGTGCGAGCAGCTCGGTGAAACGCGCGCCGCCTTCGTAACGGGTTCGGAATACCAGGGTATTGATGAACATGCCGATGAGGTCGTCGAGCGCGGCGTCGCCGCGCCCGGCGGTCGGCGTGCCGATGGCGATGTCGTTGGTCCCGGACAGCCGGGCCAGCAGTACGGCGAGCGCGGTGTGCACGACCATGAACACCGTCGCACCCTTGGCCCGCGCCAATTCGGCCAGCGCGCGGTGGGTTTCGGCGTCGATCTGCACCGACACCTGACCACCGGCGAAGGACCGCAGCAGCGGGCGCGGGCGATCCGAGGGCAGGTCGAGCTGCTCCGGCAATCCGGCCAATTCCTGCTGCCAATACCCGATCTGCTTGGCCACCAAGGATTCCGGATCGTCCTCGGCACCGAGCAGTTCGCGCTGCCAGATGCTGTAGTCGGCGTACTGCACCGGCAGTGGCGTCCAATTCGGCGCCTGTCCGGCGCAGCGTGCCGCATAGGCGACCATCAGATCGCGGGCCAGCGGGCCGATCGACGAACCGTCGCCGGCGATGTGGTGCACGACCAGGGCCAGCACATATTCGCGCCCGTCCGGGCCGTCGCCGAGGTCGAACAGGCTGACCCGGACCGGCACCTCGACGGTGAGATCGAAGACGGTTCTCGCCAACGCTGCCAACTCGGCCACGAGGTCGGCCGGGTCGATGGTCTGCACCGGCATCGGCGGAATCGCCTGCGCCGCAGGCAGGATCACCTGCACCGGACCGGCGTCGATGGGTGGGTAGACCGTGCGCAGAATCTCGTGGCGGGTCACCAGATCACCGATCGCCGCCCGCAGTGCCTGCGTGTCGATGGCACCGGTCAAGCGCACCGCCATCGGCACGTTGTAGGCGATCGAGGCGGTATCCAGGCGGTTGAGGAACCACATTGCCTGCTGCGCCGCCGACAACGGAATCCGCTCCGGCCGCGGACCGGCGATCAGCTCGGGACGGTCGCTTCCGGCCTCGTGCTCACTCAGCCTGGCCGCGAGCGCGGAGACCGTCGATGCCTCGAACAGCAGGCGCACCGGAACCCGGGTGTCGGATGCCGCGCCGAGTCGCGCCGCGAGCCGGGTGGCGATCAGCGAATTGCCGCCCAATTCGAAGAAATCGTCGTCGGCGCCGACCGGTGTCGCGGGTGCGAGCAATTCGGTGAATACGCCCGCGACCAGCTCTTCCCATTGTCCGGACGGCGCACGGTATGCCCGGGTATGCAGGACCGGCGCGGGCAGGGCGGCCCGGTCGAGTTTGCCGACCGGGGTCAGCGGAATCTCGTCGAGCACCATGACGGTGGTCGGCACCATATGCGCCGGCAGGCTCCGCGCGGCGAATGCGGTGAGTTCGTCGGCATCGGCGACCGCATCGGCGGCGGCATGCACATAGGAGAAGAGAATGGTTGCACCGCTGGCGATTTCGTGTCCGACGGTGACCGCGAAGTCGACCGTGTCGTGTGCCGCGAGGACGGCGTCGATTTCGCCGAGTTCGATGCGGAAGCCGCGAACCTTGACCTGGAAGTCGTTGCGGCCCAGATATTCCAGCGCGCCGTCGACCGTCCGGCGGACCAGATCGCCGGTCCGGTACAGCCGGGCACCGTCGCGATCGAACGGATTCGCCACGAATCGGGCGGCGGTCAGCGCGGGGCGCTCATGGTAGCCGCGGGCCACCTGCGCGCCGGTGATGTAGAGCTCGCCGACGGCGCGGTCCGGCACCGGCGACAGCCGATCGTCCAACACGTACTCGGTGATGGCGCGGATCGGCCCGCCGATGGTGACGGTCTCCCCCGGCACCAGTGGCGCGCTGATATTGGTCATGATCGTGGTCTCGGTCGGCCCGTATCCGTTGTAGAACTCACGGGTACGCCGCCCGGCGATCGGAATCGTCCAGCGCCGCACCAGCTCCGGCGGGCAGGCCTCGCCACCGGCGACGACGACGCGGAGCTTGTCCAGGCCCGCCGGGTCGACCGAAGCCAGTGCCGCGGGCGTGATGAACGCATGCGTCACCCGCTCCCGGCGCAGCAGGGCAGCCAGATCCTCGCCGCCGTAAACCGACGGCGCCGCCACCACCATGGTCGCGGCACCACCGATGGCCAACAGCAGCTCCAGCACCGACGCGTCGAATGACGGCGATGCGAAATGCAGTGTGCGCGAACTGCTCGTCACCCGGTAGCGCTCGCGCTGTTCATCACAGAAACTCGACAGACCGGCCTGTGTGACGACCACCCCCTTTGGCTTGCCGGTCGATCCGGAGGTGTAGATGACATAGGCCGGATGGGCCGCGCGCAACGACCGCAGCCGATCCGCATCCGTCACCGGATCGGCACTGTAGTCGTCGAGCCGCCGATCGATATCGTCGGCGTCGATGGTCAGCCACGGCACCTCGTCGGGCAGGTCGGCGCCGACCTCGGCCACCGTAAGTCCCAGTACCGCATGCGAATCCGCGATCATGTGGCGGACCCGCTCGGCGGGGTAGTTGGGATCCACCGGGACGAATCCGGCACCGGTCTTGGCGATCGCCCACACCGCGAGCACGGACTCCAACGAGCGCGGAATGCCGATCGCGACCAGATCCTCCGGGCCGATGCCACGGTCGATCAGCAGTCGAGCCAGCCTGCTCGAGCGCTCGTCGAGGTCGACGTACTCCCATTCGCCCAGCTGCCGCGCGGCATCGACGAAGACCACCGCGACACCGTCCGGATTGTTGTCCACCGCATCGGCCAACAGCTGCGGCAGCAGCGTGACCTGTTCGGTCGAGCTCGGTTCGGCGGTCCGAACGGGCGCGGCGAGTGCCCGGTCCCGTTCCGCCTCGTCGAGGATGTCGATGGCACCGACGATCACCTGCGCATCGGCGGCGACCGCGGCGAGGATCCGCTCGAACCGTCGGGCCAGGCCCGCAATGGTGGCTTCCTCGAAAACATCTGTCGCATAGGCGAAGCCGATGACCAGCTCGTCCGGCGAGCCATCCGCGCGCCGACGCGGCTCGACGATCACCTGCAGGTCGAATTTCGCGACGATCTCACCGGTATCGACGGCCGAAACCGTCAGACCGGGCAACGCCAGCGTCGGCTGTTCGATGTTCTGGAACGACAGCATCACCTGGAACAGCGGATTGCTCGTGATGGCCCGTGCGGGCAGCACCTCCTCGACCACCCGCTCGAACGGCATCTCCGCATTGGCGAAGGCGGACAGATCGATGTCGCGGACCTGATCCACGAATGCCGCGAACGCGGCGCCGCGATCGACATCGGTGCGCAGGGTCAGCGTATTGACGAACATGCCGACCAGATCATCCAGCTCGGCCGAACCGCGACCCGCGATCGGTGTGCCGATCGCGATATCCGAGCCACCCGACAGCCGCGCGAGCAGCGCGGCCAGTGCGGCGTGCACGACCATGAACAGCGACGAATTGTGCTGGCGCGCGAGCTCGGCCAGGGCAGTGTGGACCTGTGCGGGCACGGCGATGTCGAGCGAGCCACCGCGCAGCGATGCCTGCGCCGGACGCGGACGGTCCAGCGGCAGCCGCGCGGTTTCGCTCACACCGGCCAGGTGTCGCCGCCAATACGCCAATTGCTGTGCGGCGATGGAGTTCTCGTCGTCTTCGGTGCCGATGACTTCGCGCTGCCAGAGCGCGAAGTCGGCGTACTGCACCGGCAACGGCGCCCAACCAGGGTCGGTTCCCGCGGTGCGCGCGAGATAGGCGGTCGCCAGATCCCGCGCCAGCGGTGCCAGCGAGACGCCGTCCGCCGAAATGTGATGCGTGACAAGGACGAGCAGATGCTCCTCGCGCGCCGGATCGGAGAACAACCGGATGCGCACGGGCGGATGTTCGGTGATATCGAATCCGGCGGACAGCAGTGCGGCGACCCGGTCCGGATCGGCGGTGGTTTCGACCTCCAGTCCGTTCGGCAGCGTTTCGGCCACGGACAGGATCTCCTGGCGCGGCATCGCGTCCGGGCCGTCGGCCGGGAACCTCGTGCGCAGCGCCTCGTGCCGCTCCAGCACATCCACGACGGCAGCGCGCAGTGCGGGCACGTCCAGGGTGCCCGTGAGCCGGATGGCGAATGGCAGGTTGTAGGACGGGGATTCGGTATCGACCTGGTTGAGCACCCACATCCGATGCTGTGCCAGCGACAGCGGGATGGACTCCGGCCGCACCACCCGCGTCAACGGCGGCCGATCCGCGTTCGCGGCATCCGGCACGATACGCAGCGCCAACTCGGCGACCACGGGTGCGTCGAACAGCGTGCGCACCGGCACCCGCGCGCCCAATGCCGCACTCAGCCGGGCCACGACCTGGGTCGCGACCAGCGAGTTGCCGCCAAGTACGAAGAAGTCGTCGTCGGCACCCACTCGGTCCACACCGAGCACCTCGGCGAATACCTCGGCCACGATCTCCTCGAACGGGGTAGACGGCGCGCGGAATTCCCGGCTGGCCAGCATCGGCCGCGGCAAAGCCCGGCGATCCAGCTTGCCACTGGTGTTGAGCGGGAACTCGGCCAGCTCCATGATCGTCGCCGGCACCATGTACGCGGGCAGCGTGCCCGCCAGCGCAGCACGCAGCGGCTCCACCTCGATATCCACGCCGGGCGCCGCGACCGCGTAGGCCACGAGCTGGTCGCCGAGCTCCGTCGACACCACCAGGACGGCCGCCTGGCTCACCGACGGCTGCGCCAGCAGTGCTGCCTCGATATCGCCGAGTTCGATGCGCTGTCCGCGCAGTTTCACCTGGAAGTCGGTGCGGCCCAGGTATTTCAGGACACTCGGCGCGCTCCAGGCCACCAGGTCGCCGGTCCGGTACATCCGCTCGCCCGTTCCGAACGGGTTGGCCACGAACCGTTCCGCGGTCAGATCCGCGCGCCCCAGATAGCTGCGGGCCAGCTGATCACCGGCGAGGTAGAGCTCACCGGTGACCCCGGCCGGAACCGGCCGCAGGCGGGAATCCAGCACGTACAGGCGGCTGTTCCAGACCGGCGATCCGATCGGCAGGCCACCCCGATCCTCGGCGGTCGCGAGCCAGGTGGTGACGGCGACCGCGGTCTCGGTCGGCCCGTACACATTGAGCACCGACGCGTCGCAGACCGCGCGCACCGCGGCCACGGTCTCCGCGGGCAGCAGCTCGCCGCCGACGATGATGTGCCGCAGTGTCGGAATCGCACCCGCGGGCGTGTGGGCGGCGAACACCGCAAGCATCGATGGCACGAAGTCGGTAACGGTAACCTGCTGCGCCGCAATGGTTTCCGCGATGTAGGTGGCATCGCGATGGCCGTCGGGGGTGGCCATCAGCAGCGTGGCGCCGACCCGCAGCGGAATGAAGTAGCCCCACATCGAGGCGTCGAAGGTGAAGGCGGCCTTCTGCAGGTACACGTCATCGGCATGCAGCGGATACCGGGACTGCATCCACGCGAGATGGTTGCCGATCGCCCGATGCGAGACCGCTACGCCCTTGGGCCGTCCGGTGGAGCCGGAGGTGAACAGTACGTACGCCAGGCTCTCCGGGCGCACCGGCCGCGGCAGCTCACCGGCCGCCAGCGGGGAACCGGCAAATCCGTCCAGATCCGTGGTGTCGATGTGCAGCACCGGAATTCCGTCCGGCACCGGTACGGCATCCGCGGTCGTGGTGAGCACGCACACCGGCCGCGCGGCGGTCAGCACGTGCTCGACGCGATCGGCCGGATGATCCGGGTCCACGGGCACGTAGGCACCGCCCGCGGTGAGGACCGCGTACATGCCGACGACCAGATCCAGCGAACGCCGGATCGCGAGGCCGACCAGCGATTCCGCACCGACACCCTGCGAGATCAACAGGCGCGCAAGGCGATTCACCCGCTCGTCGAGTTCCCCGTACGTGAGCTCAGCGCCTTCGTACACCACCGCGACCCGCTCCGGATGCGCCTGAACCGCGCGCCGGTAGCCGTCCAGCAGCAACTCGGGTTCGACGGTATGACCGGTAGCGTTCCACTCCACCAGGACGCGATCCCGCTCGGCGTCGCTCAGCATGATGTCGATATCGCCGACCGGTGCGGTGGGCTCGCCGAGCAGTGCGTCCAGCACCCGAGTCAGCCGTGCGGCAAGGGATTCCACCTCATCGGCGCGGAACCGGTCGCCCTGATACTTGTAGGTCAGCTCGAGCGTCGAGGTCGCGGTCACCAGCAGCGTCAGCGGGTAGTGCGTATCGTCGCTGGTGCCGACACCGGTCACCGACATGCCGTCGATGGAACTGGCCGCGGTGATCGCGTCCCGGTCGATCGGGTACGACTCGAAAACCAGCAGGGTGTCGAATTGTGCTCCGGCACCTGCGATCCGCTGGATATCGGTGAGACCCAGATAGTGGTGGTCGAGCAGCGCAGCCTGCTCGCGCTGCAGCGACTGCAGGAACTCGCCGATCGCCAGCTTGCCGTCGATCCGCACGCGCACCGGCAGCGTATTGATGAACAAGCCAACCATCGACTCGACGCCCGGCAGCTCGGCCGGGCGGCCGGATACAGTGGTGCCGAACACCACGTCATCGCGACCGGTGAGCCGCCCGAGCAGGATGCCGAGGGCCGCCTGCATCAGGGTATTCACGGTGACGCCGAGTTCAACGGCCCGCTCGGTGATCTGGCGGGTGCGCTCGGCGTCGATCTCGGTGACTACCCGGCCGATCTCTTGGCCTTCGGCCGTGCGCGGTTGGGGCGCAAGCTGGGTCGGCTCGTCCACACCGGACAGCGCCTGCGCCCACACACGCTCCGAATCCGCCCGATCCCGGCCCGCCAGCCAGCTCAGGAAGGTGCGGTAGGAGGGCACCCGCGGCAGCGCGGACCGATCGCCGCGAGTCGCATAGAGCACCAGCACATCTCGCATCAGCAGCGGCATCGACCAGCCGTCGAGCAGGATGTGGTGGGAGGTGACCACCAGATGCCACTGCTGTTGCTCGGTGCGATACAACGTGAACCGGATCAGCGGCGCAACCGACATCTCGAAGCGGGTTTCGCGCTCCAGCGCGACCTGTCGTTTCAATTCCGCCAACCGCTCGGGCTCGGGCAGCTCCGTCAGATCCACCGAACGCCATGGCATTTCGACCTGGTTCAGGACCACCTGCACGGCGTGGCCGTCGGCGCTGGCGACGAACGCGGTCCGCAGGTTGGGGTAGCGGTCCAGAATGGCCTGCGCCGCTGCCTGCAGTCGGTCGACCTCCACGTCGCCACTCAGGTCCACGACGGTTTGGGTGGTGTAGACATCGACGCTCGACTCGGTGAGCAGCGCGTGGAACAGCAGCCCGGACTGCAATGGCGCGAGCGGCCACACATCCGACAGCGCCGGGTAATTCCGTTCCCACACTTCGATATCCGTCTGGGCGGCCGTGACCAACGGCAGATCCGACGGCGTCAGCCCACCGGCATCCGGGTGCTTGGCGTGCTCGGCCAGTGCGCGCAGTGCCGCGACCCACAGATCGGCGAATTCCTGCGCCCGCTCCCGCGACAACAACCCGCGTGGGAAGGCGAACGACGCACCCAGCTGCGGTCCATCCGCACCGTCGGTGACGATCGCATTGATGTCGATCACGCCGTTGGCGGGCATATCCGGATCCAGCTCGGCATCCAGTTGGCCCAGATCCGCGACCGGCACCCAACCCAGTGCGCCGAGTTCCGCCGGAATCTCGCCAGTCGAGATCCGGCCCAAGTAGTTGAAGCTGATCTGGCAGGCACCGACCAATTCGGCTGCGGTCTCGGCGTTCAGGTAGCGCAGCAGGCCGTAGCCGAGCCCCTTGTCGGGGACCGCGAGCAGCTGTTCCTTCACCGATTTCACGATGTCGCCCATGGCTTTTCCACCCGCGAACGCCTCCGCGAGATCGGCGCCCGCGAGATCGAGCCGGACCGGGAACGCGCTGGTGAACCAGCCGACGGTCCTGGAAAGATCCGCGCCGGGGACGAGCCCCTCTTCGCGCCCATGGCCTTCCAACTTGACCAGCGCGGTGCCGCCCGCGCTTTCGCCACGCCACTTGCTCACCGCCAGCGCCAACGCCGAAAGCAGGCCGTCGTTGACACCACCGCGATACCGGCCCGGAATCGCGGTCAGCAGCGCATCGGTCACCTCGACAGGCACCGTCACCTCGACGCGATCGACGGTGGCGAAGGTATCCACCGCCGGATCGAACGCACGCGCACCGAACAACGGATCTTCGGTATCCGAAACCTGTTGCCAGAATGGCAGTTCCGCGATCCGCGCCGGATCCTGCGCCACATCGCGCAGGGCGTGCGCCCAACGCCGCATCGAGGTTCCGTTGGCGGGCAACGCCACCGGCTGCCCCGCCGCGAGTTGCGACCAGGCGATTGCCAGATCCGGAATCAGAATCCGCCAGGAGACTCCGTCGATAACGATGTGGTGCGCGACAACCAGCAATACATCGCGACGACGGCCACCGGGCGGGAAGGCGAACCAGACGCACTGCACCATCACCGCATTCGCCGGATCGAGTCGGCCCAGCGCCGCGTCGTACTCGACACTGGCTCGCCGCGACAACTCCGCGTCGTCGATATCGGCGGGCAGCTCGACCCGATGCACCAGCGCGTCGACATCGACCGCGCCGGGCTCCAACGCCTCGAAGATGCGGGCGGTGTCGGATGTGGCTTCGCGCAACCGAGCCCGCAACATGTCGTGGTGGTCGAGGACGGCACCGACGGTCGCGACCAGCGTCTCCCGTTCGATGCCGTCGGGCAGCCGCAGCGCCATCGACTGCGAGAACCGCTGATACGACGAGTCATTCGGCAGCATCGCCGACATGATCGGCAGCAACGGCAGCTCGCCGACCCCACCGCCGGGCAGTTCCGCCAGTCGCTCCGGCTCGACGGCATCGGCCGAGGTGGCGATCTCGGCCAGGGCCGCGACCGTGCGATATTCGAACACCTGCGCGGCGGTGAAGACGACACCGCGTGCTTTTGCCCGCGAGACCAGCTGGATCGACAGGATCGAATCGCCACCCAGGGCGAAGAACGAATCGTCGCGACCGACGCGCTCGACAGCGAGCAATTCGGCGAATACCTCGGCGATGATCTCCTCCACCGGCGTCTCCGCCGCGCGGAACTCGCGCGCGGCGAAGACCGGCTCGGGCAGCGCCGCGCGGTCGAGTTTGCCGACCGGGGTCAGCGGGATCTCATCCAGCACCACGAAGGCGGCCGGAATCATGTACGCGGGCAGCGACTCCCCGAGGAACTCGGCGAGCGCCGCGGTGTCCACCTCGGCCCCGTTCCTGGGCAGCAGATAGGCCACCAGCGCCGTCGCGCCGGACGGCAGCGTCCTGCCGAGGGTCGCCGCGAAGTCGATTTCCGGGTGGCTGGTGAGCGCGTTGTCGATCTCGCCGAGTTCGATACGGAAGCCGCGAATCTTCACCTGGAAGTCCGAACGACCCAGGTACTCGATGACGCCGCCCTCCGTGGCGCCGGATTCGGTGCGGCGCACCAGATCGCCGGTGCGGTACAGCCGCGCGCCCGGGCTGCCGATATCGGCGCCGAACGGGCTGGCCACGAACCGGTCCGCGGTCAGGCCCGGCCGTCCGAGATAGCCCTGTGCCAGTGCGGGACCCGACAGGTACAGCTCGCCGATCACCCCGGCGGGCACCGGGCGCAATCGGGAATCCAGAACGAAGGCACCGATACCCGCGATGGCCGTGCCGATCGTGATGGGCTCGCCCGGCACCAGCGGCGGGGTGCCGGTGGCCAGAATCGTCGCCTCGGTGGGGCCGTAGCCGTTGTGGAACGCACGCTCGCCCGCCCAGCGGCCGACCAGTTCCGGCCCGAACTTGTCGCCGGCCACCACGACGACCCGCAGTTCGTCCAGTCCGTCCGGATCCACCGATTCCAGGGCGGCCGGGGTGATGAGCATATGGGTGACGCGCTCGCGCCGCAGCAGATCCGCGAGTTCGGTCCCACCGAACACCGAAGGCGGCGCGATCACCAATGTCGCACCGGCCGAAAAGGCCAGCAGGAGTTCTAGCACCGAAACGTCGAAGTTGGGCGAGCAGACGTGCAGCACGCGCGACTCCCCCGTCACCCCGTACTGGTCGCGCTGCGCGGCAACCAATCCGGCCAGCCCGCCGTGCGTGACCACGACGCCCTTGGGCCGTCCGGTCGATCCCGAGGTGTAGATGACGTAGGCGGGGTGCCGCTCGTCCAACCGACGAACCCGGTCGGTGTAGGAGATCGGATGGGCCGGGCGCTCGGCGATGCGTCCGGCGTGCGCCGGTTCGTCGAGTTCGATCCACTCCACCGTGGCGCCGAGCACCGACCGGTGTGCCGTGGTGGTCAACCCGAGTACGGCACCGGAGTCGGTGAGGATGTGCGCGATACGGTCGGCCGGATATGCGGGATCCACCGGCACATATGCGGCACCGGTCTTCGCGATCGCCCATACGGCAAGCACGGATTCGATGCTGCGCGCGATACCGATCGCCACCACATCACCCGCGCCCACCCCGTGTTCGATGAGCTCGCGCGCCAGCCGCGACGACAACTCGTCGAGTTCGCGATAGGTCAGCTGCCTGTCATCGGACGGATCGCCCGAAGGGTTGAACCGGATGGCGACGGCGTCGGCGGCGGGCTCCACAGCGGCCGCGAGCAAATTCCCGAAGAGCAGACCGACCCGGCGCCGACTACCACGTGCGGAACGACGATCCCTTGCCATTTCCGGTACTACACCTCTCACCTATTGCGCGCCTAAAGACCGCACCCGCATAATGGAACGCACATACTTCACTAATGGACCGCTATACCGCCGCGAGCCAAGCGTTCGAGTTTACAAGAGCGAACTTGTCACTTATCCCCAAGAGCGGGAATCTGTTACGACATTCGCTCGAAGAAACGCGGTCGGCTGCACAACACGGCCTGTGACAGCCTAGGTGAAGGTGGGCCATTGCGTGCCCACCCTCGGCCGCAACCCTCGGATCGGTACGTTTTCGCTATCACGGCGATGGCACACGGCCCGTCGCGTCTCCCCCGCGCAAACGGAATCGCCGCTGTTGATCGACCCCCGGTGACAACGGCATTCGCAGCATCAGTGCAGATGACCGGCCGATCACCGACAAGGCGATTCGTCGAGCAGTCCGACCCGCGACCGGGCCGGTCGTCACCGGTCGACGTGATTTCCGCAACATTTTCGTGAAAGCGGGTTCGATGCCGGAGGTCGATGTGACTGTCGTCACAGCGATCAACCGAAGTAGTAGAGCTCGAAACCGACCGCGCGGGCGGCGGGAAAGCCGGGCCTCGCGGCGGTCGCCATGTCGACGATCGCCCGCACCTGGTCGGCAACCGGCTCGGGGCTGAGCACCTCGAGATAGCGGCGGTGTTCGGCCAGCGAGGCGGCGGCCTGCTCGATGGTGTCGGTGACGTCGACGGCGTGCGTGCCGCTCGGGCCGACCACCGCAGCCAGCCGGGGCGACCACGGAGCTTCGGTGAGTTCCGGAAATATCCACTCGTTGCCTGCATCCGAAATCGCGTCGAGGGCGGCGCGGCCGACCGCACGATGGTCGGCGCTGTTCGCATAACCGGGCGCCCAGATGTCGCCGAAATTGAACAGCACCACGAATTCCGGACGATGGCGACGAATCGCGGCGGCCAGGTCACGACGCAAGCCGAGGGTTTCTTCGACGCGGCCGTCCGGATAGCCGAGGAATTCCACCTCGTGCACGCCGACCACCTTGGCGGCGGCGATCTCCTCGGCCTCGCGCAGCGGTCCGGCCTCGGCGGGCGGCATGCCCGCGATCCCGGCCTCGCCGGAGGTCACCAGGACGTAGCGAATGTCCTTGCCCTGCCCAGTCCAGCGCGCCACCGCCGCGGCCGCACCGTATTCGATATCGTCCGGATGCGCCACGATGACGAGACCGCGCCGCCAATCCTCGGGAACCTGCTCCACGCGAGTCATTCAAGCAGATGCCCCGAACACGGATGGGCCGTGCGCTGTCCGCGGTACAGCGCACGGCCCACCTCTGGAAAACCGCGGCGCCCGGAGTCCCGGCGGGCCCGCGGTCGGACGCTACAGCTTGCTCACGGTGGAGTTGTCCGAGCCCGCGACCGCCTTGTACAGCAGGTACAGCCCGAAGACGACCGCGCTGATCACCAGAATCGGGAACAGCCCCTTGATCAACGCACCGATGATGGCGAGCGCGATCCAGACGACCGCTACGACACCGATGATTTTCCACAACATGCCAGCCTCCAGAAGGTCTCGGGCGAACCGCCATCCGACGATCCGACACTTCGATGCTGGCAGCCGGATACCGATAAATCACCAGTTCAGCACTGATATCCGGGTGAAGATCAGGGTTCACCCTGACCTCTCGTCGGCACCGGATCCGAGGCGCCACATCGAGTCAACTTCCCGAATTTCCAAGTGTGACAACGGAAAACGTCGAAGTTGTGTGGTCCGGCACACCTGCGACACTAGTGTCTGTCCGCTTGTATGTATTCCGAACCTTAAGGGGTCACCTATGACCAGGTACGCACATTATGTCGGCAGTCTTCCCGCGGACCTGATGACAGGTGATCGCGCTGTCCTGCAATGGTTCGCCGACCGCACGGCGGGCTCGCCGGTCACTGCATTGCCCTGTGATCTGGACCCCGACTGGATCATGGACTACCTGCTGACTCGCAAGCAGCATTCCGATGTCTTCGAGATCGTCGAGGCAGGCGGATACGCCGACTACAGCGACTTCCCCAGCTACGGCCTCCGGTCGGGCCGCGAGCTCGGAACACAGCATGTGTCGATGGACCGGGTCGAGCGCATCGGTGAAGTGGTGGCGGCCTTCGAGTCCTTGCAGCGCGAACGGCCGGAGTTGGCCGAGACGAAAGTGCAGATAAGCCTGCCGAATCCACTGGATCTGGCAATGTTCGTCTTCGCGGGTGCGGCCGTATCCGGCGGACTGCCGGTCGGAAAGGCATTGCGGCACGGCAATCTCGCGGTCGCCGCGTTGCGGCAGCTGCCGGTGTTCACCGAAGCGGTGGTCCAGGAGGTATCGGACGTAGTCGCTCGGCACGGCGACCGCATCGTGTGGCAGCTGGAGTCCCCCTTCGCGCTGTTGAGCATGGTCAAAGCGACACAACTGGGTTCGCGGTGGGCGCTGGCCCCGCTGGTGGCGCGTCAGCTCGCCGGCGTCCTCGGACGGCTGCACGAGATCGGTGCGGAAACCACCGTGCATCTGTGCTACGGCGACTATCAGCACAAGAGCCTGCTGGCCCCACGCAGCCTGGCGCCCGCGGTGACACTGCTCAATCGCACTGCGCGACTACTGGATCGGCAAGAGGTGCCACTGCCTCCGGTACATATTCCGTGTGCGTACGGCTCCGAGCCCGCACCACTGGAACCCCACTTCTACGCTCCTCTGCGATCACTCGCCACCGACTGGCGCGTGATCGCGGGTGTGGTTTCCACGGATTCCGTCGAGGACAGCGACCGCGCGCGTGCGCTTTTCGAGGCGGCGCTGGGTCGCGATGCCTTCGGCGTGGCCACCGCATGCGGACTCGGACGGTGCACCCCCGAGACCGCCCAGCACGCCGCCGAGGCCACGGTCTCGATCGCACGGGCCGGAGCACAGAGGCCCGAGTAGGGGTCACGATCAGCCGACGCGGGTGCGCACTCGATGAGTTCGCACCCGCGTTGCTGTGCCCTGGCCAGGCAAATTGCCTCTACCGCAGCGCAATCCGCGAGTTGATCGCCGCACGGAGCTCGCCAATCGCAGAAGTCAACTTTGCGAACGCCCTCGCGCGGACCCGGTTTGGGCTTTACTCTGAATTTGCCGGAAGAGCGGGGTGATGCCAAACGACACCGAACAGCCTCGCCTGTCACGCCCAGGCGACTCCCTCCGATCACGGCGCACGGTCTCGACGAAAAGTGCTGCGCTGATATGCATCCGCGGACACCGCGCCGCCGAATCCGACACCTGCCCTGGCGTGCTTTGCAGGGGCGGTGCGGCGAGCAGGTCCGGTTCGGGGTATCGGCTACCCTTCGGACACCGATTACCACGAATTGTCTGCGTACACCAAACCGACTCTGGCGGTTGATGATTCGATACTTACCGCTACACTCTGACGGGGGCGTCGTCGCGGATGGCTAACTAATGGCGACGCTCCGTCCGGGTTGATCCACCACCGTGGGACCGGAATTGGTTCGGTTACCGATGTGGACGCACAGTCCGTGTTGGTGTCCGCTGTTCCAAGGAGTGTGCTATGTCGAACGATCCGCATGTCCTCGTTGTCGGTGGCGGCCCAGCAGGGTCGACAACCGCGGCCCTGCTTGCCAGATCAGGAATACGCGTGACACTTCTGGAACGAGATACGTTCCCGCGGTATCACATTGGCGAGTCGATGCTCGCATCGTGCCTGTCGACACTGCGTCTTTCCGGCGCGTTCGACAAGGTCGCGGCGCACGGCTTCCAGATCAAGCGAGGCGGCTATTTCCAGTGGCAGCACGATAACTGGCTATTGGACTGGTCCCAGCTCGTGGATGCCGAAGCCTGGTCCTACCAGGTGGAGCGAGACGCATTCGACGACATTCTGCTGCGCAACGCGGCCGACCAAGGCGCGCAGGTGATCGAGAACGCAAACGTCGAAAACGTAATCTTCGATGGTGACCGTCCGGTTGCCGTCGAATGGACCGGCCCCGGCGACAACCGCACTCGGACCACCGAATTCGATTTTCTCGTCGACGCCTCGGGACGATACGGCCTGCTGGCCAAACGGCGCTTCAATATGCGGCGGCAGCATCCGGCCTTCCGCAATGTCGCGGTGTGGTCGTATTGGGAAGGCGCGCACCTGCACCCGGACAGCCCCGAAGGCGCGATCAATGTCGTATCCACTCCGGAGGGTGGATGGTTCTGGCATATCCCGCTGTCCAATGGCCGATTCAGCGTCGGCTATGTGGTTTCCGCACGCAAGGCGGGCGAGCGACTACGCGAGCAGGGGCGAGATGCCTATTACCACAACACGATTCGTGACAGCAAGGCCATGAGCGCATTGCTCGAAGGCGCCGAGCAGGTCGCCGAGGTCAAGGCCGAGCAGGACTACTCCTATGTGTCCGATCGGTTCAGCGGTCCTGGCTATGCCCTCGTCGGCGATTCGGCGGCCTTCCTCGATCCGCTGCTGTCCACCGGTGTCCATCTGGCGACGTACGGCGGGCTCGTCGCCGCGGCCGCGATCGCGACCACGCTGCGTGGCGAAATGAGCGAGACCGACGCGATGGCCTTCTACGAGGACAGTGCCCGGCGGGCCTACTCCCGATTCCTGGTATTGGTCTCGCGAATGTACGAGAAGTACATCGGTTCCGACGAGTACTTCTCGCACGCGAGCAAACTCACCGAGGCACACGATGGCGACACCCCGGAGGTGTCGTTCACCAGGATCATGGCCGGGCTCACCGATGTGGACGAATCCTCGGGCGAGCAAGTGCGTACCTCATCCGACACGATCGCCTCCGAGCTCTCCGAGACCGCGAAACTGCATGCGGAGTCGGCCAACCTCGAGTACATGGGTCACCTGGATATGTCGGTCGTGTGGGACCACTGGCGTGATCCGCTGGCGGATACGGTGATGAACGATGTGCGGATTACCACCGAACCGGTACTCGGTCTGACCACGCGGCCCCGCGACGCCGCCGAAGTCGAGGCCATCGCGCGTCCGGTGCTACCCCCGAAGGCGGCCGACGCCACCGCGTACTAGTCCGGTCTTCGTGAAATCCACAGCGCGGAGTCGGTCCCGATGACTATCACGCGCTCCGACCCCGAACCACCGGGCGACCCCTCGGTCGGTGGTTCGGGTTCCCGGACAGCCACACAGCAGATCGCGCGATTCGACCATCCGCTCACCCGGATGCTGCTGGCCACCGACGGTTTCACCCAGCCGAGACTCGAGGCCATACTCGGCACGGATCTCCAGGTGCGGGTGCTGCGCCAGGACGAACTCGCCGCCGCGCAACTCCCTGCCACCGTCGCCGACGCCTTGCGATTGGCCGGTCCCGACCGCGTCATCGTCCGCCGCTCATGTCTGATCAATGCCGACATGGTGACCGCATCGGTGAACTATGTCGTGGCCGTGAGCGGTCCGGCCGCCGCCTCCGGCGCCGACGATGTACATGTGCCGATCGGACGCGGCTTGATCTCCCGGGGTGTATCCCAGCGACGACATGTGCTTCGGGCGGGCGTCACGCGTTGGCTCGATGGTCGCGTCTGTGCGGCCAAGGCGTACGTCATCATGCTCGGCGATCATCGGCCGCTGTGCTATATCCGCGAGATATTCAATCCCAGTGTCGTGCCGCCGGAACATGCCCCCATCTCGGATGAGGATCTGAGTTGGGCCGATGAACCGGAATACACCCGATCGCAACCGTCCCACCCCGCCACAGCACGCCGAGGTGGCTGCGATACCGAATCGCCGGACGGCAACGGGCCGTGTTCGCGAGCGCTGCCCACGCTGGTCCAGCCGCGCGAATGCGAGGCGCTCACCGCCGATCTGGCCGCCGCGGCGCGGGGGCAGGCATTCGTGGTGCATCTCGGCGCCCAAACCTCCGCCGCGGTCGATGTCGCGACACTGCCCGCCCGCCGTGCGCTGGCAATCTGTGCCGCCGCGGTCCTGAACCACGGACTCGACATGCCGATCGCAACCATCGGCCGATTGCGTTATAACGACGAATCATGCGGGGCACCAGCAGATTCCGATATTTCCTTTGGAAATCGACAGCCGGCGGAATACCCCCGGGTCGCAGGACAGCTCGAGAATTGGCGCGTCGCGAACCCACCCATCGCACGCTGTGTCGACATGCTGCGCCGCGCCGCGGACCGCTACCCGGCGTCGGTGGCACGTGATCTGCTCGTCGAGGTCGCCGCGATGCTGCCCATGGCGGCGAACGCACCGACAGCCTCCCGTGAACTGTACAGTTCCATTGCGCCCCTCCATATCTCGCGCATGGTCAGGTCCTGCGAGTCGGATGCGGCTCGAGGTCGGCCGACACGGCAGGAGTGGGACCGTTCGACCCAACTGCTGTGGATCGGCAACCGAAATCACGAATTCACGTCCAAGCATCTGTCCTTCGCCGCCGGGATCCGCAACCCACTGGCCGTAACGCTCGGCCCGACCGCAACACCGGACGATGTCGAGTTCCTATGTCGATACCTGAATCCCACGCGTCGGCCGGGTCGGCTCACACTGATCCCGGCGCTGTCCGGGACCCGTACCGCCACCGCACTTCCCGCATTGTTCGAGGCGGCCACCCGATGCGGCACCCCGGTGTGCTGGATGTGTGATCCGATGCACGCCGACGAACCCACCGCCGCGATCCGCGCATTCGTCAGCGCCTGTCGGATCACGGGCACCGCCCCGGCCGGCCTTCACCTCGACTGCGAAACCCGCGGTCGCCTCGACACCAGAATCGATACCGCACGGGCCTTGCACTGTGTCATCACCACACTGAACGCGATGTGGGCACACTGATCACGCCCGTCGATCGCGAGGGAGAAGCAAGTGCAAAGTAGTCAAATCGTCGTGGTCCTCATGGATCTCGTCCTCATCATGGCAGCGGCCCGAATCTTGGGGTGGCTGGCCGAGCGCGTCGGCCAGCCCGCGGTAATCGGGGAGATCACCGCCGGAATACTCGCGGGCCCGACCGTTCTGGGACCGCACCTGTCGAACATGCTGTTTCCACACGAGATCCGCTCATACCTGACCCTGCTCGCCAATGTGGGCGTCGCGGTGTTCATGTTCGTCGCCGGGTTGGAACTCGACCGCAGTGTATTCGCGGGCAACAGCCGTCGGTCGATCCCGGCGGTATCGCTGGCCGCCTACGCCGTGCCGTTCGTCCTGGGATGCGGCATTGCCGCGACCGCGCTCGCGCGGCACCGTACCGGTGACCTACCGAGTTTCACGCTATTCGTCGGCTGCGCGCTGGCGGTGACCGCATTTCCGGTATTGGCCCGGATCCTGCACGATCGTGGGCTGACGCGCACCGGAATCGGTCAGCTCAGCCTCGCCTGCGCGGCGCTGGTCGACATCTTCGCCTGGACGGCGCTGGCCGTCGTGCTCGCCGTCGCGCACCCCGGAACCGGCAGCCAGTGGCGACTGGGGCTGCTGGTACCCGTGGTCGCGGTGACGTGGTGGATCGTACGTCCGGCATTGGCGCGGCTGGCCGCGGCGGGCACCGAGCAGACGATGATCGTGGTCGGTGTCGGCGGCGCGCTGCTGCTCGGCGCGATCACCGAATGGATCGGACTGCATTTGATATTCGGTGCGTTCGCCTTCGGCGTGGTGTTCCCGCGCGCGCGACGCGAGGCGGTCGAATCCGGTGCCCGGATTCTGAGCTTGGTACTACTGCCCGGGTTCTTCGTCGTGGCGGGGCTCGCGGTCGATCTCGGGGCGATCGACCGGGCCGCCATCGGCGAGTTGGTAGTGATCATGGTGGTGGCCATCGCGGGCAAGCTCGGAAGCGTCTACGTGGCCGGGCGGCTGACCGGTCTGTCATCGCGGTCGGCGGCGGCACTGGCGGCCCTGCTGAACACCCGCGGCCTGACCGAACTCGTCATACTCAACGTCGGGCTCAGCACGGGACTCATTGGCTCACAACTGTATTCGGTACTGGTCGTGATGGCGTTGGTGACCACGGCGATGACGGCGCCGCTGCTGCGACTGATCGGGGCGTTCGAAACGCCACGGACCGATCCAGCCGCGCCGGTCACCCACTCGACCATCGGCGGTCGGGTCGAATAGTCGACGACGACACGCTCGAACCGACCGGGTCGCAACCAGGTTCGCCCGGCATCGCTGTCGGCCCGTTGCTATGTTGCTAGCGTGGGCAAGTCGCCAGGTTCCGTAAAGGTCCTACGAAAGGTGTGTCGTTTCGAACGCTCGACGACCGCACCGCTGACCGTGTTCGCCGAACCTGCCCGCGCCCAGTGATTCAGTCTTTGTCGAATTCTGTTCCACCGTTTGGAGTAACGTCTTTGACCACACCGCATTCCCCCACGTCCGAACCGCACACCGCCACGACCGGCGTTTGCCCCGTTCAGCACGGATCATCGAACATCACCGCAGACCGGATTCCGCTGTACACAGCGGAATTCGTCGCCGACCCGCACTACGCCTATGACGAGATGCGGCGTAAGTACGGCACGCTGGTTCCGATCGAGTTGGCCCCCGGAGTACCCGCGACGCTCGTGATCGGCTACTCGACCGCAGTGCGAATCCTGAACGACCCCAACCACTTTCCCGCCGACCCCCGCACCTGGCAGAGGACCGTCCCCGAGGACTGCCCGGTGCTGCCGATGATGGCCTGGTTTCCGGCCGCGCGATACAACGACGGGGCCACCCACGCCCGCTATCGAGACGCCTCCGTCGCGGGCATCGACGGAATCGATGTGCACGGGCTGCCTTCGATCATCGAACAGATCGCCATCCCGCTGATCAACACCTTCTGCAAGGCCGGGAACGCCAATCTGGTTACCCAGTACGCGTTCCCGCTCGTCCTCGGTGTCCTGAACCACATGGTCGGCTGCCCACCCGACATCGGGCAGCGGGTCGCGAACGGTATGGCGGCGCGCTTCGACACAGTCCGCAGCGCCCAGGGCATGGCGATGCTCAAGGAGGCCCTGCTGGAGCTGATCCAGCTCAAGCGCGAGCATCCCGGCGACGATGTCACCTCACGGCTGGCACACCACCCGGCGGCGCTCGACGACATCGAAATCTTCGCGCAACTGATGAGCTTCTACGGTGCCGGATTCGAAGCGCAGCGCAACCTGATCACGAATGCGCTGCTGCTGATGATCACCGACGACCGATTCAAATGCGCGGACGTCCTCGGCCGAAACCTCTCGACCATCACCGCGATCGACGAAGTTCTGTTCAACGACCCCCCCATGGCGAACTTCTGCACAACCTACCCACGCCAGCCGATCATGGTCGACGATATCTGGTTGCCCGCGGACCAACCGGTCGTCATCAGCCTCACCGGCTGCAATAACGACCCGGAGATCCGCGGCAACGAAGACGCCGACGGAACACGTCTCGGCAATCGCTCGCACCTGGCGTGGAGCGCCGGTCCACACAACTGCCCGGCCAAAGGCGTTGCGTACCTGACCGTTCAGTACGCCATCGATCAACTCTTCGACGCACTTCCCGATATCCAACTCGGGATACCCGAGGATCAGCTCGTCTGGCGACCGGGTCCTTTCCACCGTGCGATGGCCGCCTTCCCGGTTGTCTTCACACCGGCCGCGCCGATGAAAGTCATGTAGGTGTCGGCCGCCATGGCGAGGGCCGAGATCGACGATCTCGGCCCTCGGCGCGGCAGGACGCACATCTCAGGGCAGCGGAAACTCCGGGAACGGAGCGGACTTCGGGAAGACCACCGGCAGCGCGGTCAGCGCGCGGTGGAACGGCCCGGTGCGCCAGCCGAGTTCGGCGGCCGGACCGGCCAATTCGATCTCGGGCAGGGCATCGAGAAGTTGGTCGATCGCCTCCTGGGCGATCAGATACGCGGCGTCTTGTGCCGGGCACATGTGTGGTCCGGCACTGAAGGCCAGATGTGAACGATTGCCATCACGGTCGACGCCGTCGACGGCATTGACGGTCGGATCGCTGTTGCACGCCGCCACGCTGATCACGACCGGCTGGTGGGCGGGCAACCACACGCCATTGAGTAGAACCGGTTGGCGGGGGTAGGAAATGCAGTAGTTCGCCAGCGGCGGGTCGGTGAACAACACCTCATCGAGCGCGTCGCGGGTCGAGAGACTACCGCTGTGCATGCCCGCGGCGAACCGATCGTCGGTCAACATCAGCCGCAAAGCATTGCCGATGAGGTGGACCAGCGGCTCGACCCCGACCGCGTAATACGTCACCAGCTGCTGAATCACCTCCTCATCGGTCAGACCACTCGGATGGCGCATCAATCGAGTCGTGATGTCGGCACCGGGCTCCTCCCGCTTGCGATCGATGTGCAATCGCAGCGCCTCGTGCAGCATGCGGTCGCCCGCACCGATATCGGCCCCGGCATCGAACATGGCATCCAGCGCCGCCGCGAGTCGCGCGCCGATATCGGAATCGACGCCCAGCATGGTGTTCACGGCGGTGAACACCACGGGGAAGACGTAGCGTTGCAGCACATCAGCGTGCCCGTCCGCACAGAACTTGTTGATCAGCGGGATCGCGATCTGCTCGATCACCGCGTGCATGCCGAGCAGATCGACGTCATTGATTGCCGCGCTGGTGGACTCGCGATAGCGCTTGTGTTCCTGCCCGTCGGTGCGCAGGGCATTCTCCCGCCGCTTCATCATGCCGAGCACCGGGCACTCGGCCGGGATGTTTCGCTCCCAGGTCCGGGGGTCCGCCGGGAAATGGTCCGGATCGGTCAGAATGCGGATCGCGGTGTAGTAGCCGATCACCAGCGTGGCCGGTACGCCCGGGGCGAGATCCACCGGTACCAGTGAACCGAACTGTTTGCGCATCCGCCCATAGGCCTGGTGTGGGTCGGCGGCGAATTCGGGGGTGTACATCACGATGCGCGGCCCGGCCGCGATGCCCGGTGAGCCGCCAACCGAGGACCGTGATTCGGGCGGGTGATGTGTGTGCGTTGCCACAGATGAACTCCGAACTTTTGAAAACTAAAGAACGTTGACAATCGAGCAGACCCAGCACTGGCCTCGGTTACGTCACAGCTGCGAACTTCGGCAGGTTGATGACAACGGATTACGAACAAACTGCCCGCACGACTTCAGTCGCGCCGATCTGCCCCGCGTGGGCAGCACGTGTGGTGCGGTCATGAGCTGCCTGCCGGTTCCGCTCACGATCCAAATCCGTTGCCCCAGACCAGTTCTTGCGTGTCCGCCGTCATGATAGCCAACACTCATGAGACGCGCAGCCCCAACCGCCGTTCGAGCAAGCATTCGCCCGGGTTCAGCAGATCAGTGCTCCCCCGCGGGCATCATTCGGCTCGCCTGTTGCGCCCTACAGCAATCTTGCGAACCACGGTAAGGACGGTGACCACCATGATCGTCACCAGTTCCAGCAGGTTCCACGCGATCGGATCTTCCGGGACGGGTGCCGCCGCAGCCGGTGGTCGATGGGGCGTGGTACGGATCGGCGTTTCCGGGGCGATCGCGAGTGCCGGTGCGGCGGGGTCGAATTCCGGTGGGCTGACCGATGCGGCCGGTGCCGGTATCGGTGGCGGGGGCGCCGACGGGCCGAGTTGGAGGGGCATGCCGGGCACGGCGGGTTCGGGGGCCGGGAGTAGAAGCAGACAGGTCAGCAGTGCGCTGCCGGTCATCGCACTGCCGACGACGACGCTGCCGAGCCCGGATCCCGTCGGACCGACCGAACCGGTGCCGATGAGACCGGGGCCGACCGAACCGAGACCGAATACGCCACTGCCGGTCACCAGACCGAGCAGTATTGTCGCGCTGCCGATTACGGCACTGCCGGTGCAGGCGGATTGGACGCTGCCCGGGGCAAGGCCGAGTGAATCGCCCGCACCAGCCGTCACATCCGCACGGCCGCCGGCGGCCGAGTCATCGACGCCACTGTCGATTCCACCCGCGCCGCTCGCGGCATCCTGCTTCGCACCACCCGATGCTGCACCGCCGGTGGCGAGTTGCGCGCCGCCGGTGGCGGCACTTCTCGGCTCGAGATCCAGCACGCCACCGTAGGAACCGCTACCGGTCCCGAGATCCGCGGCCGCACTCCCGGTTCCGATTGCGTCGAAAGATGTGCTCCCCGTCGCGATATCGCCGACAACCGGCAACTCGGGCAGCAGCGAATCAGCGGCCGCCGGCCCACCCGTACAGAACAGCACCGCCGTAGCCGCGGCCGAACTCAGTGCGGCCCTTCGTGTTCGTACAACAAATGCCATGGTGCCGGTATCCCATCCGTCGCAGCTGCGCAGGTCTCGAGCGGCACGTCAGGTGATGTGCGCATAGCGGGAGATGGCATATTCGAAGGCGTCCTTCGGAACACTGTTGCCGCCGGAGAACGGCCGGTCGAGGTTGTAGATCGCCAGCACCGTCGTACCCACGACCACACCGAGCAGCGCGCTCATCAGCACACTGCGCTTGGTGACCTCAACACCCGACAGCACTCCGGTACACAACAGCAACACGGTGCCGAACCACAAAGCCGCATAAAGGAATACGGGCATCTGATAACTCGCGTCCATGGCCCGGTCCTGACGCGCGTCAGCGGCCGCATCCAGACTGGACATCGCACTGGTGCGCAGATCGGTGACGTCCGGATCCGTCGTATGCACCGACGCGACAGCATCACGCAGGCTGTCGAAGGTGTCCTGGGTGGGCTGACTCAACTGCCGATCCACCTGCATGACCGGCCACTCCCGGGTGAGCACCTGATCGGTGTAATCCCGTACCAGGCCCTGGATCTCACGGCGCTCCGGGTCCGGCATGGAATGCGCGGTCCAATACGTATCCACCAGCGCCTTCGCCTCGGCAACGGTGTGATTGCGCGCGTTGTCGTACTCCTGCCAGCAGATCACCACCACGAAGGCGACCACCGCCAGAAAGAGCGTGTTGATCAGTTCCAGTACCAGGGCCCCGGCCGCTTCCTCCTCGGTCGACACCCACGAATCCGGGCGCAGCCGATCCCCGATCACGAAGATGGCCACCGCGATAATCGCCGCCAGGACGGGCACGATGAATATCAACAGCATTGGCAACGCACCTCCCAGGACACTCCAACCAGATCTCCGCTCCATGACGCGGCTACCGAGAGCAACCTCGGCCCGCGTCAGCACATCGATCACCTGTTATTCGATGCCGAGGCCCGGATGGATGGTGTCCCAACGCATTCCGCGTGTCGCGAGGTGTGATGTCCGTGGCAGGTGCCGCTACTCAGCGGCCGTCGGTTGCCACGTGCAGATCCGACGTGGCCGGCGCGCCGCCCGTGAAATCGGGCGGCGGCACCGATTCAGAATGTTGCCGGGTGACGGATCAGGCGTCGAATTCGATACGACGGATGGTGCCCATACCGACGAGAGCGGCCACGGCGAGCAGCCCATGTGCCGAAACGAACCACAGCGCGGTATCGAACGAGCCGGTCGAGGAAACCAGATAGCCGATGACGATCGGGGTGACAATGCCCGCGATATTGCCGAAGGCATTCATGGTGGAGCTCACGAAGCTGACCGCCTGCGTCGGTGCGATATCCGTGGTGATTGCCCAGCCGAGGGAGCCGATGCCCTTGCCGAAGAAGGCCACGGTCAAAATCGCCACGATCACGGTGGTGCTGTCGCTGAAGTTGGACAGTGCGATGAGGGTCGCGAGCAGCATGCCAACGGCGGCCGGGATTTTGCGCGCCGCCGTCAGTGAACGGCCACGACGCAACAGAGCATCCGACACTATGCCACCCACCAGGCCGCCGATGAAGGCCGCCAGCGCGGGCAGTGCGGCGACGAATCCGACATGCACCAGCGAAAGGCCGCGGCCTTTGTTCAGATAGATCGGAAACCAGGTGATGAAGAAGTAGGTCAGTGCGTTGACCGCGTACTGGAAGACATAGACGCCCCACAGCGGCCGGGTGGAGAAGACACGCACGAGCATCCGCCGATCCAGCCGCGTGCGTCGAGTCGCGTTCTCGCCCTTGGTGGTATCGAGGTCGACCAGCGCGCCACCGGAGACGATCGTGTCGAGTTCGGCCTGGGTGACGCGGCGGTGCGCACGCGGCGGATACAGCCAGCGCCACCAGAATACGGCCAAGCTGAAGCCGAGCACGCCGAGCAGTACGAATACCCAGCGCCAGCCGAACTGGTTGGTGATCCAGGCCATTACCGGAGCGAACATCACGGTCGCGAAATACTGCGCCGAATTGAAAACCGCTGTTGCCCGGCCACGTTCGGCGGTCGGGAACCACATGGTCGAGACCCGCGCATTACCCGGAAAGGCCGGTGATTCGAATACCCCCAGCAGCAATCGCAATCCGAATACGATCGACAATGCGACCAGCACCGGGGTGGTGATCAGACCGACCAGGCTGGTCACCGCGGTGACCAGCGTCCACAATGCCAGGCTCGCCGCATAGACCCGCCGGGCGCCGAATCTGTCGAGCAGCATCCCGCCGGGCAATTGTGCGACGACATAGGCCCAGCTGAATGCCGAGAAGATATAGCCGAGCTGGATGGTGGAAAATCCGAGATCCGCCCGAACCGCGCTGCCCGTGATCGACAGGCTGCTGCGATCGGCATAATTGACGGCGGTGATGATGAACAACAGCCCGAGCACCAGATAGCGCGTGGGAATGCGACGACCGGGCCGCTGTTCGGTGGCTGCCGCCACGGCGCGGGTGCCGCCGTCGGCGGGCATAGTCTCACGTTTCAGCATCACTGTCCTCCTGTGACCGGCCGCGGTGTGTGTGTGCCGGATCACCCTGCAATGGGTGTGCAAGGAGGCTAAAGGCCGGAAGCGATACCCGTCGAACACCAATTCGGTATTGAGCGATACCCGAACGAGAGTGCGCCGATCGAACCCGGCATAGTCGGGAACCGATGCCATTCGAGTATCGGTTGATTTCCAAACAGTGTTGGACCGGCATCGGGCGCCGGACCTAATCTCCAGAGAAATCAGCAATTTCCGTTGCCAGGAGGATACCCGTGTCGCAGCTATCCGCCGAGGAATTGGGACCCGCGCTAGGGCGCGGATTGCTCTCCTTCCCGGTCACCCATTTCGACGCCGAACTGAACTTCGACGAGCGAGCCTATCGGGAGCACATCGGCTGGCTGTCCCGATATGAGGTCGCGGGCCTGTTCGCCGCCGGTGGCACGGGCGAAGGCTTCGCCCTGACCAGCGCGGAGATCGATCGCGTGGTGCGCGCCGCGGTAGCCGAGACCGCCGGACGGGTTCCGGTGATCGCGCCCGCGACGGCGGGCACCAGAATGGCGGTGGAACAAGCGCGGGCGGCCGAGGCGGCGGGGGCGGACGGAATCCTGCTACTGCCGCCGTATCTCGTGGAAGCAGCACCGGACGGCCTGGTCGAACATGTGGCCCAGGTATGTGCGGCGACCTCGCTCGGGGTGATCTTCTACAGCCGCGCCAATGCCGCCTGTGACGATGTGACCGTGGCACGGATGGCCGAGCGCAGCCCGAACCTCATCGGTTTCAAGGACGGCGTCGGCAACATCGAGTCGATGACGCGGATATACGCCCGGATGGGCGACCGGCTGACCTACATCGGCGGCCTGCCCACCGCGGAAACCTTCGCACTCCCCTACACCGAGATGGGTGTGACCACCTATTCCTCGGCGATCTTCAATTTCGCCCCCGAATTCGCGCTCGATTTCTATCGCGCGGTCCGCGCCCGCGATCGCGCGACCGTCTACGCGCATCTGCGCGACTTTGTCATCCCCTACCTCGACATCCGCGACCGCCGACCCGGCTACGCGGTATCGATCATCAAGGCCGGGCTCACCGCCGTCGGCAGACCATCCAGCCGGGTCCGCCCGCCGCTCACCGACCTCACCGAGGCCGAACTGGCCGAGTTGACCGCCCTCGTGAAGACAATCGCCTGACCCGAAGGACTCCCACCATGGATTCACCCATCCTCGACCGGATCACCGGCGTGAAGGTTTCGTCGGTCACCGTGCCCTTGCCCACCGGCATCAGCGATGCCAAGGTGCTGACCGGTCGGCAGCAGCCCATGACCGAAGTCGCCGTGCTCGTCGCCGAGATCAGCACCGAGGCCGGGCTCGAAGGTATCGGCATCAGCTATTCCAAACGCGCGGGCGGACCGGGCCAGTTCGCACATGCCCGCGAGATAGCGCCCGTGCTGCTGGGTGAGGACCCCAGCGATATCGCCAAGATCTGGGACAAGCTCATGTGGGCGGGCGCTTCGGTCGGTCGCAGTGGGCTGTCGGTGCAGGCGATCGCCGCCTTCGACGTCGCCCTGTGGGATCTGAAGGCCAAACGGGCCGGGTTGCCACTGGCGAAACTGCTAGGCGCCCACCGTGATTCGGTGCGCTGCTACAACACCTCCGGCGGCTTCCTGCACGCCCCCATCGAAGAGGTCCTCGACCGTGCCACGGCATCGTTGGAACACGGCATCGGTGGCATCAAAATCAAGGTCGGACACCCAGACAACGCCGTCGATCTCGCCCGCCTCACCGCGGTGCGCGAAAAACTCGGCGACCGAGTGCCGTTGATGGTCGATGCCAACCAGCAGTGGGACCGTCCGACCGCCCGCCGCATGTGCCGGGCCTTCGAACCGTTCAACCTGGTGTGGATCGAAGAACCCCTCGACGCCTACGACTTCGACGGCCACGCCCAACTCGCCACCGCATTCGACACCGCGATCGCCACCGGTGAGATGCTGACCAGCGTCGCCGAACACACCCAACTCATCGCCGCCCACGGCGCCGACATCGTGCAGCCGGACGCACCACGCGTCGGCGGCATCACCCAATTCCTGAAGGTGATGGCCCTAGCCGACAGCCAGAACCTGCAACTGGCACCACATTTCGCGATGGAAATCCACATCCACCTCGCCGCCGCGTACCCCAGAGAACCCTGGGTCGAACACTTCGAATGGTTCGATCCCCTCTTCGACGAGCGCCTCGACATCACCGACGGCCGCATGCACCTGTCCGGACGCCCCGGTCTCGGCATCACCCTCAGCGATCAAGCCCGCGCCTGGACCGTCGCCGAACACACCATCCACTCCTGATCGCCGCGGTTACCATGCACCGGCCCCGAGACCGAACGCCGGTGCATGGTGATCGCCTGTCCGATTCGGGTGCGCCGCGTCGTTCAGGTGATTGGAAACTACTGCGTCAGTTCCAGTTGTCGATCTTGACGTCGTGCGGATCCGGCGCACCTTTTCCGGTCTCCACCAACGACTTCAGGCTCAACAGGAAGACCGCCCACTTGGTGCTGCAGTGGTGCATGAATTCCACCGGCTCCTTCCAGCCTTCGTGTTCGAAGAGCACGACGGCGTAGTCCTCGACCTGCTGGAGGCTCCAGTCCACGTGCGTGCCGATCCACTCTTCGGGGCCTTCGATCACTTCCCACAGCACACGCTTGCCCGGGTCGAGCTCCAGAACCTTTATATCGAATCCACCGGCATCGAAACGGAATTGGAGTTCGCCACCGACGTCATTGCCCTTGCCCTGGGTGTTGGTCGCCCACCAGCCTGCGAGCCCTTCGACGGTAGTCAGGGCCGTATAGACCTCGGCCGTAGATGCTTCGATCGCGATTCTGTGCAGGATGTCTACCATTTTCGATCCTCTTCCCGGTGTCGGATTTTCACTGCTGCTGATCTTTTGTGCGCTGAATCGCCTCGGCGATCCGCTTGATGCGCCGGAGCCTGGCGTCCCACGCCGCCCCGACCGAGGACAATTGCGCGACCGCGCGGGCCAGCTGTGCCTCATCCACCCGATACCTCCGCTCCCGCCCCGCGGGCGTGGCGTGTACCAGACCGACGCGGTCGAGCACACCCAGATGTTTCGCGATGGCCTGCCGTGTCACGGGCAGCTGCTCGCTGAGGCTGGTGGCCGTGCCGGCACCGGCCGCCAAGAGCAGGTCGAGCATCCGCCGACGGGTCGGATCCCCGACCGCGGACCACAGATCGTCGTCGACGGTGCTGGTCACGGGGTCGACACCAGCCGCGCGATGTACTCGCCGAGTTGCGGAACGAACCTGTCCCAACCGGCGACGTGGTCGTTGTAGACCTCTTCCAACTTCGCCGCCTCCCAACCCATCTCGCGAAACCCGGTCTCGGTGAGCCGAATCCTGGTGCCCGCGCCCGACGGGGTGAGCTCGAAGATGACCAGTAGCGAGTCGGCGAGGTCGGCCGACCCCGCCGGATAGCACCAGCGGAACGAGAACAGCCGTGGCCGCTCGACGGTCACCACGGTGATCGGAGCGACGTGTTCGCGGTCGCCGAAGACGAGCTCGCCGACCGCACCGGGAGTCGCCTCGAAATCGGCCGCGTCGGACCACCATTCGCTGATATGTGCCGGACTGCTGACCACCTCGAAAACCACCTCGGGCGAGGCGTCGACGTAGATCTCGCGTTCGATGCTGCCGTACTCCATACGCTTCCTCCATGTGCAACATTTGGTTGCACATCACGCTAGCCGACCACCTTCGATAGCGCAACCATTGGTTGCATATTGGCGCGATCGGGCCTCCGGACAGCAGAGAACCCCGGCAAGACCATCGCGCACGGTCAGCCGGGGGATTCGTCGGTACTCAGACCTTCAGCCCGTGTCTGGTTACGTAGAAGTATTGGAAGGCGAAGAGGCCACCGAGGACGACGAGCCACTGCACGGTGCTCACCAGTGGCACCGAATCGACCGGGAGCGCGTAGGCGAGCACAACCCGCACCACGGCATCGAGCGCGAAGCCGAGACCCCACACCGCGGTCAGCACCCGCAGCTGGCCGCGAAACCGAGAGTCGCTGTCCCAGCGGGCATCCCACTGCCGATAGCCTTCTTCGCCGACCTTCACGGTGACAATCGTCCTGGCGGCACTGCGCATGAAGGGATGCTCGGTGAGCAGCGTGGCCAGCACCCACAAACCCAGCGCGCCGAAGATCCAACTGTCGCGCACCAACAGCGTGCGCGGATCACCGGTCACCATCGACATCGCCGTCCCCACCACGATCATGCTGAGCGTGAACAGTGCGACCATGTCGATGCGACGCTTCCGTAGCGCGCCGTGGGCGAGGAACGGCACGGTGAGCAGGGCGGGCGCGACCAGCGCCAGCCACGGATTCACTCCGGCCGCACGCAATGCGTAGTAACCCCCGAGCGGGAGTACCAGTTCGACAGTCAACTGACGCGCGAGGTGGCGGCGCACTGCGGCACGTTTCTGCCGCGGGGTGCGGTCGGTTGCAATCGTCTGCTGTTGATTCATGATTCGACTCCGGTCGGGATCAGGACTGCTTGCGAGTGGCATAGTCGAAGAGGTCGGCCAGTTCGCGGGCGCAGGCCGCGGTATCGAAGTCGGGGTCGACCGAGGCGCGGGCGATGGCCGCATCGAGTGCACCCCGCATGGCCATGACCATGATCTTGGGATCGAAGTCACGAAACACCCCGGCCCGCTGCGCATCTCGGATGCGCTCCTCTTGGATACGGCCGAAATCGGCCAGATGCTCACCTAGACCGAATGCCTGCGGATCACCCGTAGGCGCATTCGCGATAATGCTGGACAACGCCCGCAGATGTCCGGGGTACTCGTCCAGCAGTGCCAGATTGGCGGCGAAGTGCAGGCGCAGCCGAGTCGTGTAGTCGACCTCTCCGTCGAGCTTGTTGCTCACGAATTCCAAAGCCACGCGCATGATTTCGGCGACAACCGCACGGATCAGATCATCCTTGCCCCGGAAGTGGTAGGAGATCAAGCCGGTGCTGCTCAGCCCCGCCTGTTCGGCGATCTTCGCGAACGAGGCATTCGGATAGCCGTGCTCGGCGACCACCGCGATCGCCGCGTTCACAATCTGCGCGCGACGCGCGGTCTCGGTGAAGGTCCGCTCGTCTTGCTTGGCTGACCTACTTCTTGCTTGCATGAGCAAACCATAGATCGCTTTGCTCGGGCGAGCAAGAGTCGACCTGGACAAGCAAACCGGAGGACACTTCCCAAGAGTGGGAAATTCCTCTATCAGATGTATTCTATTATGTTCGGCAACTCGAAGTTGAAAGTTGATAATCTACGTCGATTGCTGACGGAGACTCGGCGACCGCGCCGATCGGAGGGGACAGTAACATGGAAAATATTCAGGCACTCTTGGGCGGCTAATTATGATAGCCGACGAGATGGTATTGCTGGGGTTGCGCCTGGTGAAGGGCCTCGACGAGGTCACACCTGCCATACGAAAACCCCTGGTAAATACGGTCACGGAACTGCGTACCGGCAACTTACAGTATATTCACTACGATCAGCTGAAAACTCCGGATCAGTTCAGGTGGAAAGCGCGTACCGGCACACCGCCGGCGAGTCCGATAAACAGCAAACCGGCGCATATCACCGGAAAGCTCAACGACTGGGTATACGAGAATAAACGCCCGGGTTTTCCCGCCAAAACCAAGAATGATGTGTTCAAGAATGCGGAGCAGCTGGCCGACGGCAGGTTGCTTTGCGATACGACGAAGGTTCCGGTCGATGTGATACGGAAGCCCAATGGTGAACCCCAGTATTTCGAGCTCAACAATAAGGGCCACGCAAAGAAGGCTGCGGCGCCGGAATCGTATAAGGAATGGAAGGCGAAGAACGAGGTCGGCCCGACCGAGGCATCCGTCGTCAATGGTAATGAAGCATTCACCAAGCCAGCGCCCTACAAGGCCGACATAGGCCACCCCGAAGGTGGCGAAAATTGGCGCTTGCAGCAATTCGCGATTTACCACAAGATCGACGAGGCAGGCTACAAGGATGCGTACGTCAACCTGCCCGAATTTCGCTTCGAGGAGCGGAGCGCGAATCGAGGTCACGGCCACGAGTCCACGGAACCGGGTTACGGTATCTACGCCCAACTGGCCGAGAAATATCCGCCGCTACCAGGAGCACCCGACCCCACGACGATTGTCAAAGGGCTCAAAAAGCCGGGAAGCGGCCCATGATCGTGCGTCAGCGAGGCTGCCGGTAGCGGTATGATCGGCGCGACAACTCCTGGACATCCGGCATAAGCGAAGGGTAACTCTTGACCTCAGCAAGCCAATTCCCGAATCTGCTCGAGCACAACAGCGAGCATCTCGGAAAATTTCGCTACGCCGAACCGGCCGAGATCGAGGGCCGGAACCGGGGCTACGACCTCATCTTCTACGATAACGACGAACATCCGGTCACGTCGGTGATCACCAACGGCTTGCGTTTTCATGAAATGCCGTCACTATTGCCCGAGGAACTTGTCTGCACATTGAATACCGGACAAGAAGGATTTTCCCACTACATTGTCGGAATTATCGCTGATCTGATATTGCGAAATCAGCGGGGAATAGAGTACGATTCCATTCTGGTCAATGACACCCCATTGATCACGGAGACGAAAATTCATGGTGTCCTGGGCTATCCCAGCCCCTTTTTCGGTGACGAATTCGACCTGTTGCGCAATTCCGACGGGAAGCCGGTGCTGCAACTGATCACCCTCCTGCCCATAACGCGACAGGAAGCCGAGTTCGCGGATGAGAACAGCCCGGACGAACTGTGGGAGATTTGGGCGGAGAACCGGACGGATCTCCTGGATATCAACCGGGGGTCCGCGGTATAGACATGTATGGGTCCGCAAGGTTCGGGTGGTGTAGATGCCTATCGAAATGCCGCACGAGGCAGCACTCTTCCTGAATTTATGCGGTATTCCGTATCCGGACATCAACGAAGATGATGTGCGGAGGCTCGGCGAGCACGTTCGCGAATTCGCCGGGAATGTCCAGCAGACACACGAATCCGCCACCGGTGCCATCAAGGATATGGGATCGGTCTATTCGGGGTATGCGTACGAACAGTTGATCTCGGTCTGGGCGCATATGAGTAGGACCCACATGGCGGATCTCGACACGGCCTGCAAGGTGGTGGCCGGGGCACTGGATATCGCCGCCGATGTGATCACCGTCGTGAAGGTTGCGGTACTCACCGAGCTGGCGGCGCTGGCACTGAGTTACGCCGCCATCATCGCGACGCCCGCGGGTCCGGCAACCGCTCCCCTGCTGGCCACCGCGGCGCGCCGGATATGCGATCAGATGCAGCAGAATCTGATCGCATATCTGATCGCCGAGGTGGCCATGAAGGCCATCGAACCGCTCGAACACACCATCGACGACATCATCAAAGGCGTCGTCTATGACGCGGCGAGCGATGCGTTGGGAGTTCCGCCAGCACGCGGTTCGGCCGACCTGCCGCTGCACATCGAACCCGATGAAGTGCTGCGTTACTCCAACCTGCTCGAAGAGCACGCCAACGACCTCATGCGCCATGCCGAGAACTTCCGCGATCAGGTCTCGAAGCTCGACTTCACCACCAAGGGCCCCGACGCTCCCGACAACTCGGATGTTCCTGAGCGCGGCGCAAGCGATCTGCCATCGACCCGAACCGATTTCGACCGACCGTTTCCTACGAGTGGTGTCGACTCGCCGCACCGGTCGGCCGACGGGTCGACCGCCAACCATCCAGGTCCAGCAGACGTCCGGGCAACCAATGCCGGTCACGAGATCTCCGACAAACCCGCCCCCGGTGCCGAAAACCCAGCCAAAGTCAGGGATGGCCAGCACCCGAACACGGCGGACACCGCATCGGCGTCCCGAGCAGGTCTCTCGAATCCGATGAGTGCGCCAACCGGTGAGATGGCGGGCGCAACCACACCGGGCGGAGTCGAGGATTCGACACCGAATGAGCAGATATCTCTTCGCGGCGGTACGACAGACTCCCCGGCGACCGAGCCCTCGGCGGCCGCATCCCAGTCGGTCGGGCAACCCGACGGTCGTATCGATACCCACGAATCCGGCCCGATCACACTCGGCAGCCGAGCAGACAGCGATCTCGGCGCAACAACTGCCAGCGGGTCAGCCCACTTCGTGCCACAAGCCGTCGGACCGACGGGCCAGTCGGAACCGGCGACCCCATGGACGGCCGCCCCCGGGGCATCGGCTCCCCGCCCGACCTCCGGTAAACCGGCTGCGCGCAAGATATCTCGTCCCGCTGCCGACCGACCGACCGAGCTCGAGCTGACCGACCGCAAGCCGGTCACCTCCCCTTGGTCGACCACCCGCCGGTCGATCCGCCCACCCAAGGTGACGGCACCGACCACCACACGCCCCAGCCCATGGGTGCGGACCGACCGCAAATCGGAATCGGATCAGGATACGAACGAACCGGAAACCCAGTCTGCCGAAACGGAATCCAACATCCCTGCGACACCGGAACCGCCGGCCATCAGCGCATCGGCCGCCGAGGACCGCCCACGCCCACGCACCTAGCGCGTATTTCGAAGTGGCTCGATCACTACTCGGGGTCGGCTGCAGATTGTCGAGTTCGGCCGCGGTGAATGGTAGGAACGGATGCATGGAGCTACCAGCTGCTGTAGTCGGGCTTGCCGATGCTGATCTCCGCGCGAAAGCAGTCGAGACGATAGTGGCCGCAGGTGATGATCTGATCGAGCCGATACTGTGGGAGCTGCTGGATCCAGCCGCTCGGGTCGACCGTGTGGGCGGTATCGCGGTGCTGCGGCGGTTCGGACCGGTTGCCTACCGCGCGGTGATCGAGCAACTTGCGATTGCGGAGACCCCGGACGCCGTCGAGTTGTGCTGTCAGGTATTGGATATCGCGGCAGCGTCGGACACCGCGAGATACGCGCTCGAGATGGTCTGCATTGAGGATCCGAAGGTACGCGCGGACAGCGCCTTCGTACTCGGCTACCGCCGCCGTCGTGAATATGCGCCCTTGCTGGTACCGCTACTCGCGGATCCGGAACAGCGGGTGCGTGACGAGGCGATCAGCGCGTTCGGTCGCCTGGGTCGGTCCGCGGTGCCGTTGCTGCGCCGGGTCCGAGACTCTCGGATGCCCGAGCGGCGGTATGCGCTGGCGGCGCTCACCCAGATCGGCTGGGATACACCCGAACCACGCGACCTGGCGGTGCTGGCCCGATGGATGCGGGCCAAGATCGCGGCAGATGTTCCCGAACCCTTTGTCCCGCAAGATGGATGGTATGCCGTCCGAACCACGGACCGGGCCGCGGTACTGGAGGCGTTCGAGTTGTCCGATCCGGTTGCGGTGACCTGGTCGATAGGTACCGACATCTGGCGGGGCCACGACTCGAGACACAGCCGCACCGCTTACGAAGAACATGCCGATTGCGCGCGGATGTATGTGAGTCCGGTGCTCGAAGGCTGGATCCTGGTGTTCGGCACATCCGTGGCCGCCGAGGAACTCGATCGCCACGATCATGAGATGAGCCGGATGCTCGACATCGATGCCGACTACACCCCGGACGGACGCGAGCACCAGGAACGGCAGGCCCGCTGTGCGGCGCTGAGTGAGCGGTTCGGGCAGGCGCATTGGTACGGCCAGAACTACGAAAGCGGCTGCGGTGACTGGTGGGGCTGGTGCCTGGCAGAGCACGGCGAGGTCATGCGCTACTACTACCGTGACCGCAACGAACATGCCGACCCGATTCGGGTCGGCCAGGGACATGCGGCGGAGAACGGCCTGCCGTTCGACTCGACCGAGATCGAAGACCGCTCGGCCCGCGACGGGTGCCAGCAGCAGGACGGGATTCCCGACACAGTAAGACCGATGCTCATTGCCGGACGTACCTCGGTCGATCCGTCACGGATCGACACGAACACCCGTGCACAGGGGCACGGTGTGCTGGCACTGACCGCGTGCGGGCGGCGCCTGGGGCACCGCGGCGCAGGCGGCACGTAAGAGGCAGCCGTTTCAGAGCTATTGTTCGATGGCGGCGATGTGACCAGCTGCATTGCGGCAGCGGCGCTATCGCCCGGCATTGCCTCGGCCCCGCGGGGGCCGAGAGCACGGTGTTCGCTGGTCAGCTCCGCTGTGGGGGCAGGGAAGTGGGTGCGTGCTGGTCGGCCACCTCGGTGAGGGCTTGCGCCCACCCATCGAGGCGGTCGGCCGCATCGCGCAGATCGGCGACGATGGTGTCGAAATTGTGCCGCAGCACCGCGCTTTCGGGAACCGCGAGAATCCGCCCGGCCGCGGCGACCACCTGTTCGTACTCGGCGACGCCGCTATCGAGGCGGCCGAGCGCGAATTGCATATTCTCGGTAAGACCAACGGCAGCAACAGATTTCGAGCGGCCTATGGCGCCGAGTGCCTGTTCCATCGCGGTGATATCGGCGGCCAGCGCGTGCAGTGCGGCCGCACCCGAGCCCGCGGTTTCGATCATGTCGACGAGTTCGTCTTCGGGGAGGCGATTCGAGCGGGCGATCTGCGTGCCGAGCCCATGTAATGCCTTCTCCGCGCGAACCAGGCGAGAAATCGGCCCACGCGCGCAGGACCACGGCGGTGGCTGTTTGCGCGGCATGAAGACCGCCTGCGGCAGCGGCGCGCCGCGCATTCGGAGGTAGCGGCGGGCGCTCAGCGCGGTGCCGGTGACCAGTGCCACCGCTCCCCCGCCGACCACGACCACGGCCCACACCGGTGCCGAAATCACCATCAACCCAACGGTTCCCGCGGTGGTGAGACCGCCGACCGTGCCCAATTGGAAGCTGCGGCGGCGAGCCCGGCGACGCTTGCGCAACTCCCGCTCACGCGGATCCGCCCAGCGCCGCACCGCCACCAGCGCATGTTCGCCGACCTCGCGCAGGCTTTCGGGCAGGCTCCCCGGCTGTGGTGCCAGAGCCGCCTGTGCGCGTACCAGCGCGGCACCGCGACGACGACCGCCACCCTTACCTTGTTCGCGAGGTCCCTGCGGGCTCATCGCTCTCCTCCAGGGCACGCGTTCGGCGCGACCAACGGTGGCCGGACAGGCAGGGCCCGAGCATGACCGACGGCCGACCCGCCAGGTACCCGTGCCTTGTCTTCCACCGAACCAGTCCTCGCCGAACTGTAATTACTTCGAACGCTGTATCTACCTCGAACGACGGGCTACTGCTGCGCGGTCTGACCCTTGTTCATCTGCGGCTGCGGCTGCGCCGGATTCGCCTGCGCCGCACCCGGATTGATCGCCGGCGCGGTCGCACCACCGGCGGGCAGCGCATCACCGCGCATCGAGGCGCGGATCTGCTCGAGCTTGCTGTGTCCGGCCATCTGGATGCTGGCCTGCTGCACCTCGAGCATCCGGCCCTGCACCGAATTGCCCGCGAGTTCGGCGGCACCCAGCGCATTCGCGTAGCGGCGCTCGATCTTCTCGCGCACGGCATCCAGGCTCGGCGTGGTGCCGGGCGCGGACAGCGTCGAATCCATCTGCTGCAGCGATGCCGAGACCTGCTCCTGCATCTTGGCCTGCTCCAGCTGGCTGAGCAGCTTGGTGCGCTCGGCGACCTTCTGCTGCAAGAGCATCGCGTTCTGCTCGACCGCCTTCTTGGCCTGCGCGGCCGCCTGCAGCGACTGGTCGTGCAGCACCTTGAGGTCCTCGACGGCCTGCTCGGCGGTGACCAACTGCGCGGCGAATGCCTCAGCGGCGTTGGTGTACTGGATCGCCTTCTCGGTATCACCGGCCGCGGCGGCCTGGTCGGCCAGCAGGACCGCCTGACGCGCGTTGGCATTGAGCTTCTCGACATCGTCGAGCTGACGGTTCAGCTTCATCTCCAGCTGACGCTGGTTGCCGATGACCGATGCGGCCTGCTGCGAGAGGGCCTGATGCTGACGCTGAGCTTCCTCGATAGCCTGCTGAATCTGGACCTTCGGATCCGCATGCTCCTCGATCTTCGAATCGAAGAGGGCCATCAGATATTTCCAGGCCTTGACGAACGGATTAGCCATCGATTGATCCCGCCTCCATAAGATGCGCCGCGCTTTACCGCGACTCTAGTGCGCGACCGTCACGCACCCGATATGTGCCTATCCTCCACCATGTGGCACCCGGGCCGGGCGAACCCGGCCCAACCGACGCCTGTACAGAATCTATCCGCTTTCGGCACCGGTGCGCAGCGTCGGCCGCGGACGCCACCTCTCGTCCGTCGATCAGTTGCTTTTCACCAGGACCAGCATGTCGGCCTTGGGCGCTGGAATGACGATCCGGGTGTCCTCGGCGATCTGCGGGCGAGCACCGGCCACCGACATCGTCGCGGTCGCGGGCTCCGGTGTGGCCTCGGCCGGCTCGGCCGCGGCGGTCCGCTCGGCCTCGGGCGCGTCGACGGTCTGGGCGGGCGCGGCGGCGGGCAGTCCGTCGGCACCGGCCATGATCGTGCTCACATCCCACAGCACCCGCGACAGCGGCACATCCAGGGCCGCGCAGATG
Source organism: Nocardia sp. NPDC052112 (assembly GCF_040680135.1). Taxonomy (NCBI): domain Bacteria; kingdom Bacillati; phylum Actinomycetota; class Actinomycetes; order Mycobacteriales; family Nocardiaceae; genus Nocardia; species Nocardia sp. NPDC052112. The sequence goes on along the minus strand of NZ_JBFAWD010000020.1, from coordinate 85,133 downwards.
GCGGCGAGCAGTTCGCTGGAGGCCTCTTTGCGGCCACGCTCGACCTCCGACAGATATCCCAGGCTCACGCGCGCCGAGGTGGAGACCTCACGCAGGGTCCGGTTCTGGGCGAGACGAGCACGCCGCAGACTGTCCCCGATCGCCTCTCGCAGCAGCGTCATGTCGTTCTCCTTAGCTCCCAGTAACCGGGTCCGCGGGGCGCCTACCAGCGCTGCGCACGCCGTCCTTTCTGGCACAACGTCGAACAGGGGCCGGTTGGTTCCCGCGGTGGCAAACCAGGCGCCGAAGCACCCGGCTAGTGGTCGCCTCCCACGATACGACGCAACTCCCGTACCGCGCTGTGGGTAGCGCCGATTCGGATCGCCCACCGGTCACCGTCCAGTTTCAGCCGCATGACCTCGGTATGTCCGGGCCCTGCCAGTCCCAAGAAGACCGTGCCGACGGCATGCCCACCTTGGGATTCGGGTCCGGCGACGCCGGTCAATCCGATTCCCCAATCCGCGCCGCAGCGCAGCCGCGCACCGACGGCCAACTCCTCGGCGGTGCTCGCGGCGACCGGTCCCTCGGTCGCGAGCACTTCGTCACTGACACCGGCGAGGCTGTGCTTGAGTTCCGTCGCGTAGACGACCAGTCCGCCGCGCAGCACCGCACTCGCACCCGGAACCCCGGCGATAGTCGCCGCGAGCAGACCCGCGGTCAGTGATTCCGCGGTCGCCACCGTCTGCTGCGCGATACCCAGCTCACGGACCAATTCGACGACGGGCGCTCCGGTTGTCAACGGATCGGTCATGCGCCGCGCGTCCGGCCCGGACCTCCCGCGAGCCACACCCGCGCCGCCTGCCCCACATAGTCCAGACCGGTGATGACCGTCAGTGCGACGGCCACATACATCAATGCCATGCCCGCCGTGGCGAATCCGCCGTGCAGCGGCAACAGCAGTACGGCGATCGCGACGGACTGCACCAGCGTCTTCAATTTGCCCCCCCGTCCGGCCGGAATCACCCCGCGCCGCACCACCACCAGCCGCAGCAACGTGATCCCGATCTCACGACCGCAGATGACCAGGGTGATCCACCACGCGAGATCGCCGAGCATCGAAAGCCCGATCACCGCCGAACCGATCAGCGCCTTGTCCGCGATCGGATCGGCGAGTTTGCCGAAATCGGTGACCAGGCCGTATTTGCGTGCCAATTGCCCGTCGAAGCGATCGGTGATCGCGGCGATGCCGAACAGTGCGGCGGCCGCGATCCGCCAGCCGGTCTCCTGGCCGCCGCCAGTGAACAGCGCGAGCACGAACAGCGGCACCAGCGCGATGCGCAGCATGGTCAGCACATTCGCGATATTCATCAGCGGGACGACGGGATCGGCCTGGGCGGGCGCGAATCCGGTGCGGACCGCGGGTTCGCCCCAGCGTCGATCGACCTCTTCGGGCTGCACGCTCACGCCTCCGCCTCGCTGGCGCTCGGCTCCGGCGCGTGCGTGCACGACTGTGACATGGCTCGCTCGCTGCGCTCCCGAACAGCCTCCACCTCGCCGGCGCTCAGCTCCGGCGCGTGCGTGCACGACTGTGACATGGCTCGCTCGCTGCGCTCCCG
>NZ_JBFAWD010000020.1:0-83439 GCF_040680135.1 Nocardia sp. NPDC052112 | reverse complement strand
GAACAGCCTCCACCTCGCTGGCGCTCAGCTCCGGCGCGTGCGTGCACGACTGTGACACGGCTCGCTCGCTGCGCTCCCGAACAGCCTCCACCTCGCTGGCGCTCAGCTCCGGCGCGTGCGTGCACGACTGTGACACGGCTCGCTCGCTGCGCTCCCGAACAGCCTCCACCTCGCCGGCGCTACACCCATTCACGCGGGCCACAACATCCACCGGCACAAGGCTCGAACGCATGCCGACGCGATGCGGTGAGCGGAGCGGGTGGATGTGCGGCACACGTTCAGAGTATCGGTAACCGGGCCGACTACTGTGCACCCCATGACCTCTCGGGGACCACTTGGTGGTTCGACTAGCGACGCGTATCCGGACGCGGCTGCGGCCGCGCGCAAATCCGTACCCCTCATGCGACGCGCCCGAACCTCCGATGTGCCCCAGATCAAAGCCCTCGTCGATGTCTACGCCGGTCGGATCCTGCTGGAGAAGAACCTGGTCACGCTATACGAGGCGGTGCAGGAATTCTGGGTGGCCGAACTCGACGGCCGGGTGGTCGGCTGCGGTGCGCTGCATGTGCTGTGGGCCGATCTCGGCGAGGTGCGCACGGTTGCAGTGCATCCCGATGTCAAGGGGCACGGTGTCGGGCGGCTGATCGTGGAGCGGCTGGTCACGGTCGCCAGGGACCTCGAACTCGGGCGGCTGTTCGTGCTCACCTTCGAGGTGGACTTCTTCGGCAGGCACGGATTCGTGGAAATCGACGGCACACCGGTGACCGCCGAGGTGTACGCGGAGATGTGCCGGACCTTCGATCCTGGCGTCGCCGAATTCCTCGACCTCAGCTATGTGAAACCGAACACCCTCGGCAATACTCGAATGCTGCTGAACCTCTGACCGGAACGGGATCGATCGTGCCCATCTTCGCCGTGCATTACACCTATTCCGACGCCACCGTCGAGGGGCGAGACACCTTCCGCCCCGAACATCGGGCCTGGCTCAACGGCCTCATCGATGCGGGTTCGCTGCTGACCAGCGGCCCCTACCCGGACGGTTCCGGCGCCCTGCTGCTGTTCCAGGTCGCGGACGAGGCGGCCCTCGAGGAATTGCTGCCGCAGGATCCGTTCGCCCGCGAGAACCTCATCGACGAGGTGCGCGCGGTGGAGTGGCTGCCGGTGATGGGCACCTTCGCTTCCTGACCGATCCGGCGGACCGCCGCGTGTCACCGCTCGACACTCGTCGGTCAGCAAACTTACGGCGACACGCCGCACCAGGTGCAAGCGAATCCGAGCGGACCAACGCAGACTCCCCCGTATGCGCATATCCGTCGCGATTTTCGCGTCGATGTCGGTCGCAGCCCTCGCACTCACCACCTGCTCGACGGCCACCGATTTCGACAGTACGGCAAACTTGACGGTCGGGGATCGCCCGTTGGTGCGGCCGGGTGTGGTCGACCAGTCGAAATACCGCGGTGCCGACGGCTACTACTTCCGGACCGCCGATGGTGGCCTCGCGTGCGGCTTCCTCGACGAGCCGTTCGGAGAGCCGAAACGACCAGTGGGCTGCCAGGGCACGACTCAGCCCACCCCGTCGGCGATGCAAGCCTGCTGGGGCATCGACCCGAGCGCGGCCGCCCTCGCGGTGGGCGAGAGCGCCGGATATCTCTGCGTGAACCGGGGCTACTTCGTCGCACCCGTGTCCGGCGCGGAGGCCGACCAGCAGGTGCTGCCGGTCGGGTCGAGCCTGAGCGTGTACGGCTTCACCTGCCTGGCTCAGCCTGTCGGGGTGAGCTGCCGCAATGACGTGACCGGGCGCGGCTTCGAGATCGCGCCCGAATACAACAGGGTGTTCTAATCGCCGACCCGGCTCTCGGCGGACCGGGCCGCGCCGCGGGTTTGGATCAGGCTCGCCACGGTCGAGATCAGCAGGATGCCGATAATCACACTCAGCGAGACCGGCGTGGAAATCTCCGGCACCTCGACATGCCTACCACCGTTGACGAAAGGCAGGGTGTTCTCGTGCAATGCGTGCAGCACCAGCTTGAAGCCGATGAACGCGAGAATCGCCGAAAGGCCATAAGACAGGTAGACCAGGCGATCCAGCAGGCCGCCGATGAGGAAGTACAGCTGCCGTAAGCCCATGAGCGCGAACGCATTCGCGGTGAACACGAGGTAGGGCTGCTCGGTCAGACCGTAGATGGCGGGAATGGAGTCCAGCGCGAACAGCAGATCGGCGAAGCCGATTGCCAACAGCGCCAACAACAATGGGGTGACCGCACGCCGGCCGTCGATTCGGGTGAGCAGCTTGTCGCCGTCGTATTCGTCGGTGGTCGGGAGCAGCCGTTTGGTCAGCCTCACGATCCGGCTGTCGCGCTTCTCCTCCTGCTCGACCTCGTGTCCGCTCTCGCGCAACAGTTTTACGGCTGTATAGACCAGGAACGCGCCGAATAGATAGAACACCCAGCTGAATGCGCTGATCGCGGCGGCGCCGACGGCAATGAACACACCGCGCATGACCAGCGCCAGCACAATGCCGATCAGCAACACCTTCTGCTGGTAGATCCGCGGCACCGCGAAGCTCGACATGATGATGACGAAGATGAACAGGTTGTCCACGGAGAGCGCCTTCTCGGTGACGAAGCCCGCGTAGTACTCGCCCGCGAAGGTCGAGCCCCACTTCCAGGCGACGAATCCGCCGAACACCAGGGCCAGGCCGATGTAGATCGCCGACCAGCTGCCGGATTCCTTGAAGGTCGGATCGTGTGGTGTACGGACGTGGGCGAAGAAGTCGAAGATGAACAACCCCAGGATCACCGCGATCGTCAGGGTCCACTCCAGTGCGGTTACGTGCATGCGGGCTCCAGGGCGGCAGTGCGTTCCATGACAGCAATCATGCCCGATTTGTCCGTTCTGTCGAGCTAGCGGAATAATTGCTGACATAATTTCACATGCCGGTCCGACATCCGCCGTGTCACCCTCACGAGCATGAGCGACGACTACCGCATCCTGAACAAGGCGAACTGGGACGAGCGCGCACCCGCGCATGCCGCATCGAGCGACTACGCCGTGGCGCGGTTCGTCGCCGATCCGGAATTCCTCAGCGAAGTGGTCCGGTTCGATCTGCCGCTACTCGGTGATATCCGCGGGCTGCGCGGTGTGCACCTGCAATGCCATATCGGCACCGACACCATCTCGCTGGCACGACTCGGCGCACGGATGACCGGACTGGACTTCTCCCCCGTCGCGCTCGCTCAGGCTCGACAGTTGGCCGAAACGACGGGCGCACCGGTCGATTTCATCGAGTCCGAGGTCTGCGACGCGATAACAGCGCTGGGCACAGCGCAATTCGATCTCGTCTTCACCGGCATCGGCGCGCTGTGCTGGATTCCGAGCATGGATCGTTGGGCACGAACCGTCGCCGGTTTGCTCCGGCCCGGTGGGCGGCTGTTCCTGCGTGAAGGACATCCGATGTTGTGGGCCATGGACGAAACCCACACCGACCGACCAACTGTCGGCTATCCCTACTTCGAAATGCCTGAGCCCACGGTGTTTTCGTCTGGAACGACTTATGTCGAGACCGAGACGGAATTCACACATACCGTGACGCACGAGTGGAATCACGGACTGGGCGATGTGGTGACCGCACTTCTCGCGCACGGCATGACCATCACCGGACTGGTGGAGCACCGCAGCGTTCCCTGGGAGGCTTTGCCCGGCCAGATGACGCGCGAGGGGAATGGCGAGTGGCGACTCAGCGAGCATCCCGAACGCCTTCCGCTGACTTACACACTGCAGGCGCGACGACAACTCGCCGGTAGGGAATAAATGGGTTCCTCATCGCGTCTTTCGGTGTTAGCGTTATCTACTACGTAATCGGACCGGTAATCGGAACCACGAAGGGTAAAGGCAATGACCAGCACCAAGGACCAGGGGCTACGCTCCCTCGCCGGTGTCTGGCAATTGCGTTCCGGCACCCGGCGATCGATGTCGCAGCCGCGCCTGACCTGGCCGTTGATGTCCCAGCTGCGCCAGGCGAGTATCCGGAGCCGCCCCTGAGGTCTCGATTCGAGAAGGCCTGAACAGGGGCCGCTCCCGGCGAAATTCTCGCCATGGAGCGGCCCTTTTTCTTGCCCTGCGGATGTAGCTCGACTGGAAGAGCAGCGATCTCCAAAGTCGTGATAGTCGGGGGTTCGAGTCCCTCCATCCGTGCTCATAACTTCACAGTGAATATACGACAGTAGGCATTTCGTATTACCGGATTCGAATAACCTTGCTGCATACCGGTTTTGAGCCCGTGTAGCCCAGCGGACCGAGCTGACCCTTTCGAGCGACCTGCAAGCAGTCGCTATGGCTGTCGTCCGACGACACAGGTCGGCGGTTCGATCCCACCCACGGGTACCAAAATCATTCCCTCGTAGCCCAATTGGCAGAGGCACCGGACTTAGGATCCGGTTGGTGCGAGTTCGAATCTCGTCGAGGGAACCAGCTCGCGCGATCTGCGCGGATCAGCGCTCGTAGCTCAATGGATGGAGCACCTGTTTACGGAGCAGGCGGATGAAGGTTCGAATCCTTCCGAGCGCACCGATGGAGTGTGGTGTAACAGACAGCACGACGGACTTTGACTCCGTGGGTTCAGGTTCGAATCCTGGCACTCCAGCTGCAACAGACCGAGGCTCATGCAGGTTCGCCCCGGGGCTCTCATAAGGCCCTGCCGCGTGGTTCGACTCCACGATGAGCTACCACGTCACGCTGGTATAGCCCCAGTCCCGCTGCGCCGGCCCACGTTCGCGAGTGGTTTGCCGGGCCCGTGCCTGATCGGTGTAGAGATACCCTTCGGACCAGATGTAGCGGGTGCCACCCCAGCGGGCCGCGGCGGACACATCCGGAAAGAACCCGCACCCTTCGGAATTCGCGCTCGTATTGCACAGCACCGGTATACCGCTGATGGCCTCGTACGCCGCCAGAATCCGCGCGGTCGCGCTCTTCGCCGCCGCATCGATGGTCTGCACCCGCGCGGTACCGTCCACCTGCCGTACGGCGGGAATGCGGTCGGCCCAGTCCGGGCGGATCCGGTGCTCGAAGGTCAAGTAGGGATCGCGGCCGCCGGGCCCGAACACCTCCGCCGCCCGTTCCACCCGGCATATCGCCGCCACCGACCGGTCGGCGGCCCGGTGCTTGATGCCGTTGAGCCGGTCTCGCATCGCCGAATCCGTTGCGGGAGCGAGAATGCTGCGGTTGCCGAGAGCGCGCGGTCCGATCTCGGCACGACCCGAAAGCACCACCACCGGTTCACCTTTCCGGTGCAGTAACTCCGCCACGCCCCGCTCGTCACAGAGCTGCCTGCGCCAGTTGTCCGGCACTCCGCATACCCCGACTCGCGGACCGCAGTACACACCCCACCGCAGCGCCGGATTGCGCCCCTTCCGGAACATCTCGCAGCACGCGGCGCCGATGGCCGCACCGGAATCATCGGGAAACGGTGGAACCCAGATCTCTTCGACCATCCCCTGCTCCCGCAACCGCGAGTTCCACTTGATATCGAGCGCGCATTCGCCGGTCACCACGAGTTTCGTTGGCAATGAAGAGTCCTCGCTCGCAAGCGAACCGAGTGGGCTGCCCGAATCCCGGAAAATCGCGACCGGGCGGACCTTTCGTGCCGCCGCCACGACATGGTAGAGCCGTCTGACAGGTGCACTGTCTCCGACCAGCACGAGCGCATCCTCCCCCCGTGCGGCGAACGGACTTGCGCAGTAGCCACCCATGATGTGCTGGTCCACATGGTGATAGCTGACGTATTCGTCGGCGGCGGAACCGAATCCATGGCCACGAAATCGGTGCCGTGCCAGCGGTACAGTGTGTCCGGGTCGATCCTGATGCGGCGCGATGGTGAGTTCGACCGGACGGCCGCCGACCACGGTCGCAATGCGCGCGGGCTCGGTCGAATCCGGTTCCGGCACATAGCCATCCACCACAAACCGGTCGATATCGGTGGGCGCCAATCCCTCCGACCGCAATATTTCGGTGACCTGGTCGAGATCGCCCAGCGTACGGTGCCGCCTACCGTTGTCCAGCTTCTCCATCTCGATGCCGAACACCAGCCGGTCGTCCTCGATAACCGCGACCCCACCGTCGTGCGACACTCTGATTCCGCAGATCACCACGCCGCACCACTGTACCGATGCGGCAGCGGCCCACCGACGGTGAGAATATTTGCCGCCGAAGCATTTTCACTCCTCCGGGGTTTCCGGCTCCGCATCCCCGCCGCCGCGGATCGTCCACAGCAGCCCGTCGAGCTCATCGGGCTTGATGAGCACATCGCGCGCCTTCGATCCCTCGCTCGGGCCGACGACGCCGCGGGTTTCCATCAGATCCATCAGACGACCCGCCTTGGCGAAGCCGACGCGCAGCTTGCGTTGCAGCATGGACGTCGAGCCGAATTGTGAAGTCACGACCAGTTCCACGGCCTGGAGGAAGACGTCCAGATCGTCGCCGATATCGGGGTCGACATCCTTCTTCTCGCCGGCCTTTGCGGCGGTGACGCCCTCCTGGTACTCCGGTTCGGCCTGGTTCTTGGTGAAGTCGACGACACCGTGGATCTCCTCATCGGAGATGAACGCACCCTGCAGCCGGGTCGGCTTGTTCGCACCCATCGGCAGGAACAGTCCGTCACCCATACCGATCAGCTTCTCCGCGCCGGGCTGATCCAGGATGACCCGCGAATCCGTCAATGACGAAGTGGCGAAGGCCAATCGGGACGGCACATTGGTCTTGATCAGACCGGTGACCACGTCCACCGAGGGCCGCTGTGTCGCGAGTACCAGGTGAATGCCCGCGGCGCGGGCCTTCTGGGTGATGCGCACGATCGCGTCCTCGACATCGCGCGGCGCGGTCATCATGAGGTCGGCGAGTTCGTCGACGATGGCGAGAATATAGGGATACGGCCGGTAGACCCGCTCGCTGCCCAGCGGCGCGGTAATGGCACCCGACTTGACCTTCTTGTTGAAGTCGTCGATGTGGCGCACCTTATTCGCCTGCATGTCCTGGTAGCGCTGTTCCATCTCCTCCACCAGCCAAGCCAGCGCGGCGGCGGCCTTCTTCGGCTGGGTGATGATGGGCGTAATGAGGTGCGGAATACCCTCGTACGGTGTGAGTTCCACCATCTTGGGGTCGATGAGGATCATCCGGACCTCATCCGGGGTCGAGCGCGCCAGCAGCGATACCAGCATCGAGTTCACGAAGCTCGACTTGCCGGAACCGGTCGAACCCGCGACCAGCAGATGCGGCATTTTCGCGAGATTCGCCGAGACGAAATCGCCCTCGATATTCTTGCCGAGGCCGATCACCAACGGGTGGTGGTCATTTCGGGTCGCGGGCGCCTTGAGCACATCGGCCAGGCGCACCAGTTCGCGATCGGAGTTCGGCACCTCGATACCGACGGCGGACTTCCCCGGGATCGGGGCCAGCAGCCGAACATTCTCGGTGGCAACGGCATAGGCGATATTGCGCGCCAGCGCGGTGATCTTCTCCACCTTCACGCCCGGACCGAGTTCCACCTCGTAGCGGGTGACCGTCGGGCCGCGCACGAAACCGGTGACCGCCGCGTCGATCTTGAACTGCACCAGTACCTCGGTGATCGCCTCGATCATCGATTCATTGGCGGCACTGCGCTTCTTCGGCGGCTCGCCGTCGGTGAGCAGTGTCAGCGGTGGGAGGGTGTAATCGCCCTCGACCTCGCGGTCGGGGATGAATTCCAGCTGCTTCGGCGGCGGCGGGGTCTGGTCCTCGACCTTGATCGGGGCGCGCTTCTTCGGCTTGGGCTTTTCCTCAGGCGTCTCTGTCGCAATCGGTTTCGCGTCGCGCAGTGGCGGTTCGCCGATGATCTCGGTGGCCGCATCGGAACCGCCGAATTCGTCGGGCGGATAGTTCTCCTCGGGCGTACGACCACGCCGCTTCGACTTGGCATTGCGATGCAGCGGGAATCCGTCGGCATCGTAGTTGGCCGGATCGAAATCGGATTCGCCATCGTAGGCACCGTATTCGTCGCCACCGCTGCCGGTACCGAAGTACTCGCGCAACCGCTGCGGTACCTCGCGCACGGTGGTTCCCGTTACCAGCAGCACACCGAAAATGATGGCCAGCAACAGAATCGGCACCGAAAGCCAGGCCGTGAGCCCGTTGGTAAGCGGTCCGCCGACCACGAATCCGACGAAACCCGCCGCGCGCGAACGTCCGTGCGCATCGGTCGGTGCTCCCGCCGCGATATGCCACAGCCCCAGGACCGGCAATCCGATCAGCAGTCCGCCCAGTACCAGCCGCGGCCGGATCTCCGGACGTGCCTCGGTCCGCATCAGGACAATGGCGATTCCGGTGGCCACGAACGGCAGTCCGGCCGACGCCGACCCGGAGACCGCGCGAATCGCCTCCTCGACCCAGTGCCCGATCGGCCCGCCCGCCGAGAGCCATACCGCGGCCGCTATCACCGCGCTGACAGCGATGAGGGCGAGCGCGATGCCGTCGCGACGATGACCGTGTTCGATTTCCCCGGCCCGACTCACGGCACGGGTGGTGGCGCCGAGCCCGCGGGCGAGCATATTCCAGCCACTGCTGATGCCGCGGCTGATAACCGCGAGCGGTGCGGTATCCGACTTGCGACGGACCGGGCGCCGCACCGGTGTGGTGCGGCCACGCGATGCGGGCGAGCGGCGTTGACCGGTGGTGCGAGCCTGGCCCGAACGAGATGCCGCCGTGGTCCGCCCCCGGGCCGATCCCGCCCGCGCACGAGTGGTCGTGGAGCTGCGGGACTTACCTGCCATGGACCCAGGCTAGCCGCAAACGCCCCATCCAGACCATCAACCACACACGTAACTGTCCCGCCTCCCGGACCTTTTGCCGGTCGTGAGTGCCTCGCCAGCCTCGTACCAGGCCGCATGTATAGTGCTAGGCGGCTTTTGGGCGCACCCGGCGAGCTACCCGTGTGCGTACGAGACCAGTCGTCGCGAAATCAGCGATGTGTTTTGGCGTGTCGACTGAGCGAGCGCCTCCACGGACCGGGTTACACCGACCGATCCGCCTCCAGAACAGCCCGTACGTCGGCAGGATCACCTTCGGTTTCGATGCGGACCTCATCGCGGCCGAAGGCGTGCAGCAGCAGTTCCGATGGTTTGCCGATCAACGTCACCTGCGCCGTTCCGGACTTCGTATGCACCACCGCGCGACTGCCGTCGGGGGTGGCGAGTTCGACGGTGACCGGCGCCTTGCGATAGGCCATCCGGCCCATGCGACGCAGTGCCGACCACAGCTTGTCCTCATCGGCGGCGGGCAGATCGCGCGGCTGCCAACCGGGTAGGCCGCGACGCACATCCTCGTGATGGACGAACATCTCGGTCAGATTGACGACGGCATCGACCGGTTTGAGCGGCGACCACCATGGCGGGCCGGAGCCCACATCCGCCAACAATTCCGGGAAGGGCCGCCGCGCCGCCTTGGCCTGTACCGACTCCAGATATCCGGCCAGCGGCTTCAGCATGATGCCAGGGGACGCGTCCGGGCGACGTTCTCGAACTACCAAGTGCGCGGCCAGATCTCGCACGGTCCAGCTGCCGCACAGGGTGGGCGCGTCCGGCCCGGCCGCGGACATCGTGTCCACCAGTGCCCGACGTTCCCGTTGCGCCATGCTCATCTGCCGAACATATCGGATGCGGTGTCGGCGCGGCAGTCCGAGTCCGACGGACGCAGCCGGGCTGGACTTCGCTGGCCTGCCAGCAGTAGTGCTGATACCACACGAAACCGCCGGATAGCAACGGCTTCCGGCGGTGTCGAGTCGGTGTCAGACGCCGATGACCGTCGGCACGATCATCGGACGGCGGCGGTAGGTCTCGGCTACCCAGCGGCCGACCACGCGCCGCACACTCTGTGCGATGCGGTGGGTATCGGTCACACCCTCACCGGCCAGTCGCAGCAGCTCGGCCTCGACGAGTTCCGCGGCATCGACGAGCGCGGTCGGATCGTCGGAGAAGCCGCGCCCACTCACCTCGGGGGTGCTGACCGCCTTACCGGTGGTCGAGTCGACCGCGAGGGTGATCGAGATGAATCCGCCCTCGCCGAGCACCAGACGATCCGAGAGCGTCGACTCACCGACATCGCCGACCGAGAGTCCGTCGACGTACACATGTCCGACCGGCACGCGACCCACGATCGAGGCGATCCCGTCGACCAGGTCCACCACGACACCGTCCTCGGCGAGCACCACCCGATCCTCCGGTACACCGGTCGCCACGGCCAGCGCGGCATTGGCACGCAGATGCCGCCATTCACCGTGTACCGGCATGGCATTGGTCGGGCGCACCGCGTTGTACAGGTACAGCAATTCACCCGCGGACGCGTGTCCGGAGACGTGCACCTTCGCATTCTGCTGGGTGATCACCGTGGCGCCGAGCCGCGCCAGACCGTTTACCACCGCGAATACCGAATTCTCATTGCCAGGAATCAGCGAGGACGCCAGCACCACGAGATCGTCGGCGCGGATATTGATCTGGCGGTGTTCACCGCGCGCCATCCGCGACAGCGCCGAAAGCGGTTCGCCCTGTGAGCCGGTCGAGATGAGCACCAGCCGATCGCCCGGCAGGGTCGCGGCGACATCGAGATCGACGACCACGCCATCGGGGACCGTCAGATAGCCCAATTCCTGCGCGATCTCCATATTGCGCACCATCGAGCGGCCGACGAAACAGACGCGCCGCCCGTACTTCTGGGCGACATCGACCACCTGCTGGATGCGATGCACATGGCTGGCGAACGAGGCGACGATCACCCGGTGCCTGGCCTTGCCGATCACCGTATCCAGGACACCGCCGATTTCACGTTCCGGCGTGACGAAACCCGGCACCTCGGCATTGGTGGAGTCCACCAGGAACAAGTCGACGCCCTCGTCGCCGAGGCGGGAGAAGCCGGCCAGGTCGGTCAGGCGACCGTCCAGGGGCAGCTGATCGAGTTTGATGTCGCCGGTATGCAGCGCGACACCGGCCGGCGTGCGGATGGCGACGGCAATGGCATCGGGAATCGAGTGATTGACCGCGAAGTATTCGCAACCGAACGGGCCGTGCGTGGTGTGCTGGCCCTCCGTCACCTCGACGAGTTTGGGACGCTGCCGGTGCTCGCGGCATTTCGCGGCCACCAGCGCGAGGGTGAATTTCGAACCGACGACCGGGATATCTTGACGCAGCCGCAGCAGGAACGGCACCGCGCCGATGTGATCCTCGTGGCCATGGGTGAGCACGATGGCTTCGACATCGTCCATCCGGTCCTCGATGGGCCGGAAGTCGGGCAGGATCAGATCGACGCCGGGCTGCTGGTCCTCCGGGAACAGCACGCCGCAGTCGACGATGAGCAGCTTGCGGCCGTATTCGAAAACGGTCATATTGCGGCCGATTTCGCCGATGCCGCCGAGGGCGAAGACACGCAGACCGTTCTTGGGCAGCTTCGGCGGGGCACCGAGCCGCTCGACGGGGGCCGGCACGGGCTGTTCACCGCGACCGCGACCGCCCGGCTGACGACCACGCCCCTGTCTACGGGGCTGCTCGGCCGGGGCCTTCAGCGCGGCCTTCTTCGCGGGGGCTCGCTCCGGCGCGGTCTGTCTGGACGCGATATCGGACTGCGATAGGTCACCGACGTCGGATTGTGCTGCCTGATCGGGTTTTTCGGTGCTTGCTGGACGCTGCGCGGCGGGTTCGGGCGCGCCCGCCGCCCTGGTCGCGGCCCGACGAGGGCGCCGCCGGCCTGCTGCTTCAGTCATGACTGCACCTCACTACTGGTCGGTTCGATCATGTCTGACAATGCGGTAATTCTGATTCGCTTACTCCTCATGAAAGCACCCCTGCCCGCCGGAGGTCGGCGGCGAGGGCATCGAGTTGTTCGGTGGTCGGCATCAATTGCGGCAGGCGTGGTTCGCCGACATCCACACCGAGCAGACGCAGCCCGCCCTTGCTCATCGCAACACCACCCAGTCGCGACATCGCGGCGTTCAACGGCAGCAGGCCCGCATTGATCTCGCGAGCACGCACCACGTCACCGGCGGTGTAGGCATCCAACAGAGCGCGCAGCCGCTCGGGCACGAGATGTCCGATGACACTGATGAATCCGGTCGCGCCGACCGACAGCCACGGCAGGTTCAGCGCATCGTCACCGGAGTAGAACGCCAGATCGGTATTCGCGATGAGATCCGCACCCGCGTTCAGATCGCCCTTGGCATCCTTGACCGCGACGATGCGGGGATGTTCGGCGAGTTTGCGGATGGTGTCGCTGGCGATGGGAACCACCGAGCGCGGCGGAATGTCGTACAGGGTGACCGGCAGATCGGTCGCGTCGGCGACCGCGGTGAAATGCGCGATCAGGCCGTCCTGAGTGGGCCGGGAGTAGTACGGGGTCACCACGAGCAGACCGTGCGCGCCCGCACGCTGGGCATTGCGGGCGAGTTCGATCGAATGCGCGGTGTCATAGGTGCCGGCGCCCGCGATGACGGTGGCACGAGCGCCGACGGCATCGACGACGGCGCGCAGCAGATCCGCCTTCTCCGATTCGGTGGTGGTCGGCGATTCCCCGGTGGTACCGGAAATCGCCAGCAAATCGACGCCGCAGTCGACCAGGCGGGTCGCGAGCGCGACCCCGGCATCGACATTGAGCTTGCCGTCGGCACCGAAGGGGGTCACCATCGCGACACCTACCGTGCCGGCCGCACGCGGCTCCCTAGGCGTCGATTCACCGTTCGTCATGGTCAGAAAGGCTACCCGCTCCCGGGAACAGCCTCGACACCCTCGTCGCCGAACGGCCTGCCGCGGCGAGTGATTCACCTCCCATTACCTGATCATGATGTCAAATCCGTCCTTGAATGACGCCATAAATGGCGTCACACTGATGTCATGGACTTGAACAAATACACCGCACGGCTACACGAGGACCTGATCGCGGCGGCCGCACTCGGTGATGAAAAGACCCAGGCCACCGCCGCCGCCCTGGCCGCGGCAACGGAGAGTTCGGCGCGATTGGCGCTGCTCGCGGCGTTATCGGACCTCGCCGCGGAGGTCAGCACCGCGCTCGGCGACCGGACAGTTCACGTCTCGGTGGACGGCACCGATGCGACCGTGGACGTCCGCAAGAATCCGGCACCGGACAACGAGCACCCGACGATCGAGGAGATGACCGGCGATATCAGCCGGGTCACCCTGCGAATGGTCGAGCAGTTGAAGGCCAAGGCCGAAGAAGCCGCCGCCGCCAGCGGAGTCTCCTTGAACTCCTGGCTCTCGAGTGCCGTCAGCGGCGCACTGCGCGACCAGATGCGCGGGTACGCAGGCCCCAAGCGCGACATTTGAAGAGACGCGCACCGGCGCGCTGACGAGGACGCCTCCGGAAGTTAGCGAGAAGTTCACAGTAACGGTGCTAGATCACCGCGTTCGCCGATGACCACCTCGTCCAACTCCAGCCAGTCCGCCATCTCGCGGAGGGCATCCGTCAGTGCCGCAGCGGTCTCCGGTGTGCGGCGACCCGGCTCGGCGAACGCACCTGGCACCAGCAGCCTGCCCGATGCTCGCTCGGCACGCAGATCGACCCGTCCCACCAACTCGCCGTTCAGAAGGAACGGAAATACGTAATATCCGTGCACCCGTTTGGGTTCCGGAGTGTAGATCTCGATTCGATAGTGGAAGTCGAAGATCCGCTCGGTGCGGGTCCGGAAGAAGATGAGCGGATCGAAGGGGCACAGCAAGGCCGCACCGTCGATCCGGCGCGGCGTAGCGGCACCCGCGCGCAGATAGGCGGGCTTACCCCAGCCTGGCACCTCGACCGGTTCCAACTCTCCCGCATCGACCAACTCCGCGATGGCCGGTTCGGTTTGGGAGCGGTGCAGGCGGTAGTAGTCGCGCAGGTCGGTCTCGGTCGCGACGCCGAGTGCCGTGCCCGCGCGCAGCACCAATTCCCGCACCGCATCGGCCTCGGATATGTTGCGCACCAAGATCTCCGGCGGGAGCACACGCTCGGCCAGGTCGTAGTGGCGGGTGAACCCGACCCGCTTGTCGACCGAGAGCGCACCGGCGGCGAAGAGCGCCTCGCAGACCATTTTGGTATCGCTGAGATTCCACCAGGATCCCTTGGGACGCGGTTTGTCCAGTTCGAGATGGCGTTCGACCTCACCTGCGGTGGCGGCGCCGACCTCGGTGACGACGTCCAGAATGTCCTTGCCGAGGGTCGGGTTGCGTTCGGTCACCCGGCGCATGCCGTTCCAGCGCCCGTGTTCGTACTTCCGCATCCGCCAGCGCATGAGCGGCCAGTCCTCGACCGGGATCAGCGCGGCCTCGTGTGCCCAGTATTCGACCAGCCGCCGTGGGCGTCGCACCCCATTGCTCCAGACGGCCTCGTCCAGCACCGTCCGGTCGTACCCGCCGATCCGGCTGAACACCGGGGCGTAGTGCGCGCGCACCACCGCCGATACCGAATCCAGTTGCAGCAGCTGGGTTCTGCCGAGTACGTCGAGGACCGTCCGCCGGGTCGGCGCAGCCGGTTTGCGCCGACCGAAGCCCTGCGCGGCCAGCGCCGTCCGACGCGCCGCCGCCGCACTCATCGTCCGCATGATCACGACAATGCCATGGGGGTACGACAGATTTACGTCGAGACCGAGACCGCACCCGCGGTATCGATCTCGGTGCGCCGATCCCGATCCGGTGCATTCGCGAGTACAGTGGCCAGCACCCGTCGGCCCATCGGCAATACCCGCACGGTCACCGAACCGGCATTGGCCGCATCCAATTCCCGGGTCGCCGATTCGATCACCTGCTGGCGCACCCATTTCGGCACCCCGGCGAATCCGCCGTCGTCGAGCAGCACCACCTCGACCCCGCGCGAACGCGCGCCGCGGGCGGCACTGCTCAACTCGTCGGTCACCAATTGCGGTGCGCGCAGGCCGTCCCGGAGTTCGGCCTCCAGCAGTCTGCACTCTTCGCGTTCGGCCGCGGTGAGTTCGGCGCCTTCGGCAATGCGTTCCAGAATCGGCCGGGCCACCTTGTCGAGCCGGGCCAGCTGCCGATCCCGCTCGCCGTTCTGCGCGGCCATGGTCGCCTCGGCGGCCGCGCGCATGGTCGCCTCCTCGCGTAGCAGCCGTAGCGAGCGCTGCATAGGTCGCATGACCGCAGCGCCGATCGAAACCCCGGCGACTGTCGCGATCGGCACGATGGATCCGATCACCACCCGCATTCCGTTCGTCGCGCCGACCACCGCGATCACCGCCGCGATGCCCGCGACACCGCACCACGCCGCCCCCAAACGGCCGCGCACCACCAGCACCGCGAGCACATAGGACGCGGCGAATGCGGTCCAGACCTGCTTGGAAATGCCGTGGTCGACTTTCACGGCGGTCAACGCCGCCGCGATCGGGCCGGCCGCGGCCACCGCGATGGCGGCGGTCAACGGCAGTGGATCGACCGGAATCACCAGGACCAGCACACCGGCCCCGGCCACCAGCACCAGCGCGGTCACCGCCAGGAGCATCGGTGATTCCGCGAAATTGCGCACCATGTACAGCAGAATCGTGGCCTCGAACACGACCAGGAACAGCCAGGCCGATCGGTCCCGCAGCCCGAGCAGATCGCGCAGGCCGAATTCGTTCTCGGTATCAGCCATCGCCGCCCCAGACCAGAGTCACCGTGGTCCCCTCCCCCGGTTGGGATTCCACGAATCCGGCGCCGCCGGCCAGCTGACGCATCCGGCCGAGGATGCTCACCGAGACGCCCAGCCGGTCGGCGGGCACCCGGTCCAGATCGAATCCCGCGCCGTCATCACGGAATACGACGCGGATACCACCCGCGCTGATGGTCACCGTGACGGTGCGCTGTACGGCGCGGCCCGCGACGGTGGCGTGGCGCAGACTATTGCGCGCCGCCTCGGCCAGCGCTGCGGCGATGGTGCCCGCCGCATGGACCGGCAGGCGCAGGTCATCGAGTCCGGCCCAACGCCGCGCGGTGAACCGGATGCCCGGATTCACCTCGTACACCGCTGAGCGCAGAAAGCCGATCGCCGATTGCGCGTCCAGTCGGTCGGGTTCGGTATTGGTGCCGCGGCATTCGTCGAGTTGTTCCAGTGTGCGTTCGGCCTGACCGCGCAGC
This sequence comes from Nocardia sp. NPDC052112, assembly GCF_040680135.1. Classification (NCBI taxonomy): domain Bacteria; kingdom Bacillati; phylum Actinomycetota; class Actinomycetes; order Mycobacteriales; family Nocardiaceae; genus Nocardia; species Nocardia sp. NPDC052112. The sequence goes on along the minus strand of NZ_JBFAWD010000020.1, from coordinate 67,309 downwards.
ACCGGCGATTCGGCCCCCGCACGTGACGCGTCGAGCAGGGTCGACAGCACCGCATCGTGGATCAATGCCGCGAAGCGGGCACGCTCGCGATCCCGGGCCGCGGCACCGGCCACGGCGGCCGCGCGGCGGCTCGCGATCACCGACTCCCGGTCCACCCGCGCCGCCGCCGCGAGCGCGAAGATGCAGCACCACAGGAACAGTGCGCACAGGCCTGCGGCGCGGGAGAAATCGCCGACCAGGGACCAGACCGTGGCATCGTGCACCACCGACCGGTTCGCCAGTGCCGCGATTGCGGCGGCCCCCAGCAGATAGCCGGTGGCCAGCGTCGGACGCCAGGCCAATACGGCCGCCAGCACGCCCAACGCGAGCACCCGATACATCCACACCGATGTGGTGTCGGTCAACGGCACGGCATAGATGAACGGTATGGTCGCGAGCGCCGCGAGGTAACTCAGCGCGGCCGCACCGGCCACCACGCGAATAGCCCTGCGGCCCATGGTGAACGAAACGACCGCGAGCACCGGAAACCAGCCGAGCGCCACGCCGACCACCAGGCTCGCCCACGGGCCGGAGACGAATTTGGACTGGTCGGCGATATCGGGCAGCTCGACGATCGCGACGATCACACCGGCGATGCCGACGGCCAGACCCATGCGGCGCAGAATGCGATCCGAGGCCGCTTCGACAATCTTCTCCCTGGACACCGCAGCCCGCCCACGGCGCCACCGACTCGCCCGGAACGAGTCGAGCGAGGCGGAGCCCGCAGAGGTCGCAGAGGTGTCCAGCATGCTGGACGAGGTCATGCGCGGGGATGCCGCTCGGGAACCGGTAGCCATCCGTCCTCGACCGCCCGCTTGTAGAGGTCGGTTTTGGTGGGAGCCGGACGACCCGCATCGGCGTACTTCTGCCGGATGCGCCCCAGATAGTCGTTGACGGTCTGTTCGGACAGGCCGGTGAGCCGCGCGACGCGGGAGGCCTTCTCACCGGAGGCGTAGAGGGTGAGCACCTCTTCCTGGCGCGGGCTCAGACCCACGTCGGACAGTTGCGGATCGCCGTCGATGGCGGCGGCCCAGTCGGTGGTCACCACCTGCTCACCGGAGGCGGCGCGGCGCACCGCCGCTACCACGGTCGGCACATCCTCGGATTTGCGCACCACACCGAGCACACCGGCCTTTGCCGCGGCCCGCACCAGGAACGCATTATCCGCGCCGGTGAATACGAGGACCTCGACGCCGCGGTTGCGCAGCGCGCGCACATTGTCTTCGGGCGAGGATCCATCGGCCAGGCGCAGATCGAGAACGACCAGATCCAGCGGGGCGCTGTTCGACGCCGCCACGAGCAGTTCCGGCACGGTCCCCGCCGTCAGCACCAGATCGAGATCGGGTTCCGGCGCCAGCATCGCGGCAAGCCCGATCGCCACCGATTCGTGGTCTTCGACCAGCCCGATCCGGCGCGGTGCTGTTTCGCCCCCTTCGGCCCACATCACCTCGATACTCCGTTCCCGAGCAAACTCGTCCACATCCCCACCGCTGCAATGTCACCTCGTAGTATGCCCGGATCTGCCTGATACCGGTCAGACACCAAAATTCGGGGGGACGCCACGCTACCCCATGAGCTGTGCGGCAACGGTCGCACCGAGTTCCCAGCACTGCTGGATCTCCGCTTTACCCGGCGCTCCCATCACGATGACCGGCGCGGCGACCTGCGCCCAGCCGAGTCCGGTGGTCACGCTGCGCACGCCGCGCTCGGCCCCCTCGGTGCCCTCGTTGCCGTGCAGATAGAAGCCGAACGGCCGCCCGCGCGTCGAGTCGAGGCACGGGTAATAGAACGTATCGAACGCATGCTTGAGCGCACCGGACATATAGCCGAGATTCGCCGGGCTACCGAGCAGATAACCATCGGCGGCCAATACATCGCTCGCGGTGACCGCGAGCGCGGCCCTGCGCTCGACCTCCACTCCTTCGATCTCCGGATCCGTCGCCCCCGAGACAACCGCCTCGAACATCGCCTGCATATGTGGTGACGGAGTGTGATGGATGATCAGCAGCCGCGGCACATCCAGCAGCGTACTGCGGCACGCGAGGAACGTGTGGGACAGCAGCACGACATCGAGCCTGAAACGGCCATATTCCGGGCACCAGGCTATTGACTGGCAATAGATGTGGGAGGACAATTAAGGGTCACACCGGAACACCGGAAAGTGACAAACTGTCAGCGGAGACGTCCAAAGACATGGGAGAAACTTTCCAGGATCTGGCCAGGCCCCCGGCAAGCCAGTCGAATATCGGAGTTGTCAGCGACGACTGAGACTCATGAATTCGATGGAGACTACCGGGGACTGCTCTGTATTGGGGGGCTTTCTCTGCGAATCCCGGGTGCCCCCTGTGCGAGCGGTCAGGGTTCGTGGGGGGCGCGGTCCAGCTTTTCGAGGGCTACCGCGCGGCGCATGGTTTCGCGCGCGCGGGTGCGGTCTCCGGCGTAGTCATAGGCGCGGGCGAGGCGGTAGGAGACGCGCCAGTTGTCGGGGTCGGCCTCCCATTCCTGTTTGACCCGGTTGAAGAGTTCGTCGGCGGCGGCGCGTTCGATGCGGCCGGAGGGGCGGCGCGGCAGGCTCGAGGTGTCCAGTTCGAGGCCCTCGTCGTGGATGCGGCGGGCCAGATGCTGGTGGGCGAGGGCAGCGCGGACGGTGGCGACGACAATCCAGACGCCGAGCAGCGGCAGGATCAGGACACCGATGCCGATGCCGACGGCGGCGAGGTCGCCGGAACCGATGAGGCTGAACGCGATGCGGCCGAGCAGCACGAAGTAGAAGCCGAGCACGACGACGAGGGCCGCGATGAATGCGACTACCTTGCGGACGTCACCGCCGCGAGCGTCGGTGTCCGAGCCCTGGTCTTCCGGCTGGACCGGTTCCTGTGTCACAGGTCCAGGAACGGGTCGAGCCCGACGGTCAGGCCGGGGCGATTCGCGATCTCGCGGATGCCGAGCAGTACACCGGGGGCGAAGGAGGAGCGGTCGATGGAATCGTGCCGGATGGTGAGGGTTTCGCCCTGGGTGCCGAAGAGTACCTCTTGATGTGCGACGAGTCCGGCCAGGCGCACCGAATGCACCCGCACACCGTCGACATCGGCACCGCGGGCGCCCTCGAGTTCCTGGGTGGTGGCATCCGGGCTGCGGCCGACTCCGGCCTTGTCCCGCGCGGCGGCGATCAGACCCGCGGTGCGATAAGCGGTGCCCGAGGGTGCGTCGACCTTGTTCGGATGATGTAACTCGATGACCTCGACCGAGTCGAAGAACCGTGCCGCCTGCTCAGCGAATCGCATCGACAGTACCGCGCCGATGGCGAAGTTCGGGGCGATGAGCACACCGGTCTCCGGGCGCCCGGCCAGCCAGCCGCGCACCTCGTCCAGGCGGGCCTCATCGAATCCGGTGGTCCCGACAACCGCATGAATACCGCGCTCCACCAGGAACTTCAGATTCCCCATCACCACATCGGGATTGGTGAAATCGACGACCACCTGGGTGCCCGACTCGGTGAACGACTCCAGCGAATCGTCCTTGTCGACGGTCGCGACCAACTCCAGATCGTCGGCCGCCTGCACCGCCGCACAGATCGCCTGACCGACTTTCCCCCGCGCACCGAGCACTCCGACCCGAATGGCCACCGCACCTCCTAATTCCACTTCCGTACCGCAACCCTATCGAGCCGACGCGCGCCCCGGTCGCCGGCCTCCCGCGCTACGCGCGGCCGATAGCTCAGCGACCCGCGACCTGCGCGCCTGACATGTTCGCGACCATTCGCTCGAGCGTTCGGATGGTCTCGGCGTACCGCTCGTCGGTGATGCCCTCGACCATGGCGCGGCGACGCTTGCCGATGCGGACGAAGGCTTGGTCGTGGACGGTGTGCCCCGCCTCGGTGAGCCCCAGCGTGCCCGCGTTATCGACTATCAAGCCGCGATCGACGAGTTCGGCGAGCTCCGCCTCCCATTCACCGTGGTGTTCCCAGAAGGGCGCCAGACCGTCGCGCACCTCGGCGGCTGCACGCGTGCCGCCAGCCAGGAAATGGACCATCTGCCAATGCCTGCGACTCAGCTCGCCGGCAGCGAGGTCCTCCTCGAACCGCTCATTGATCAGTCGATCCAGTTCCTTCAGCAAATACCCGATCATCCGTTTCTCGGCCATGACTCCTCCATTTACATGTAGAATGACAACTACATGTAATATGACATTAAAGGTAGTCGGATGGAAGACCACGATGCGGTGACCGCGGCCGTCGAGGCGGCGATGGTGCGGATTCGGCGGCGGCAGACTCGCGGAGCACTCGGCGCGGATTCACCGGTGCCGATCGCGGTGTTCCGGGTATTGGATGCCGTAGCCGGTGCCGACGCGGACACCGTCGGCACCCTGGCCCCGGCGCTCGGGGTCGACCAGCCACGCGCGAGCCGCCTTGTCGCACAGGCGGTTTCCTCCGGCCTCCTCGAGCGGGCGGCAGATCAGCGGGACGGCAGGCGAGCCGTCCTGCGACTGACCCCCACCGGCCGCGACGCCGTGACCGTCGCACGCGACGGCCGCCGCGCCGCCATGGCAGCCGCGATGTCGGATTGGACCGACCGCGAGCGCGCCGAATTCGCCCGTCTCCTCGGACAATTCGTCGATGCCCTGGACGACCACCGCTGATTACCGACACCAGCGCGCCACCGAAATGCGCAGCCTGTGCTGCGCCGGGCAAACGGAGCGGCGAAACGCTTGTGGAGCGCAGGTAAGACCGAAACCCGTTCCGGCACCGCGCGATGATGCAGGAACCCACCGACAGACCACAACGGTCTAGCAGGGAATCGCCTCCAGACACGGAGACGAGGATGTCAATCGAACACGATGACCTGCCGCAGCGCATGCCCGGCTGCGAGCTCATCCATGGCGTGGTTGATTTCGTCCAATCCGACATGCGAGGACACCAGTTTTTCGACAGGCAGCCGACCCTCGCGCCACATGCGGACGTACTCCGGAATATCGCGAGAGGGCACCGCCGAGCCGAGGTAGCTGCCGATGATCGTGCGACCCTGCGCGACCAAGGCCAGCGGTGAAATGCTCGCGCGTGCGTCGGGGGCGGGCAGTCCGACGGTGACGGTCGTGCCGCCGGGTCCCGTTGCGGCGATGGCGGTTTCGAAGGCGCGCACATTGCCCGCGGCCTCGACCACGATATCGGCCGAGATGCCGCGTTCGGTGAGTTCGGCCGGCGTGTAGGCGGCGTTCGCGCCGAGTTCCCTTGCCAGGGCGAGCTTTTCCGGCACGGTATCGATCGCGATCACCTCGTGCGCACCGAGCGATACCGCGACGAGCACCGCCGCCATGCCGACCCCGCCCAGCCCCACCACCATGATCCGGTCGGCTACACCGGGTTTCGCGGAGTTGAGCAACGCACCACCACCGGTGAGCACCGCGCAGCCCAATACCGCGGCAACCTCCGGCGGCACATCGGCATCGACCGGAACCACCGATCGGCGATCGACGACGGCATGCGTGGCGAAGGCGGACACACCGAGGTGATGGTGCACCTCCGTGCCCTCGCGGTGCAGCCGCCGCCCGCCGTTCAATAGCTCACCCGCATTATTGGCGACACTGCCCGGACCGCACGGCGTACGGCCGTCACTGGCACAGCCCGCGCACTCCCCGCACCGGGGCAGGAAGGTCATTACCACGCGCTGCCCGACCGCGAGATCACCGCCACCGGGCCCGACCGCCTCGACAATGCCCGCCGCCTCGTGTCCGAGCAGCATCGGCACCGGTCGCACCCGGTTTCCGTCCACCACCGACAGATCGGAATGACAAAGCCCGGCGGCCTCGATCCGCACCAGCAGCTCACCCGGACCCGGCTCCCCCAGCTCCAGCTCACAGACGGTGATCGGCGCCGACTCGGCGAACGGCGTGGGCGCTGCGATCCGCTCCAGGACCGCCCCTCGAATCTTCATTCCACCGACGCTACCGCGCGGCGTCACAGACAGCCCGACCTGGCCCGCATCACTCGGGGCTGGCACGGTGGAAGGCGATTGGCTAATCTCGACGCCCGTGACGGTGCTCCCGTAGGCCGCCTTGTACCGAGCCCGGGGTCGGGACCGTCACGACACAAGGAGAAATCCCCTGTCTGTTCAGTTCAATCACACCATTGTCGGTTGCCGCGACAATCGGGTGTCCGCCGAATTCTGGTCGGACATCCTGGGTTTGGAACCAGGAAGGGAATGGGGTCCGTTCATCCCGCTCCCAACGGGTAATGGAGTCACCTTCGACTTCGCGAACGTGCCACCACACATCACCGAAATCCAGCCCCAGCACTACGCATTCCTGATCTCCGAGGCCGAGTTCGATGCGGCCTACGCCAAGATCCAGCGCTACAAACTGGAACATTGGGCCGACCCCCGACAACAGGGCGTCAACGAGATCAATCACAACGATGGCGGCCGCGGCGTCTATTTCCTCGACCCCAGTGGTCACTTCCTGGAACTGATCACCGTGCCCTACGGTGGTTGGCCGACGTAGCGCGCACGGTCGGGGCAGCATGCTGCCCCGACCTTGTCCAGCCCTTACGCCACGGTGGTCGGCGGCCACGGGTTGGGTTTGACGGTGCTCGGTTTGCGAGTGGGTGCGTCATCCCAGTCGAAATGCGTGCCCACCCAGGCCCTCGGCCGATCGAAGTGGATTTCCTGGGCGGCGAACCGCGTGCCGAGGAAAGCGATATCGCCGAAGAAGTCACCCTCGGTGAAGTCGACCGTGCGGCCGCCGAGCACCGTCCGGGGGAACCTGACACCGCCATGAAACTCCGCCCGCGAGAAGTCTGTTTCGCGAGTGCCACGGTTGCGTAGTCGATTCGGCGCGCCGATCTTCGCCTCGTCGAAGGCCGTGAGCGTGGCGTAGAACTGCGCACCTCTGAATGCGATACGGGAACTTGTGAATTCGGCGCCGTCGAAGGCAATGTGCGCACCGTCCAGGACGGCGCGCTCGAATGAGGTCAGCTCCGCCCGGAACTCCGCGTCCTGGAACGAGGTTCGCGGGCCGAGGAAGCGGGCACCGCTGAAGTTGGTGCGCGGCCCTTGGAAGTGAGCGCTCTCGAACGACACCGCACTCTCGAATGTGGCATCGGCGAAGGTGGTGCCGTGGCCTGCCGGTTCATGCTTTTCGATACGGCTGGTATCGAACTTCGCGTGGTCGAACAGCACCGGGCCATCCCGGAAGGTCGCACCGCGGAAGGTGACATGGTGGCCGTCGAACCGCACGCGCTCGAATGTCGACTGCCCCATGAACGTCGCCCCGGCGAACGAGGTATGCCGCCCCGAGAACACCGCCTCCCGGAAATCGACCTGCTCCAGCACCGCGCCGTTGAACGTCAAGTTGCACGTCGACCACCGGATATCCGCGGATGGTCTCAGGTGTTGGGCGATCACGCGGACGATAGCGCGACGCACCTCCCGATCGTTCTGCCGGAATCGGTATACCCGCTCGACTTTGGTCCCTGCCTGCTCCGCCGATTCAGACCGCGAGACAATATGATTCGCGCCATCGGTCGGTTCGTACGGCAGCTGCAGATATCCACACAGCACGTCGATGCACTGCTGTCTTCGACTCTGCGCGGAAAACTCATCGGCCACCCCCGCCATCGCATAGACGCCGGCGATCCGCACCGCCGCATCCGCATCCCCCAACTGCCGCGCCGCCGCTCCGAACAATTCCGCGAACCGCCCGCGCTCCAGATCCCGCTGCCGCCGATACGCCACCACCAGCGCGACCGCTCCGCCAACTCCGGCGGCCACCGACAGCGCGATCTTGGTGAGGTCCAATTGATTCGGCGTCTCGGCCTTCGCCCCCAGCAGCCACCACAACGACCACCAGGTCAGCCCGGCAATCACCAGTCCACCGACAACCGCACCCACCACCGCGAGCAACAGTGCCGCGCGGTGTAGTCGGTCGCCCAACCGCCCCCATCGCATCACCGCATGCTAGCCGGGTTGCCGCTCGCCGACTACCGGGTGAGACCGCTCAGACCTGCGCCCCTTGCGTTTTCGCCTCCTGATTCCGACGCAACCCCAGCCCCGCCGCCACCAGGCACGCGAATGCGACCACACCGACGAACCACGGGAACACCTCGCTCAGCCCCCATTCGGTGGCCGCCCAGCCTGCGAGGACGGTCGGCAGCGCCATGGCCGAGTAGGCGAGCAGGTAATACGCCGACATGGTTTCACCCCGCTTGTGTTGCGGCACAACCTCGGACAGATGCCGCAGCGAACCACCGAACCCGAGCCCGAAGGTCGCGCCGAGCAACACTCCGGCCAACAGCACCACGACCCAATTGCCGGTATGCAAAGCGGGCACCGTGAGCACCAAAGCCACCGCCATGCCGGTATCGCCGCCGATTGCCGCGCGCCGCGCCGGAATTCCGGTCGCGAACAGCTGTGCCGTGGCACCGGCCACGGCGGTCGACGCGACGACCGCGCCACCGAAGACCAGATTGTGGATGCCGGTCTCCGCTGAGGCGAGCGACGGATACAGCGACAGCAGTACGCCGAGCACTGACCAGGCCGCCATCACGCCCAGCGCCGAGAACCAGAAGTCACCGCGAATCTCCTGCGGCACCGCTGGTTTCGCGATCGTGATGCGCCCGGCGATCCGAGCGGTGTGCGGTTCCCGCAAGGCGATGACACCGACGCCGATGAGCAGGCACACCACCGTGATGACGACATAGGGCATGCGCAGCGGATGCGGCGCGTACTGTGCCAGCAACGCCGAACCCAGAATCGCCACGGCCATACCCACATTGAAGGCAACGCCGCTGAGCTGACCGGACCGCGCGCCGTGCTTGGGCCGCAGATCCAGTAGCGCCGCGGCGCCGGCGACCACCGTGGAACCGACCGCCAGCCCGTGCAGTGCCCGCGCCACCAGCAGCATCGCGACATTGTCGGCCAGCAGGAACACCACAAGTCCGATGATCATGGTGGCGAATGCGCCGAGCAGCACCGGCTTACGACCGACCACATCGGAGATTCGCCCGGAGACCAACACCGCGACCAGCGCCGCGAATGCGTAGACCGCGAAGACGAAGGTCGTCGTCAGCGGCGTGAAATGCCATTCCTTCTGGTACATGCCGTACAACGGCGCGGGCACCCCGGAGACACCGAGCGCCACCCCGCTGGCCGCCAGAATCAGCGCATAGGCCCAGCGCTGTGCGGTCTGCTGGTCGGCCGCCACCGTCATTGTCGCTGCCATCGGAACCCCGATCAGGTAAGTTTGATGATGATCGAACTTGACTAGACGATACAGCCGGTACGATGGTCATCAAACCACTGTGAGGTAGATCATGACCGAAACCAAGGAATCGGCCACCGAGGCGCCGCCGGTCGCCTCGTTACCCGCCGTGCTCGGCGCACTACAGGATCCGGTGCGGCTGGAGATGGTGCGACGGTTGAGCAATGCCGGCACCGCCGTGCGCTGCGGTGCGCTCTACGAGGTGATCAACAAGTCGACCGCCACTCATCACTTCAAGATTCTGCGCGAGGCCGGTGTCATCGAGCGATTGATCATCGACGGCCAGACCTGCCAGCGCCTGCGCTCCGCGGATCTCGACAATGCCCTGCCCGGACTGCTTCCTTCGATCGTCGAGGCGGCCAACCGCGCCTGTGGCGACTGAGCTACCCCGCGGGTGGCGGCAGCACCGGCGGCGTGAAGTGGAAGGTCGGAATCGGCGACGGTGATTTCGGGACGGTCGACACCGGAGTCCGCTCATCGCTGTGGAAGGTCTGCGTCGCGGTCTGATGCAAACCCCACCAGATCGCGAGCGTCATCAATGCCGCGACCAACAGGACGCCCCCGGCATACGCGTCGAACATCCGCCACCCGCGCTCCAGCGCCTGCACCAGCAGAATCTCGAGCAGCAACGTCACAACCACCATGCCGACGATCGCGACGAACACCCCGAACGCCGCAGGCTGCCGAGCCCAATGCCGCAGCGCGGCAAACATTCCCACGAGTAACAGCCCGCCACCGATCACGATGATCACGCTCAGCAGCGCGAACTCCTCCCCCGCACGCCGATCCGATTCGCCGTCGCGCCGCACGCCCCACGCCGCGAACAACAGCAGATGCGCCAGCGCGGCACCCACCACCCCGATCAGGATCACGATGTACCCACCGCGGATGTCCTCGGACCACCAGCCCGACCGCAATTCCAACGTACCGATATCGGCGACGAAACCCGAGAGCAGCCCGATCACCAGCGCGAGCAATGCTTCCGGGCGCCGCAGCAGCCGCTTGCGCATATATCCCCGCGGCAACTGGCGACTCAGCTTGCGGAACACGCCGAACCACGCACCGAGCACACCCACGAACAGCGCCGGTGTCAACACCCGCATGCCAACCGGGGGAATCCACATCGACAGCGCCACCACGGCCGCCGCGAAGAACCACACCCAAGCGGCCAGCCTGATCAGCGCCCGCCACATGATTTCGGCGAGCAGCCGACGTGCGCCGGCATTGCCCGGATTCGAGCCGAGCAATCCACGCAGCGTCGCGACGGCCTTATCCCTGGTCGCGACGTTCTCGAAGTCCAGCCGCGCCCTGGTCTGCAGCAGCTCGGCATGTACCGGATCCTCGGCGAGACCGGCCTCGACGTGGCGTCGGGCGGCATCCGAATCATGCATTCGGCGATAGGTTTCCGCCGCGTGGGCATGCGTACCCACATGCGCGGGGGCGAGCTGTGTCGCCCGTTCCAAGGCATCGCGGGCTTCGGCTCGCGGTTTGTCCGAAGTCGCCGAATTGGCGATTAACCGAGCCAGCACCAGCAGGGCGGCGACATTGTCCGGGGCCAACCGAGTCGCCATGCGAGCATGCCGCTGCGCTTCGGCGCGCATGGCGTAGGCGTCGTAGGCCAGGGCAGCGGTCAGATACGCGTCTATGCGCGCCGGATCGGCGGCGATCGCGGCGTTCGCGTAGCGCAGCGCGTCGTCGGTCTGATCGAGTCGATAGGCGATATCCGCCATGCGCTCCAGCAGCACCGGATCGTCGGGGTGCGCGACCAAGGCCTCGCCGATGATCCGACGCGCCTCGTCGAGCCGTCCGAGTTCGACCGCCACCTCGGCGCGACCGAGCGCCGATCGCGTCATATCCACCCCCGATCAGATCGGTGGCCGATGCGAATCACATCGGCCACCATGGTGATCTACCTCAGTCCGCGACCAATCGCCGCACCGCGGCGGGCAAGTCCCGCGCGCGCCGATACGGTCCGGCCACCGATGCCGCGAAAGGCCGCGCCAGCAGGGTACGAGCGATCGCCGAAACCTCGTCGGTGGTCACCGCATCGATGCGCGTCAGCGTCTCCGAGACACTGCGGTGGTTACCGTAACTCAGTTCGCTGCGACCGATCCGGTTCATCCGCGATGCCGAATCCTCCAGGCCGAGCACCAGTCCACCGCGCAACGACCCCTTGGCCCGCGCGCATTCCGCGTCGGTAATGCCATGGGCCGCGATCTCTTCCAGCACCCCGCGCGCCAGTGTTGCCACCTTGCCCAGGTTTTCCGGTTGGCAGCCGATGTATACCGAGAACGCTCCGGTATCGGCGAAGGTGTCGACGCTGGAGTACACCGAGTACGCCAGCCCGCGTTCCTCCCGAATGCGTTGGAACAGGCGCGAACTCAGGCCGCCGCCGACCACGGTATTGAGCACCGACAGCGGCCAGCGCCGCTCCCCCTCGTGGCGACCGAAGGCCCGCACGCCGAAGGCCAGGTGTGCCTGTTCGCTGTCGCGATGGTTCCAGTGCAGTTCCGGTGCGCCGTGCGGCCGGAAGCGGCCCTCGCGACGGCGGGCCGGCTCCAGGGTCGGGTCGAGCCGAGGCGCAAACGCGCGGTGCACCAATTCCACGGTGTGGTCGTGCTCCACATTGCCCGCGACCGCGACGACCATCCGGTCCGGCCGATAGCGCCGCAGATGGAAGCCGCGCAGCTGCGTGGCATTCATCGCCTCGATGGTTTCGACGGAGCCGATCACCGGACGCCCGATCGGATGATCGCCGAAGAGTGCGGACAGGAATGCGTCGCCGACCAGATCCTCCGGATCGTCGTCGCGCATGGCGATCTCCTCCAGCACCACCTGCCGCTCGACATCCACATCCTCGGCCCGGCACAGGCCGTTGAGTACGACATCGGAGACCATATCGACGGCCAGCGGTAGATCCTCGTCGAGGACGTGAGCGTAGTAGCAGGTCTGCTCCTTCGCGGTGAACGCGTTGAGCTCACCGCCGACCGCGTCCATCGCCTGCGCGATATCCAATGCCGAACGCGTCGGAGTCGCCTTGAACAGCAGGTGTTCCAGGAAATGCGCGGCACCCGCCACGGAGGTTCCCTCGTCGCGCGAGCCGACGCCGACCCAGACCCCGATCGACGCCGAACGAACACCGGGCACATGTTCGGTGACCACGCGCAGCCCGCCGGGTAATACGGTGCGCCGTACCCCCGCGTCGGTGCCCCGCACCTGGTCCATTCGCAGCTCCAGAGACGAACCCCCCTGCTCGCCGCGGAGCAGAGGGGTTGCCGTCTTCTTCTTCGTCACAGAGACAAGTACTACTCGGTCTCCGCCGTGCCCGCATCAGCGGTTTCGGCCGCCTCGGGCTCGTCGGCGTTCTCGTCGACCGGCACCAGCGAAATCTTGCCGCGATTGTCGATATCGGCAATCTCCACGCGCAGCTTGTCGCCGACGTTGACCACATCCTCGACCTTGGCCACGCGCTTGCCGTTGCCCAGCTTGGAGATGTGCACCAGGCCGTCGCGGCCCGGCAGCAGCGAGACGAACGCGCCGAAGGCGGTGGTCTTGACGACCGTGCCGAGGAAGCGCTCGCCGACCTTCGGCAGCTGCGGGTTGGCGATGGCGTTGATCTGGTCGATCGCCGCCTGCGCCGCCGGACCGTTGGTCGCACCGACGTAGACCGTGCCGTCGTCCTCGATGGAGATATTGGCGCCGGTCTCCTCGGTGATCTGGTTGATCACCTTGCCCTTCGGGCCGATGACCTCGCCGATCTTGTCGACCGGGATCTTGATCGCGGTGACGCGCGGTGCGTACGGGCTCATCTCGTCCGGGGTGGCGATGGCCTCGGCCATGACCTCCAGGATGGTGGTGCGGGCATCGTGCGCCTGGCTCAGCGCACCGGCCAGCACCTGCGAGGGGATGCCGTCCAGTTTGGTGTCCAGCTGCAGCGCGGTGACGAAGTCCGGGGTGCCGGCGACCTTGAAGTCCATATCGCCGAAGGCATCCTCGGCGCCGAGGATGTCGGTCAGCGCGACGTAGCGGACCTCTTCCTCACCGTTGTCGTTCTTGATCGTGTCCGACACCAGGCCCATCGCGATACCGGCGACCGGCGCCTTCAGCGGCACACCGGCGTTCAGCAGTGACAGGGTCGAGGCGCAGACCGAACCCATCGAGGTGGAACCGTTGGAGCCCAACGCTTCCGAGACCTGGCGGATGGCGTAGGGGAACTCCTCCTGGCTCGGCAGCACCGGGATGAGCGCCCGCTCGGCGAGTGCGCCGTGGCCGATCTCGCGACGCTTCGGCGAACCGACGCGACCGGTCTCACCGGTGGAGAACGGCGGGAAGTTGTAATGGTGCATGTAGCGCTTGGAGGTCTCCGGGCCGAGCGAGTCGACCTGCTGGGCCATCTTGACCATATCGAGGGTGGTGACGCCCATGATCTGGGTCTCGCCACGCTCGAACAGCGCCGAACCGTGCGCCCTCGGGATCACCGCGACCTCGGCGGACAGGGCACGGATATCGGCCAGGCCGCGACCGTCGATGCGGAAGCCGTCGGACAGGATGCGCTGGCGCACCAGCTTCTTGGTGACCGAGCGGAATGCCGCGCCCAGCTCCTTCTCGCGACCGGTGAAATCGTCGGCCAGGCGGGTCAGCACATCCAGCTTGATCTCGTCGATCTTCGCCTCGCGCTCCTGCTTGTCGGCGATGCTCAGCGCCTCGCCCAGCTCGCGCTTGGCGGTGCCATCGACGGCCTCGTAGACATCGGCCTCGTACGGCGGGAAGAGCGGGAACTCCTCGGTCGGCTTGGACGCCAGCGAGGCCAGATCCTGCTGCGCCTTGCACAGGCGGGCGATGAACGGCTTGGCGGCCTCGAGGCCCTGCGCCACCACGGCCTCGGTCGGCGCCTGCGCACCGTCGGCGACCAGGGCGATGACCTTATCGGTGGCCTCGGCCTCGACCATCATGATGGCCACGTCGCCGGATTCGACGACCCGACCCGCGACGACCATGTCGAAGACCGCGCCCTCGAGCTGCTCGACGGTCGGGAACGCGACCCACTGGCCATCGATCAGCGCGACGCGCACGCCGCCGACCGGACCGGAGAACGGCAGGCCCGCGATCTGAGTGGACGCGGACGCGGCGTTGATGGCCACGACGTCGTACAGATCGTTCGGATCCAGGCTCAGCACGGTGACCACGACCTGGATCTCGTTGCGCAGGCCGTCGACGAAGGACGGACGCAGCGGACGGTCGATCAAGCGGCAGGTCAGGATCGCATCGGTGGAGGGGCGGCCCTCCCGGCGGAAGAACGAACCCGGGATGCGGCCCGCGGCGTACATGCGCTCTTCGACATCGACCGTGAGCGGGAAGAAGTCGAACTGATCCTTGGGGTGCTTGCCCGCGGTGGTCGCGGACAGCAGCATGGTCTCGTCGTCCAGGTAGGCGACGACAGATCCGGCGGCCTGACGAGCCAGGCGGCCGGTCTCGAAGCGGACGGTGCGGGTACCGAAGGTGCCGTTATCGATCAGCGCGACGGATTCGAATACACCGGGCTCGACCTCGATGGCCGAGGATGTAGTTGTTTCGGACATTTTTCTGCTCTCAACCTCTCGTCTTCGCTGGATCGAGCGCCGGGTGGGCGCGATCCAGCTGTCGTCAGCCGTACCGGATACGGACGCGCGGCAACCCTCCTGGCTGCGACGCGCACACCCGGCCGAATCCCCTTGGAAACAGCGACGCGGAGGCGGTCATCGATCGAAGCCCGCCGGCGACTGCGCGCCTGCCGGGAGGCCACTACCGAAGACCGACGCCACGCGGGCGGGTGCATACGGCTGTGCAATGTTGTCGTGCAAACGGGGCGTATGTACCCCTCATACACATATAGCCAACGGGGAGATTGTACTTCTCCCCGTTGGCTACCTGATCGACCGCCTCGGATCGGCAGCGTGTCGAGCGCGCTTCCACGCCCAACCCGGCCAGCACGAAGCGAGTCCTATGAGCTACGTCGCGGCCCGTCTCGCGGCCGAGTCGTCGAAGCGCATGCGCCGAAGGCGCTGCAAAATGTTACCGACGCAGGCCGAGACGCTCGATGAGCTGGCGGTAACGCGCGATGTCCTTGTCGGCGAGGTACTTCGACAGACGCTTGCGACGACCGATCAGTGCCATCAGGCCGTGGCGGGTGTGGTGGTCGTGCTTGTGCTTCTTCAGGTGCTCGGTGATGTCGGCGATCCGCTTCGACAGCAGCGCGATCTGCGCCTCCGGGGAACCGGTGTCCTTCTCGTGCAGGCCGTACTCGGCGAGAATGGCCGACTTCTGCTCGGTGGTCAGCGCCATGGGGCATCCACTCCTATTTCTCAGTTCCGCGCTCGAGGATTCCGGTTACCCGGTCGGGTGCCGCCGCGGACCGCAGCAAACCCGAGGATCCACCTTACCCGACACTGCCGAGCCCACCGAATCCGGTCAGGAGTCGGCGGCGGCGGTGAGAACCTTGCGGGCGTTCTCGACGTCGCGGGCCATGGCCTCGAGGAGTTCGTCGATGGAATCGAATTTGCGCATGCCGCGCAGGTGCTCGACGAAATCCACCGCGACGTGCTGGCCGTACAGATCGGCCTCACCGTCGAGCACGTAGGCCTCGACAGTGCGGGCGCGCCCGGAGAAGGTGGGATTGGTGCCGATCGAGATCGCGGCCATGGCCCGCTCTCCCGGCGTCACGGTGCCGATGGTCGGACCGGGACCGAGCACGGTGAACCACCCCGCGTACACCCCATCGGCGGGGATGGCGGCATACATCGGCGGGGCGATATTCGCGGTCGGGAAGCCGAGCTCGCGACCGCGACCGTCACCATGCACGACCACGCCCTCGACGCGATGCGGACGACCGAGCGCTTCGGCTGCCGCGGCCATATCGCCCGCGTCGACGCAGGCGCGGATATAGGTGGAGGAGAAGGTGACGGCGTGCTCACCGAGCAGTTTCACACCGTCGACCTCGAAGCCGAAGCGCCCGCCCAACTCGCGCATGGTCTCGATGGTGCCCGCGGCCTTCTTACCGAAGGTGAAATTGTCACCGACCACGACCGCGGCCACATGTAGGCGTTCGACCAGCAGGTCGTGTACGTAGCGCGCCGGGGTCAGCTTCATGAATTCTTGGGTGAAGGGAATGACGCAGAACACGTCGACGCCGAGTTCCTCGGCCAATTCCGCACGCCGGGTCAGCGTCGTCAACTGCGCCGGATGCGAACCGGGGCGCACCACTTCCATCGGGTGCGGATCGAAGGTCATCAACACCGCCGGAACACCCCGTGCGGCAGCGGACTTCACGGCCCTGCTGATCAGCTGCGCGTGGCCGCGATGCACACCGTCGAATACGCCGATCGTGAGCACGCACCGCCCCCAGTCCGCGGGCACCTCGTCGAGACTTCGCCATCTCTGCACAGTCCGCAGCCTACGCAAAACGGGAGGCGAACAGTATTCGGAGGTGGCCATCCGCACTCCGACCCGAGTTCGTTGTGTACATGGGGTGAATTGCGGGTTCAACTGGGCGACGACAGTTGCGTGCCGATCACGATCGGTGTCTTTCCGGTAAGAGTCTGGATGTGTGAATCGGGAGTGCAATGCATAAGCTCGAAGATGTGCCCGGTAAACGAGACATCGCAACCCGACGCGAGCTGGCCGACACCGCAGCGCAGCCGACCGAGACCACAGGGCCCCACGGCAGCACCGCGACGGTTGCGCCGGAGCTCACCTCGGTCGCCCAGGATTATTTGAAGGTGATCTGGACCGCGCAGGAGTGGTCGCAGGAAAAGGTATCGACGAAACTGCTCGCCGAACGGATCGGTGTCTCGGCCTCCACGGTTTCCGAGGCGGTGCGCAAGCTCGCCGATCAAGGCCTTGTCGAACACGCTCGGTACGGGTCCATCACCCTCACCGAACACGGGCGGCGCGCGGCGGTCGCCATGGTGCGTCGGCACCGGCTGATCGAGACCTTCCTCGTCAACGAACTCGGCTACGGCTGGGATGAGGTGCACGATGAGGCCGAGGTGCTCGAGCACGCGGTCTCGGAATTGCTGATGGCGCGCATCGACGCGAAACTCGGCTATCCGGACCGGGATCCGCACGGCGATCCCATTCCCTCGGTCGACGGCGCGGTGCCGACGCCACCCGCCCGCCAACTCAGTGATTTCCGCGCGGGCGAATCCGGCCATGTCGCACGGATTTCCGACGCAGATCCGGATATGCTGCGCTACTTCGATTCGGTCGGCATCGCTCTGGATACGCCGATCGTCGTGATGGAGCGCCGAGACTTCGCGGGCACCATCGCGATTCGCATCGAGGACCGCACCATCGATCTCGGCAGCCCCGCTGCCGAAGCCATCTGGCTCAGCGACTGACACTCGCGTGCCGGTGGTGACGCTCAGCTGTCACCACCGCACGCCGCCGCGGCCACCGCAACCGCGGCAAGAACACACTCCGATATCCTTATCGGATCGCTGGGCCGCGGAGTTAACACAGGTCAAGCCCCATAGAAATGGTGTGCGCCGAATCGGTCAGCGCGATAGGAAGTCCAGCAGCGCACGGAATTCGGACGGCGACAGGAAGCCGTCCCTGTCCGCATCCGCCGCGGCCAGCAGCGATTCGGCGGGCTCGTCGATCCGCCCGGCACCGACATGGCGGATCAGGGATTCGAGTTCGTCGACCGAGATCTTGCCGTCGCCATTGATATCGAAGACCGTGAAGGCCGCATCGGCATCGGTGACCTCGATACGCCCGCCGACCAGGGCGGCATCGAATTCGGCTCGGGAGACCAGGAAGTCGCCATTGGTATCGGCGGCGGCGACCATCCGTTCGACGGCCTCGTCATCGACTTCCAGTCCGAGCGAACGGATTCCGGTGACGATGTCCTCGACCGACACCAGACCGTCACCGTCGCGGTCCCAGAGCTCGAACGTATCGACCGGTTCACTCATTCCCCACAACCTTCGTCGCACTTGTCTACCGCGGCCACTCTACGGATCGCCGTGTCAGTTGACGCACGACCACCGACCGCCTCGCACAGGGCAGCGATCCGACATCCAGGCGATCATCTCGGGCGAACGCGGCGAACTCCGCGATATATGCGTCGGCGCCCCACTCTGTGCGCTGGAACCACTCGGCGTAATCAGAGATTCGACGGACGTACGACCATGACCGAGGCCGCGCGCTTGCCGCTCTCCTGCAATAGCGCGATCGCGCGTCCGGACGGGTCGAGCGCGGCGTAGACGCCGGATATGCCGACCGGCTCGAGCCAGCGGCCGTTGCGCAGATCGTCTGCCTGCTTGTCATCGATATCGCGATGCAGGAATGCGGTTCGGATGGCGTCGTCGATATCCAGACTCAACAGCGGATCCGCGGATTCGGCGGCCACCGCCAATTCGTCGAGGGTTCTGGCGTGTTCGAGGGTGAACGGGCCGACCCTGGTGCGGCGCAACGCGGTCAGGTGGCCACCGACGCCGAGTGCGGCGCCCAGATCACGCGCCAGTGCCCGAACGTAGGTGCCGGACGAACATTCGACGACCACGTCCAGATCGACGAAGTCCGAAATATTCCGGCGGGCAAGGATATCGAAGCGCGAGACGGTGACGGGACGAGCGGCGAGCCGGACATCCTCACCGGCCCGATGCCGGGCATAGGCACGTTCGCCGTTCACCTTGATGGCACTGACCGTGGCGGGCACCTGCTCGATCGCGCCGGTCAACTCTGCCGTGTGCATGCTGATTTCGGCATCGGCGAGATGAGTCGCCGCCGCGGCCGAGAGCACTTCGCCCTCGGCATCGTCGGTGGTGGTGGCCTGTCCGAGCCGAATGGTCGCGGTGTAGGCCTTGGTGGTCAGCGTCAGTAGGCCGAGCAGTTTGGTGGCGCGCTCGACACCGAGCACCAGTACGCCGGTGGCCATCGGATCGAGCGTCCCGGCGTGCCCGATCTTCTTGGTGCGTAGTAGTTTTCGGCACTTCGCGACGACATCGTGGCTGGTCCAGCCGCCGTCCTTGTCGACGATCAGCAGGCCGCCGAGTGCGTCGGCCATCAGACGTGCACGATCGCGGTCAGGATGAGTCCGTCGCCGATCATCCAACGGCCATCGAAGGAAATCAGCGGCGCACCACCGTCGGTGACCTGTCCGGGCACCAGGATCTGGCTGTGGAAGGTGCCCGAACCGGCACCATCGGAGCCCTCATCGAGAGTGAAGGTGATGTGGGCATCCTCGAAGCCGAGCCAGCGTGCGGTCAATGGCCACCACGCCTTATAGGTGGCTTCCTTCGCGCAGAACAGCAAGCGGTCCAGGTGCAGGCCCGAACCGTCGACCCGGGCCAACCAGTCCCGTTCGGGTGGCAGGCTCACCGAATCCAGCACCCCCTCGGGCAGGGTGCCGTGCGGTTCGGCATCGATACCGATCGAGCGGAACCGCAGCTTGTGCCCCAAGGCCGCGGCCCGGTAGCCATCACAGTGCGTCAGGCTGCCGACGATGCCGCGCGGCCACACCGGCGCACCCCGCTCGCCCTTGCCGATCGCGACCGGCGCCTCATCCAGTTCCGCCAGCGCCAGCCGGGCGCAGTACCGAGCACCGATGAAGTCCCGGCGGCGCTTCTCCACCGATTTCTCGATGAGGTGCGCCTCGGCCGGATGCGGCTGCAGATCCTCGGGATACTCCAGCAGCTCGGCCGAAGCCACACCAGCGGGAAGAATTTTCTCGATCATTGCCGTCGAGCCTAGTCGAGGACCAGGTGCCCGCCTCAAACACCGCGGCGACGGTCGGCTTTGGCGCGCATCTCGGCGGCCGCGGCCTCCATCTCGGGGGTCACCTTGAAGTGGCCGCCCCAATTGTTCAGCGAACCCGGCGGGTACTCGGGGGTCGGGAGGATTTGACGCAGCAACTGGTCCGGCAGTCCGCGGCGCTGCCATTCGCGAGGGTATCCGAGCGATACCTCTTCGAAGCGCACGCCGTCGTAATAGGAGGTGCGTGGGATGTGCAGGTGGCCGTAGACCGAGCAGACCACGTTGTAGCTGGTGTGCCAGTCGGCGGTGAGGTCGGTGCCGCACCAGAGCGCGAATTCCGGATACCACAGCACCTCGGTGGGCTGGCGCACCAGCGGGAAGTGATTGATCATCACGATCGGCGTCTCGGATGGCAGCGCGTCCAGCTTCCGCTTGGTGACCTGAACCCGAGCATGACACCAGGCGTCCCGGGTCAGGTACGGATCCGGCGAAAGCAGGAATTCGTCGGTGGCCACCACATTGCGTTCCCGGGCCAGGGCGAGTCCCTCGGCCTTCGTCTTGGTGCCCTTGGGCAGGAACGAGTAGTCGTACAGCAAGAACATCGGAACCAGTGTGACCTGACCGCCGTACTGTTCGGACCCCGCGCCGGTCCACACCGGGAATGGATCCTCTGGTGTGATGACATCGAGGTCCCGGCAGATCGAAACCAGGTAGTCGTAGCGCGCGACACCGTGCATCTGCACCGGATCTTTCGCCGTGGTCCACAATTCGTGGTTGCCCGGCACCCAGATCACCTTGGCGAAGCGGCCACGCAGCAACTCCAGCGCCCAGCGAATATCGTCGGACTTCTCCCCCACGTCCCCGGCCACGATGAGCCAGTCCTCGGGCGAATCCGCTCGAATCTGCTCGACGACCGGACGATTCCCCTGGTGCCCGACATGAATGTCGCTCACCGCCATCAACTTGGGTATCACCACACCTACATTGGCATATCTGTGGAGGTTCGCGCCGTTCGGCTCGACGATCATGGGCGATGCCGGGGTCGAGTCCGCCGCTAGCGGCCGCGTTCGTAGGGCCGATCCGGGGCCTCGATCCGCTGGTAGTCGGTGACGACGAGGGTGGGCGTGTGATCCGGATCTCGCTGGGCACTGCCGGTTTCGACGACCCCACGGACCTCGAGCCACGCATCGTCCTCGATCACCTCCCCCATCCCCGACAGGTGCACCAGTACATACCGCGCATCAGCGACACAGCAGGTGATGACCACCCGCGCGAGATCCGCATCGGGCGTATCCGGATGCCGCTGCACGAGATCCTTGGGCCGAATGACGAACCCGCTGATGGTGACCTCGCGACCATCCAGGGAGTGACTGGAGTCCTGGAGCGCACGATCCACCAGGTCGACAATCGGCAACCGCGGCGCCGACTCGGCTGACAGCGGCGGAAAGGCCCAGAGCTTCGGCTGCTCCGCGGCGAAGTCGCGCGGCACCAGTTGAACCGGTGAACTGGTAACCGCCGCCCCCGCACCCAGTGCGGGGGGTGCGATGAGCAAGAGCGCGGCAACCGGCGCGAGCAACAACCACTGCGCGCGACCCGAACCGTGCTCATGCTGTGCAATGGCGTTGCCGAACGCATCGCCGCGGCCCAGTGCATCGGCAGGGCTCCGCACATCGTCGGGGCCCAGCGCGTTGACATGGACCTGCACGTCGACGTGGCTCGGCACATCGTCGCCGCCGAACGTGTACTCACGGCCGACCAAGTCACCATGGGCTTCCGAGTTGGCATGGTCCTCTGCGTCGCACGCGTGTTGCATGCCCGGGTGGCTCGGAGGATCGTCGCTCCCGTCCTCGACGGTGACGTGTTCGTCGGATGCGGTGTTGCGGCGGATATCTCGGATGATTGCCACCAGGGCCAGCAGAATGAAGCCGATGCTGCTGATCAGTAGGAATGGGTAGAGGCTCGGTTTTACATAGCGCAGGTAGCTGCCGTCGAGGGTTATCCAGAGCACCGCGGTGCCGATCAGTAGCAACAGTAGATTCTGTGTTTCTCGCTTCATCGGGCACCTCCGAGGAAGATGTATCCGGCGATCGTGCCGCAGGCCACGGCGACCGCGAAGGTCAAGGGCGCGAAGCGCATTGCGAAGCGGCGGCCGAAACTGCCCGCCTGCATGGCGAAGAGCTTCACGTCGACGGCCGGGCCGACGACCAGGAATACCAGCCGCGGCAGCAGGGGCAGCGTCGACATACTCGCGGCGACGAACGCATCGGCCTCCGAGCACAGCGCGAGCACGATCGCCAGCACCGCCATGATCAAGATCGCGACCACTATCTGCCCGGCCAAACGCTCGTACCAGGCGGGTGGAACCAGGACATGCAGCGCGGCGGCGGCCGCGGCACCGAGCACCAGAAATGCGCTGGCCTGCAGGAGATCGTGGCGCGCGGCCTCGGTGAAAACCTCCCACCGGGTTCGCCCCATCACACAGTGATCGCGCCCGGTGCCGCGCGGAAGCAGCCAGGCCGGACGTCCGATCCGCGACCAGATCTGCCCCATCACCACCGCGGTGGCCAGCGAGCCGGTGAACCGCGCGGCCACCATTGCGGGCTCGCCGGGAAATGCCACCGTCGTGGCGATCAACACCACCGGGTTGATCGCGGGGGCCGACAGCATGAAGGCCAGGGCCACCGAACCGGGCGCCCCCTGGTCGGTCAGCCGCCGCGCCACCGGCACGACACCACATTCACATCCGGGCAGCGCCATCCCGGCGAGTCCGGCAACGCCGATCGCCGCGGATTCATTGCGCGGCAATACCTTTCGCAGCGCCGCAGGTGAGACGAAGGCGGCGATACCACCGCTCACCAGCACCCCGAGCGCCAGAAACGGCACTGCCTGCACGAAGACACCCGCGAAAATCGTCACCGCGGTCTGCAGTCGCGCGGACGCCCCCACCGCATGCACCAGCGGCGCCTGCAGGACCAGTCCGAGGACGATCAGCGCGGCGAGCACATACGTCGAGGACACCCGCGTCCGTACCGAATTCACAGCGTTCTGTGCGAGCACGTCCCTATCCTGCCCTGTGCTGTCGCCGAATCCGGCTTGTCGCCGATCACCCAGCGTTGCGCCGTCATGAACGGTCGGCGTGCGAAGAACCGTCGGACCGATCTCGGCTACCCGAACCAGCGAATCCGCGCGGTCGGCGCGAAACCCGCAGCGACGGTGAGTTTTCCGTTCGGTTCGCGGCGGCAGGATGCGATGGCGACATGGCAGGGTCGCGGAATATCGGGCGGGATCCGGACACCGCCATCGATTTCGTACCGCATATTGGTGACCTTCCAGGAGCGGGCCTGGGGGTCGTCCGGGGTGGTCGGGGGGTGGTCGGGCCGCACGACGGCCATGACCTCGGTGACGCCGGTGGGCCAAACGAAGACCAGCAGCCCCGCCTGTTCGTCGAGCCCGGTCACGGTCGGTATGCCACTCGGCGACGGATCGTCCTGCGATTGCTCCGGTCCGCGTTGCGGTTTCACGGCGGGGCCGGTATCGGATCGGGTGATCTCCGAGTACCGGCCCGCAACGGCGGCGGCCACCGCGTATATCGGCTGCCCGACGGCGGGCGCGCCACCGTCCTCGAGTTCTGTCGCCTGGGTACGGCCCACCACACGCCACGATCCGTCCGGCTGCAACCTCGTCACCCGGTAGGCGACGTTATCCGTCGACGTCGGCGACCAAGCCACGAGCACCGACCCATTCGCCAATCTGGTGGTCTCGACCCGCCGCGGCGCCTCGATCGGCGACTCCGCGAGCGCGACCGCCGCACCGGCGTGGTCGGCGCATACCTCGACCGCCGCGATCAGCCCGCGCATCCTGGCGTCGTCCGGTCCCGCTTGCGCCTCGGCGACGAGCCGGTCCGCTTCGGCAATGGCTTCCCGGGCTTCGGCGAGCAACTGGTCGATACTCGGCACCTGGCTCGGCGGCAGCAGATCGGATGCGGTGCGGCGCACCTGCTCCAGATGCGGCAACGCCTCGACATACCGCTTTGCCGCACACGCGGCGGTCGCATCTCGCCAATGCGCCTGCGCCTCGCTCAGTACCCGGTCCACCTCGTCGGATACCGAACGAATCGGCGTGAGCCCTTCGCCATCGGAACCCACCAGTCGGCGCGCATCCTCGACATGCCGCGCGGCTTCCTGGGGGCGACCTCCGCGCAGCGCCCCGCGAGCGGCCTTGAGCGGCGCCTCCCAGCGTCTGGGTGCAGGCGGTTGCGCTATGGGTTGCGGCGGCATGGCAGGCGGCGAATTCGACACTCGCGCACCGAGTTCCGCGGCGATCTCGGTGAGTACCCGGGTGGCATCGGCCCGATCGAGCCCCATCCGCATCGCCTCGTCGAGCAGATACTGGAAGTCGTCGCCGACGAGTTCGTCCTCGACCAATACCGCCGCTCTGACCTTGGGCCGCAATTCCTTGGCGACATCCTCGGCCACCGCTCGCAGATACTCCCGCAGCGTCGCCTCGCCCGATTCGAGCACATCACGGATGTGAATCAACAACTCGTCCAACACAACTCGGACGCGCCCCGGAGGTAGCTCCCGCGATCGCGCGCGCAATGCCTCGGCGCGCAATCGAATCTCCTGGCCCTGACCGGCTTTCGCCGGATCCACCCGCAGCAGCGCGAACAGCGTCGGCGTCGGTTCACCGTCGATCAGCCGTTCCCATTCGCTCAGCAACTGCCGAATCTGTTGCCTACGTTGATCGGTGAGCACACCCAGGGGCGTCGGTGCGTCCTCGATGACCCGATGCCTGCGCAATCGAGTCGCGACCTCGGCGACACCGAGCCCGCCCATCGCGCCGATCTCTTCCAGCCCGGCCACCTTCCCGGCCGGGACCCCGCCGTGCCGCTGCACCAAGCGCGAGATCGCGGCATCGAGCAGCTCGTAGCGGTCCGCATCCCGTCGCTCGCGCACGTCCCTTATCCGCGCCGCTTCCACGCGACGCACCGCCGAATCCAGGAGCACCCGCGACAAGTTGGGATGCGCGTCCACCAGTAGCCCAACCAGCACCCGGTACTTCGGATGGTCACGCTGACGCTGCCAGAAGCCCCAGACCTCCTCGACCCTGGCGGCGACTTCGGCATCGGTCAGCGACTCCACCTCCTCCAGCGGAATGTCATAGATCTCGAACGCATCCGATTCCTCGAGCCCGCCACGGCGTTCGATATCGGCGAGCACCCGCTTGCGGTAGTCGTTCGGATCGAACGCCTGCATGGTCACGGCTCAGCTGTCGCGGCGGCGGGTGCGCTGGACCTGATCGAGTTCGCGCGCGACATCCGCTTGCGACAGGGTCGCGCCGGTCTGCGCGGTCAGCACCAACGGAATATCGGCGTCGATGTGATGGCAGGTGACGCGCAGGACGCCATCGAAACCCATCTCGAAGGTCACCCGCACTTCGCTGCCCTCGGGATAGCCCGCGGGGATGCCGCGAATTCGGCCTTCCACCAGCACCTTCGCATCCTCGGGCCGCGCCGATGCCGCCTGGCCCTGCTGTTCCACGATGGTCAGCGCGATTTCGTCCTGATCCGCGCGCACGGTGCCGAACGAGCGACGCACCTTCACCGGCAGTGTCGAATTGCGATGAACCAACCAGGTCGCCGCCAGCCCGTACTGATAGTCGAGGGCCAGCACACCGAAACCGCGCGAAACGACGGTATCGACCTGGATTTCGAGCATCCGGCGCACCAGCCCGACCGGTTGTCCGAAGGAGGCGGCGACGCGGGCGATCGATTGGTCCAGATCGGCCGGTGCCGCATCTTCGATACTCGCACCGTCACGCAGTCGGCCGCGCGTGGTGAGGTCGGCGAGGACGAGACGCTGCATCTCCAGTTTCTCGCCGTAGAGCGCCGCGCCGCGCGCCACCGAGAGGTCGGGGTCCCGCAGTTCGCCGGCGAGGCCGAGTACCTTGCGCAGTTCCCGCTGCACCATCGGCATGCGCGAGGAGCCGCCGACGAGCAGCAGACGATCAACGGATGCGACGCCGCGCTTACTCGCCGCGGCGAGGCAGTCGCGGGCCAGATCGATGGTGCGGCGCATGAGCGAGGCGGTCATCGCGTCGACTTCGGCGCGCGTCAGCGGGATCACCGCGCGGGCGCCGTCGTGTGCGATCACCACATCGGTGCGCTCGGCATCGGTCAGCTCGCGCTTGGCGCGTTCGGCGGCCAGCACCAGCATCTGCGAACCCGCCGAATCGTCCAGCGGGTCTTCGGCATCCGGATTCGCCTCGCAGAACTTCTGCGAAAGATACAGCGCGATGCGTTCATCCCAGTCGGCGCCGCCGAGCTGGTGATCGCCCTCGACCGCGAGCACCGAGATGCGGCGGTCGGCGAGTTCGATGACGGTGACGTCGAAGGTACCGCCGCCCAAGTCGTAGACGAGAACCGTCTCGCGCTGACCCGGCTTGCCGACATCGGTGCTGGATTCGCGGTGCCCTCCGTGGTCACGCTGTGCCTCGGGGCCTGCCGCTCGCACCGCATGGCTGCCGTCGAGTCTGCCGAAACCGTAGGAGAGCGCCGCGGCGATCGGCTCGGAGAGCACACCGGCGACATCGAAGCCCGCATACGTGCCCGCCTGGATGGTCGCGCGCCGCTCCTCGTCACCGAAGTAGGCGGGCACGGTGATGACCACGCGTTTCACCGGCTCGCCACCGCTGAATTCGGCATCCGCGGCAAGGCTTTTCAAGATCAGCGCCGAAACCGCGGGCGCGGACCAGGTCTGACCGTGCGCGGCGAAGCGCCAATCCGTATCGCCCATGCGCCGCTTCACCAGCGCGCACACATGCTCCGGATCGAGCCGGGCCTGCCGCCGCGCGCCCTCGCCCACCAGATGATCGAACGCCGATGCGAACAAGACGACCGAAGGCACCGTCGCCTCGCCGTTCAAACCGATCACGACGTCGGGCCGGCCGTCGGTGTCCATCCGCGCGATCGCCGAGTTGGTCGTACCAAGGTCGATGCCGTAGACCCCCATGAGACGCGATGGTAGCAGCCACATCCGACACCAGCCCAGTTCTCGATGATGGATCCCGCTGCCGCCCAAAACCATCGCTGTACCCCCAGCGACGCACGTTAAGGTGCGAGCATGACCGAGCCCGCCGCGCCGCACCCCGAGGACCCGACCACCCCCGGCGCGCCGCAGGTAGAGACCACCACCAACCCAACCACGTCACAGCCGACCGACCCCACCGTCCCGCACGTGCCAGAGCGCGAAACCCGCACCGCCCCAACCGAACCACAGCCTGGTCAACCCACCAGACCCCGCAATCCATGGGCCGAGGCCACGACCAACCCGGCCATGCCGCAATCCAGTCGCACCACCAACCCCAACGCGCCACAGGCCGAGACCCCGACCGGGCCACCAACCGACTACTCGATCGGTTCTCGCGGGCCACAGCTCGAGGCAACCGACCCACTCGCCGACCTAGCGGAACGCATCGAAGACCTGACCCGAACAATCGCGCGCCAAGCCAACACCATCGACCGCCTGGCCGACGAAGCCAAGGCACGCGACCGCCGCGATCGCGCGGGCGCCGACCTCCCACTCGTCCTGGAACTCTTCGCCCTCCACACCGATACCACCGCCTGCGCCACCACCGCAGAATCCGCACGTGAGCGCGCGGCATTCGAAGCCATCGCCACCCGCATCGAACGCCTCATCACCGGCCGCGGCGGCACCCTGATCACCCCACACCCCGACGCCCCCTTCGACGCGCTCACCATGGAAGCGGCCGAGGTGACGATCACCGACGACGCGCATGCGGATCGCACCGTGGACACCACAATCCGGCCCGGCTTGACGGTATCGGGACGTTCCGTACGCCCCGCGGCAGTGGTTGCTCGCAAGTACCGAGCAGGCTGACTCCGGTGCGTCGAAATGGAGTTCCCTGTGCCGTTTCGCGGATCACGTACTGACGCTGGGGACCTCGGCGCCGATTCGGGCCCAGTGGCCGGATTCTGCGCGCCAGACTACGGCGAGTAGGCGTAGGAGCATGAAGGCTACCAGTCCGGTCCAGATGCCAGCTATGCCCCAGTTCAAGAGGAGGGACAGCCAGATGGCGGGGAGGAAGCCGAGGAGGGCCGCGCCGAGGGTGGTGTTGCGGAGGTATGCGGCGTCGCCCGCGCCCAGGAGGACACCGTCGAGGGCGAAGACGATGCCCGCGATCGGGATGATGGCCACGAAGAACCACCAGGCGACATGGGTGCGGTCGAGGACAGCCGGATCGTCGGTGAAGAGTTCGGGGATGACAGTCGCGCCCACCGCGAAGGCGGCCGCCAGCACCAGCGCGAATCCTCCCGACCAGCGGGTGATGCGGCGTGCGAGTCCGCGCGCACCGGCGGCGTCGCCCGCGCCGAGCGCCGCACCGACCAGCGTTTGAGCGGCAATGGCAAGCGAATCCAGGGTCAGGGCAAGGAAATTCCAGAGCTGCAGGACCAATTGATGCGCGGCCACCGATGCCGCACCGAATCGGGAGGCGACGGCCGCCGCCGAGACGAAGCTGGCTTGGAAGGCGAGGCTGCGGGCGATCAGATCACGGCCGAGAATCAGTTGCGCTCGCATCACCGACCAGTGCGGCACCAGCGAAACACGCGCGCGCACCAGCGCACTCAGGAACAACCCGGCCGTCACCGCCTGACCCGCCACATTCGCGACCGCCGAACCCGCCAGCTCCAGCCGCGGCGCACCGAGCAACCCGTGCACAAGCGTCGGGCACAGCACCCCCGAAACCAGCAGTCCCGCGACAACGAACAGCAGCGGCCTACGCGTCTCCTGCACCCCGCGCAACCACCCATTACCCGCCATGGCGAGCAGAATCAGCGGCACCCCGAACAACGCGATCCGCACCCAGACCAACGCCTCCCCGGCAATATCCCCACCACCCGCGATCACATTCGTCAGCGGAACCGCAATCGCCTGCCCCACAACAAGAACCAGCGTTGCGACGATCACGGCGACCCAGGTCGCCTGCACGCCCTCTCCGATCGCACCGCGCTCATCCCCAGCCCCATGCCGCCGCGCCGCTCGCGCCGTGGTCCCATATGAGAGGAATGTCAGCTGCGAGCTCACCTGCGCCAGAATCAATCCGCCGACGGCGAGCCCGGCCAATGCCAACGCCCCGAGCCGGCCCACCACAGCCAGGTCGAACAGCAGATAGATGGGCTCCGCGATCAGCACACCCAAGGTCGGCAAAGCGAGTCCGAGAATCCGTCGAGGCATGACCGCACCGATCGGATCCGATGCGTCCCCGCTGATCTCCTCGGCAGCCTCGACCTCGCGCAGCAGATTCGCCACCGCATCGAGGCCGTCCCCGTTATGCGACGGATCCGGTTGTATCTCGTCCATCAGCGGCAATTCCCGACGTCGCCGGGTTCGTCACCACAATGGACCCGAAAAGCTATGCCATGCAGAGCATCTCGCGACAACGGCGCAGCGCCCGAACAGCGCCCACGCGCAGCATGCCGCTGCTCGACCAGCGGACCCGCAACCACCGTACTCACCCGAGTTCGGCCAATAGCGCCGCAACCACCGAATCCGACGTGCCGTGCGTGGTATACCCGGCCGCGAACCGATGCCCGCCACCGCCCAAAGACGTTGCGACAGTAGCCACATCGACACCGTCCTGCGCGCCCGGCGCGCTATCGCGCGAGCGCAGCGACACCGTCCACCGATCCGGAATCGTGCGAGATTCCTTGAATACCGCGGCAACCCCGGCCTCGGAGGTGGTGCGGACGATATCGACCACACTCTCCACCTCTTCCGAGCGCACACCATCGACATCCTCGCGCCGCACAATGGCGTACACCAGCCCGGTCCCACCGCCGGCCTGCGGCTCCAATCGAGCCGAACCGAGCACCCGCGACAACATCGGCAACCAGCCGAACGGATGCGTATCCATCAGCGAGCGTGTGATTTCGGCACCGTCGATGCCGGTGGCCAGCAGTCGTTCGGCCAGCTGATGGGTGCCGGGCCGCACCCAGCGAAATGATCCGGTATCGGTAACCAGACCGGCGTAGAGGCAATGTGCCACTTCGGCATCGATCGGCACCTGCCAGGTATCGAGCAACCGCGCGATCAGACTCGTCGTCGATTCCGCACCCGCATCGATCACATTGATCGTCCCGAACCGGGTATTGGAGCGGTGATGATCGAACACCAAAGTCGTTCGGGCTCCGGCCAATCGATCGGCGAGCGCACCCAGCCGACCGGCACTGCCGCAGTCCACGGAAACCAGCAGATCGACCTCGGCGGGGACATCCGCCGGCGGCACCAGATGCTGCACACCGGGCAGCGTCCGCATCGTTGCGGGCAGTTCGGCGGGTTCGGCGAACGATACCCACACCGGCACACCGCGCCGATGCAACACCAAGGCCAAGGCGAGTCCGCTGCCGATCGTGTCGGCATCGGGCTGCACATGGCACAGGATGGTGACCGAACGCGCCGCGCTCAATGCCGCAACGGCCGGTCCGAACTCGACCGCATCGACAGCGACCCCCCTACCCGGGTCGACGGGCATCGTCGTCATGGTCTACCGCGCGTCACTCGTCGGATTCGCGTTCGACCTTGTACGGGTCCGCATCGCCGGCATGGGTGGCGGTGGCCGCCACCTTCGCGACCGCGTCATCGGCGGCCCGCGCCCTGGCCAATAGCTCTTCCATATCCCGTGCCGCATCGGGCACCTTGTCGAGTACGAACGCGAGCGTCGGGGTGAACTTCACGCCGGTACCCGCGCCCACCTTCGAGCGCAGCACACCCTTCGCCTTCTCCAGACCGGCAGCCGCGGCCGCGTAATCCGGTTCCACGTCGAGGGTTTCGCCCATCACCGTGTAGTACACCGTCGCCTCGCGCAGATCGCCGGTGACCTTCGCATCGGTCACGGTCACGAAATTCAGACGCGGATCCTTCACCTCGTACTCGATCGCGGTCGCCACGATCGCGGAAATCCGCTTGGCGAGTCGGCGTGCCCTGGCTTGATCCACCATGGCTGAACCCTCCTCACTTACATAACTCTCGTCAGTCTTCGGGTCCGAAGATCCTGCGGCGCACTGCCAGCAACTCTAACTCCGGACGAGCCGCGACGTGGCGCTCACATTTGTCGAGAACCTCGGTCAGGTGATCCATACCGGAACTGACCATGGCGACTCCGAGCAGTGAGCGACGGTGGCGGTCTTGTTCCCCACCCTCGGCGGCACTCACGCCGAAGCGTTGCAATTCGGCCAGCACGGGCCGGATCACCGAACGCTTCTGCTTCAACGAGCGCACATCGCCGAGCAGGACGTCGAACTCCAGTGCACCCAGGTACACCCAAGCCTCCTGTATCGGTACCTACGAAAAGATGGTCTCGGTGGTCCGGCCCGATGCTGATGGACCGGACCACCGATGCACAATCTCAGTCGCGCGGCTTCTCGCGCAGCTCGTAGGCCTCGATCACGTCGCCTTCCTTGATGTCGTTGTAGGTCAACGTCATACCGCATTCGAAGCCCTCGCGAACTTCGGTGACGTCGTCCTTCTCCCGCCGCAAGGTAGAGATCGTGACCGTCTCGGCGACCACCACATTGTCGCGGAGCAGGCGCGCCTTGGCGTTGCGCTTGACCGAACCCGAGGTGACCATGCAGCCGGCGATATTGCCGACCTTCGACGAACGGAAGATCGCGCGGATCTCCGCCCGGCCCAGCTCGACCTCTTCGTAGATCGGCTTGAGCATGCCCTTGAGGGCCTTCTCGATTTCGTCGATGGCCTGGTAGATCACCGAGTAGTACCGGATGTCCACACCTTCGCGGTTGGCCAGCTCGGTCGCCTTGCCCTCGGCCCGGACATTGAACCCGATGATGATCGCGTTCGACGCCGACGCCAGGTTGACGTTGGTCTCGGTGACGCCACCGACACCGCGGTCGATGACCCGCAGGCGCACCTCGTCGTCGATCTCGATACCGAGCAGCGCCTCCTCGAGGGCCTCGACGGTACCGGAGTTGTCGCCCTTGAGGATCAGGTTGAGCTCCGAAGTCTCCTTCAGCGCGGCATCCAGATCTTCCAGGCTGATCCGCTTGCGGCTGCGCGCGGCCAGTGCATTGCGCTTGCGCGCATTGCGGCGGTCGGCGATCTGGCGAGCGATCCGGTCCTCGTCGACGACGAGCAGGTTGTCACCGGCTCCGGGCACCGATGTGAAGCCGATGACCTGGACCGGCCGCGACGGCAGCGCCGCGGCGACATCGTCGCCGTGCTCGTCGACCATGCGGCGGACACGACCGTAAGCGTCGCCCGCCACAATCGAGTCGCCGACCCGCAGCGTGCCGCGCTGGATCAGCACGGTCGCCACCGGGCCGCGGCCACGGTCGAGGTGCGCCTCGATGGCAACACCCTGCGCGTCCATATCCGGATTGGCCCGCAGATCGAGCGCCGCGTCCGCGGTCAGCAGCACCGCCTCGAGCAGCTGCTCGATATTGGTGCCCTGCTTGGCGGAGATGTCGACGAACATGGTGTCGCCACCGTATTCCTCGGCAACCAGGTTGTATTCGGTCAGCTGCTGCCGGATCTTGTCCGGGTTCGCGCCTTCCTTGTCGATCTTGTTGACCGCCACCACGATCGGCACATCGGCCGCCTGCGCGTGGTTGATCGCCTCCACCGTCTGCGGCATGACGCCGTCGTCGGCGGCGACCACCAGGATCGCGATATCGGTGGCCTTCGCACCACGAGCACGCATGGCGGTGAACGCCTCGTGACCCGGGGTGTCGATGAAGGTGATGAGCCGGTCGTTATCGCCCAGATGGGTGAGCACCTGGTAGGCACCGATGTGCTGGGTGATGCCACCGGCCTCGCCCTCACGGACGTTGGCCTTACGGATCGTGTCGAGCAGTCGGGTCTTACCGTGGTCGACGTGACCCATGACGGTCACCACCGGCGGACGCTGTTCGAGGTCTTCCTCGCCGCCCTCGTCCTCACCGTAGGTCAGGTCGAACGATTCCAGCAGCTCGCGGTCCTCGTCCTCGGGGCTGACCACGTGCACGACGTAGTTCATCTCGCTGCCGAGCAGCTCGAGGGTCTCGTCGTTCACCGACTGGGTCGCGGTGACCATCTCACCGAGGTTGAACAGCGCCTGCACCAGGGCGGCCGGGTTCGCATCGATCTTCTCCGCGAAGTCCGACAGCGACGCACCGCGCGCGAGACGGATGATCTCGCCGTTACCGCGAGGCAGCCGCACGCCGCCGACGGCGGGCGCTTGCATGCTTTCGTACTCAGCGCGCTTCGCCCGCTTCGACTTGCGGCCACGACGAGGCGCGCCACCGGGACGACCGAACGCGCCGGCCGCACCGCCACGGCCACCGGGACCACCCGGACGACCGCCACCGCCACCACCGGGACGACCACGGAAACCACCGGCCGCGGGAGCACCGGCACCGGCACCGGGGGCACCCGTGCCGCCGCCACCCTGGCCACCGCCGCGGTAGCCACCGCCACCGCCACCGCCGCCGGGACGACCGCCGCCACCACCCGGACCGCCGCCGGGGCGACCTGGGCGGCCCGCACCTGCGCCGCCGCCCGGACCCGGACGGGCCGAACGTGCGGGCATGGCACCCGGATTCGGGCGCGGCGGCATCGAGCCGGGGCTAGGCCGCGGACCACCGGGACGCGGACCACCTTGGCCGGGACCCGGACGCCGCTCGCCCTGAGCGCCTCCCGGACGGGGACCGGGACCGCCCTGGGCCGGACCCGGACGCGGCCCCTGGCCGGGACCCGGACGCGGGCCCTGGCTGGGACCCGGACGGGGTCCACCCTGACCGGGCGCCGGACGCGGCGCGGGACGCTCACGATCGGGCGCGGAGGAGAAGGGATTGTTGCCGACGCGCGGGGCCTTCGGACCCGGCTTCGGTCCGGCCGCGGCCGGACCACCGGGACGCGGACCACCCTGTGCGGGTGCACCGGGACGGTGCTGACCGGGACGTGCGCCACCCGGCGTCGGGCGGGGTCCGCCCTGAGCCGGAGCGCTCGGCGCCGGAGCGGCCTTCGCGGCCGGAGCCGCCGGGGTCTCCTGGACCGGGGTGGTGTCCCGCGGGGCGGGCTTGGCCGCGGGTCCGGGACGCGCGGCCGGACCGGGCCGGACCACATCGGAGGGACGGGCGGCCGGAGTCGCCGTCTCACGGGCGGCCGGAGCCGCCGGGGTCGCCGCCTGCGCGGGCGCTGGGGTACGTGGTCCCGGACGCGGACCGCCGCCTGCGGCGGGCTTCGCGGCCGGGGTGCTCGACGGTGCGGAACCGGGGCGCGTCCCCGATTTCGCGGTGCCGTTCGCCGGGGCGGACTTGCCTGCCACCGACTCGCGCAACCGACGTGCGACGGGTGCTTCCACCGTCGAGGACGCCGACTTCACGAACTCGCCCTGCTCCTTGAGCGTTGCGAGTAGTTCTTTGCTCGTGACACCGAGTTCTTTGGCCAACTCGTGCACGCGG
Organism: Nocardia sp. NPDC052112; assembly: GCF_040680135.1. Classification (NCBI taxonomy): domain Bacteria; kingdom Bacillati; phylum Actinomycetota; class Actinomycetes; order Mycobacteriales; family Nocardiaceae; genus Nocardia; species Nocardia sp. NPDC052112. Next base: position 32,808 of record NZ_JBFAWD010000020.1, on the reverse strand, counting down.
GCCTTGCCTGCCACTGCTCTCCTCACTGAGAGGTCGAGCAGTGCCTCCGCCTAGGGATGGCGGGCCCGCACGACCTCGGGTTATCTCCGATGGACGTTCATCGTTGGTGCTTCACGGTGTGCTCATGAGTGCTCGTGCCTGTTCTCGAGGTACTTCTCCAGGGCTGAGATATCCAGATTTCCGGACACTCGTAGTGCTCTGCCGAATGCTCGGCGTCGTTCTGCAGTGCGCAAACAAACCGAAACGGGGTGCAGCCAGGCACCCCGTCCGGGAAGTCTGCGCCACGGATCGGGAACTATCGCAGCAACCTTGAAACCGTCACCGGTCGCACAGTCCTGCGCCACGATCCGCAACAGATCGACGGCCAACTCGCGCTTCCGGCATCCGATGCACGTCCGCACCGGAGCTGCTCGACGTCGGTACGTCGGGACGTGCTCGGTGGTGCGTTCGAACAAAGGAACCGAAGGCTCGGGCTGAACCTGACACCACTCTACCGCTGTCCCGCTCGGAACACCGAACCCCGCCCCCGTCGAAGCTGCGGACCTGTCATCCGGTGGACTCGATTGGCGGGAATCGGTCAACTCCGATGCGCCTCCGTCCGCACACTGCCGCTGCCCGCATCCGGGGTGGCATCGCTGCGGATATCGATCCGCCAACCGGTCAGTCGAGCCGCCAACCTGGCGTTCTGCCCTTCCTTGCCGATCGCGAGCGAGAGCTGGAAGTCGGGGACGACCACGCGCGCCGCGCGGGCTTCGGGATCCACGATCGTGACCGAGACAACTTTCGACGGGGACAGCGCATTCCCGACGAAGGTCGCCGGATCATCCGCGTAATCGATGATGTCGATCTTCTCCCCCGCCAATTCGCTCATCACATTGCGCACGCGCTGACCCATCGGGCCGATACACGCGCCCTTGGCGTTGACACCGGGCACGGTGGTGCGGACCGCGATCTTGGAGCGGTGTCCGGCCTCGCGGGCGACCGCGACGATCTCCACCGAACCATCGGCGATCTCGGGCACCTCGAGTGCGAACAGTCGGCGCACCAGATTCGGATGGGTGCGCGAGAGGGTGATCTGCGGGCCGCGCGGGCCACGGGAGACACCAACGACGTAGCACTTGATGCGGTCGCCGTGCTCATAGCTCTCGCCAGGCACCTGCTCGGCGGGCGGGATCAGGCCCTCGGTGCCGTGCAGTTCGCTGCCGATGCGCACCACGACGGTGCCGCGGGCATTGGCGCGGGCATCGCGCTGCACCACGCCGCCGACGATATCGCCCTCATGAGTGGAGAATTCGCCGAAGGACTTCTCGTTCTCGGCGTCGCGCAGCCGCTGCAGCACCACCTGGCGCGCGGTGGTCGCCGCGATCCGGCCGAAACCCTCTGGGGTGTCGTCCCATTCGGAGATCACATTGCCGTCGACGTCGAGTTCGCGCGCCATCACCCGGACCACGCCGGTCTTCTGGTTGATGTCGATACGCGCGTTGGGCTGGTGGCCCTCGGTATGGCGGTAGGCCGTGAGCAGTGCCGACTCGATCGCGGAGATCACGGTCTCGATCGAGATCCCTTTATCGGCGACAATCGCGCGCAGGGCTTCGATTTCGATGTTCATTCCACGATCCCTTCGGTCGGCGAATCGGACGCTGCTAGTGATTCGGTTCGTACATCGGTTGTTCGGACATCGGCGGTGGGGTCCACCGCCTCCTCTTGCCCTGGCCGTGGCCGACCGGGCGCTACTCCGCCCGCGAGTTCCAGTTCCCGCGCGCCCGGCGGGTTGAATTCCACCTGGACGACGGCCTCGGCGATATCGGCCAGCGGAATCGTCACCAGGTGCGGCTTGTTCTTCCCGCCGAGCACCAGCGCCACCGTGTCATCGGTGCGGACACCGACCCTGGCCTCGAACTTGTCCGACGACTTCGGATCCGGCGATGCCGCGCCGGTGCGTAGCTTGATCCGCACCTTGCGGCCCTGGGCCCGGCGCCAGTGGCGGTCGGCGGTGAGCGGGCGGTCGATGCCGGGACTGGTCACCTCGAGCAGATAGGGCGTCTCGCCGAAATCGCCCGCATTGTCGAGGGCCTCGGAGAGGTCCCTGCTCAGTCCGGCAATGGTATCGAGATCGGATGCGGTATCGCTGTCGACGATCACCTGCACCCGAGCCTGGGCATCCACATGCTTGCCCGCCGTCGAGATCTCGACACCCTCGAGGTCGAATCCTCGGCGCTCGACGAGCCCAGCAACGAGCTGGCTCACCCTTTCCTCGGTCGGCATGGGCATGTGGGGCGGCTCCTGGTTCAGTTGTCAGACGGCTGATCTCTTCGAGCGAACTGCAAGCAGTCGCCAGTGGAAAAATTTCTCTACCGAAGATCTAGCGTAACGCGCCTCGAGAGTGTAATGGACCAGCAGCCTCGAGCAAGTTTCCTGGCCACGCGCTCGCCGCACGGCGCGCCGGGTGGCGCACCTACCGCGCGGTAGACGCCCGGTCGGACGTGCCGCGCGAATCTGGCACGATGGTGCCGTGCCCATCCGCCTCCCCGCCCCGCCGCGCGCCGGGTGCACTCCCGGCATTCCCATCGACCGGCACCAATCCCAGCACGGCAGCGCTGGTGTCGGTGGCACCGGCATCGTCGACCGCCGCACCGCCCTGCGGCTGGTCAGTGCCACGACCGTGGGTGTGTTGACCATCGGCGTGGTCACCGGATGTACGGATAAGACGGTGTATCAGCCCGATCCACTTGCCGCACAGGAAATCCTGGCGCGCGCCGATGCCGCGGCCGCGACGGCGGCGATCGCGGTCACGCCGCAGCGACATGCCGAATTGACCGTGATCGCGACCGAACGAACCGCACACGCGGATGCGCTGCGTGCCGAAATCAACCGTGTGATAGGGGTTTACGGTGACGGCACCAGCCCGACGCACCGGACCCGCGAACTCACCCCCACGCCCGCTTCGGACACCTCTCCCGCGGCATCGGGCGCATCCGGATCACCCACCACACCGCCGAGTATCGACGAGCTGCGCATACGGCTGGCCAAGTCGCAGCAATCCGCAGGTGATCTCGCTCGCACCCAATCCGGTTATCGCGCAGGGCTATTGGCCTCGATCAGTGCATCGTGCGCCGCGCAGGCAGGGGTGTTGCTGGCATGATTCGTGCCGCCTCGACCGACCTCCCCCACCGAGCCGTGCCGCATGCCACGCGCACGGTTCGACTCACCCGGACAGGGATGCGCGCATGACCGAAGCCGAACGCCAAGCCCTGCTCGACGCCCTGCGCGCCGAATACGCGGCCGTGTACGCCTACGGCGTGATCGCGGCCTATGCCGCCGCCGAGCGAACCCGCTTGGTCGCGCAGGACACCGCGGCTCATCGGGCCCGCCGCGACACCACCATCGATGCGTTGAAGGCGGCCGGAGTCGCGGTGCCGCCACCGGGCGCGGCCTACACCACGCCGTTTCCGGTGAACGATCCGATCCCGGCGGCGAACCTGGCCGTCACGGTGGAAACCGACACGGCCGTCGCCTGGCGCGCGGTCGTCGAGAACGGCAACTCCGAATCCATCCGCCGGATGGGTGTCGACGCCCTCACCGAATGCGCCCTGCGCCTGGCCTCCTGGCAGGCCATCCTCGGCGCCAACCCGCCAACGGTCGCCTTCCCCGGCAAGGCATGAACCGGGCACTGTTTCGCGCGCCGCGCACGGATTCGTCAGCGAATTCGTGCACGGCGCGCCACACCGGTGGCGAGGGTGGCTACGGGCGCATTGCGTAGGCGCCGTCGTAGGCGGCGACTTCGGACCAGACGCGGTCGAAGCGGGGGCGGTCGGCGACCGGGGGGCGCAGGGCAGCGGCGGCCCAGGCCTGCTGGTCGGGGGTGGCGGAGGGCTTGCCGTAGAGGGTGGTGGCGTGGCCGTTGAAGTCGCGGATCTGGAAGTCGAAGATCTGCTCGATCATGTCGCGGTCCAAGCCGGTGCCGGCAGCCTGTTCCAAAATCAGCTGGCCGTAGACCACCAGGGAGAAAAGGTGGCCGATGGTCAGCATGAAGTCCAGATCCTTTTGCTGGTCGGCATCGGGTGCGGCCGTGGTCAGCAGGGTGCGCAGGGCCTGGGCCTGTTCGTAGAAGCGCGCGACATTGGGCAGATCGACGTGCTTGTCGTATACCGGCGTCCAATCGGCGAACTGCACCTTGCCCGCGCCACGCGCCGGGCCCTGCCGGAAGAAGAACTCGTCGTCGGTCGCATCCAGGCGGGTGCCGATCTCCGGGTAGTCCTTCGGATTGAACAGGTAGTTCGGCATGAACTTCAGGATCTGGCCGACATTGACGTGCACCGTGCCCTCGAGCCGCGGCAGCGTGCCGATGTAGCGGGCGACCTGCGCGAAGTAGGTGTTCTTCTCGAATCCCTTGGCGGCCAGCACATCCAGCAGCAGCGTCATGACGGTCTCGCCCTCGGAGGTCACCTTGGACTTGGTCATCGGGTTGAACAGCAGGTAGCGACGGTCCTCGAGGCTCGCGCTGCGGAAGTAGTCGACGGCGCGGTCGCTGAACAGCTTCATCGCGACGATGCGCGCGTAGGCGTCCACGAAATTGGTACGCACATGCGGAAATTCGGTGACGGCCTGGCCATAGAGGATGCGGTTGTTGGAGTGCGTGATGGCCTCGTAGAACGAGTGCTCGACCATGCCGATGCTGCCGTGGCACAGGTTGAACTTGCCGACATTGACGGTATTCAGCGCGGCGGAGAAGGCCTCGGGACCGGTGGACAGGATGTCGGCGGCGGTCACCGGGTAGTCGTGCAACGCGAAGGTACTCACATACAGCTGACCGTGGATGACATTGTCGATGAGCTCGTAGTTGTCGTGGCGGCTGTCGGCGGCGAACCACACATAGCCCTCCGCCCCCTCGATATCGGCGCGGCGGGAGAAGACCGACACCATCGATGCGACATTGCCATTGCCGATGTAGTACTTGACGCCATTGGCGCGGAACAGGATTCCGGCCTCGGCATCGGCACTGCCCGGCTCGGTCGGCGTCAGAATCAGGTCGGTGTTGTAGATGTCGGCACCATGGTCGCGCTCGGACAGACCGAACGCCATCACCTGACCGTCGGCGAGATCGGCGGCGGCGCGCTTCTTGGCGTCCTCGTTATCGCTCTGCCAGATCGGGCCGAGGCCCAGAATCGTGACCTGCTCGGCGTACCAGTACGCGAGACCGTAGAACCCGAAGATCTCCGACAGCGCCGCATTGCGCGCACCGTCCCACCGCCGGTTCGCATCACGGTCGGCGTAGGCGGCCGGGGTCAGGAAGGTCGCGAACAGCCGCTCCTTCTTGACGAACTCCAGGAAGTCCGACACCCACACCGCATCCGCGTCATCGGCAAGCAGTTGCCGTTTGCCCCGCGATTCGAACCACTCGATGGTGGCCTTCAGCAGCCGCCGCGTCTCGGCGTCGAACTGCTTCGGGTCGTAGGTGGTGGGGTTGAACAACAACGCGTCGGTGCTCGTCATGCCGCTAACTTACCAGCGGGTAACAGCAGCCTGGAGCAGGTCCGCGATTCCCGCCCGCCACGAATCGTGCCTACGGAACCGTAAGTCCGGCCGAGCGCGAGAAGCCCAGGGTCGACTCCGCGGCGGTGCCGCAGTCGCCCAGGGCTTCCCTATCGTTTTCGGAGGCCGACCTATTGCCCGCCGCGAACCTGCGCGAGCACCGATTCGACTACGGAGTCGGCCGGGACCTCGATGGATTCGCCGGTGAAACGATCACGGATCTCGACCTTGCCCTCGGCCCAGCCGCGGCCGACGACCACGACCAGCGGAACACCGATCAGCTCGGAATCCTTGAACTTCACACCGGGTGAGGCCTTGCGGTCGTCGAGGACGACGTCGAGTCCGGCCGCATCCAGCAGCGCCGCGACCTGCTCGCCGCCCTCCCGCGAGGACTCGTCCTTGTTCGCGATCACCACGTGCACGTCGAACGGCGCGACCTCACGCGGCCAGCGCAGGCCCTTCTCGTCGTGCTGCTGTTCGGCGATCACCGCGACCATGCGGGAGACGCCGATGCCGTAGGAGCCCATGGTGAGCCGCACCGGCTTGCCGTTCTCGCCCAGCACATCGACCTCGAACGCGTCGGTGTACTTATTGCCGAGCTGAAAGATGTGGCCGATCTCGATGCCGCGCGCGGACACCAGGACGCCGTGCCCGTCGGGCGAGGGATCGCCGTCGCGCACCTCGGCGGCTTCGATGGTGCCATCGGGGGTGAAATCACGACCCGCGACCAGGCCGACAACATGTTTGCCGAGCTCGTCGGCACCGGTGATCCAGCTGGTTCCGGTGCCGACGCGCGGATCGACCAGATAGCGAACACCACTGGCCTGCAATGCCTTCGGGCCGATGTAGCCCTTGATCAGGAACGGGTTGGCGGCGAAATCGGCCTCGGTGAGCAGTTCCACCTCGGCGGGTTCGACCGCGGCGCCGAGGCGCTTGTCGTCGACCTCGCGGTCGCCCGGAATGCCGATACCGAGCAGTTCGGTCTTACCGTCCGGGTGCCGCAGCTTGACCATGATGTTCTTCAGGGTGTCGGCCGCGGTGACGGGGCGCTCGGAGATGCCCGCGCTGTTCGCCCAATCCACCAGCGTCGCGATGGTCGGGGTGTTCGGGGTGTCGTGCACGACGGCCGCGGGCAGGCCCTCGATGGACAACGGTTCGGCAGCGGGCGTGACCACCGCTTCCACATTCGCGGCGTAGCCGGACTCCCGGCACACCACATAGGTGTCCTCGCCGACCGGACTGTCCGCCAGGAATTCCTCCGACGCGCTGCCGCCCATCGCACCCGAGGTGGCCGCGACGATGACGTACTTGACCCGCAGCCGGCTGAAGATCCGCTGGTAGGCCTCGCGATGCGCGTTGTAGCTGGCCTCGAGGCCGTCCTCGTCGAGATCGAAGGAATAGGAGTCCTTCATGATGAATTCACGCCCGCGCAGGATGCCCGCGCGGGGACGCTCCTCATCGCGGTATTTGGTCTGGATCTGGTACAGCGTGACCGGTAGGTCCTTGTACGAGTTGTACTCACCCTTCACGGTGAGCGCGAACAACTCCTCGTGCGTAGGCCCCAGCAGATAGTCCGCACCCTTGCGGTCCTGCAGCCGGAACAGGCCGTCGCCGTATTCGGTCCACCGGTTGGTGGTCTCGTACGGCTCGCGCGGCAGCAGCGCGGGCAGCGAGATCTCCTGCGCGCCGATGGCGTTCATCTCTTCCCGCACGACCTGCTCGACCCGCCGTAGCACCCGCAGGCCCAGCGGCAGCCACGAGTACACGCCAGGGGCGATGCGCCGCACATATCCGGCGCGAACGAGGAGTTTGTGACTGGGCACCTCGGCGTCGGCGGGATCGTCGCGCAGGGTACGCAGGAACAGGTGGGAGAGGCGGGTGATCACGGACGACAGGGTAGTCGCTGGCCGCGCGATGCCTGCAAGGCATCAGCCCATTTCGCGCGACCGGTACCGTATCCGCTCGTGCTGGTGCTGCTGCCCCCTTCCGAAACCAAGTCCGATGGCGGAACCGAGGTGCCGCTCGAGCTGGAGGCGCTGGCGATGCCGCAGCTCACAGCGGTGCGCGACCGGCTCATCGACGAGGTCGTCAAGCTGGCCGCCGATCCGGCGGCCGCCCGCGCGGTGCTCGGCCTCGGCAAGGGAGCCGACAGCGAGATCGCGCGCAATGCGAGTTTGCGCACGTCAGCCACCCGGCCCGCGCTGGAACGCTACACCGGCGTGCTCTACGACGCCCTCGATGCCCGCTCCTTCACCAAGGTCCAACGCGCCAAGGCCTATGCCCGCCTCGGCATCGGCTCCGCCCTGTTCGGCGCCGTCCGCGCCGATGACCACATCCCCGCCTATCGGCTCTCCGGCGGTGCCAAACTCCCCGGCCTCCCGACGCTTTCCGCCATCTGGCGCGATGTCCTGCCCGACGCCCTGGTCGCCGAGGCCGCCGATGAACTGGTCATCGATCTGCGCTCGGGCACCTACCAGCAGCTAGGCCGCATCCCCGGCGCGATCACCGCCAATGTCCTCACCGAACACCCCGACGGCTCCCGAACCGTGGTGAGCCACTTCAACAAACACCACAAGGGCCTGCTCGCCCGCGCCCTCGTCCTCACCCGCGCCGACCCCACCGACATCCGCGCCGTAGCCCGCATCGCCACCAAATCCGGCCTCCGCACCGAAATAGCCTCCCCCACCGAACTCCTCATCATCACCGGCTGACCTACGGCCCGCCGCTGGCACACAACCAGTGCACGCCGCACAGAGGTCGCACCTTGGGTGCAGCCTGCACTGACTCTGTGCGAGAACTTCACTCGCTCACCTACGCCCAGCGGGGCCGTTGGGCACCCGCATCAACGCCGCGGGATGGTTCAACGGCATCACCTATAACCGACATGCGGCTGGCACATGAGCAGGACACCGCTCACAGCGGCCGCAACTTGTGTGCGGCATGCATTGGCTCTGTGCGAACGCTTCGATTCGGCGGCCGGTTGGTTGACGGGTCACTCGCGCTCGGCGGGGTGCCAAGCCCCGGAGCGGGGCGTGCGGTGGGCGAAGGCGGCGGCTCGGGTCAGGCGGGTCAGCCAGCGGTCGGGGGTGTCCAGGTCGGGCCAGGTCCAGCGAACGACGATCCAGCCGAGGGCGCGCAGGGCGTCCTCGCGGAGCTTTTCGGCGATCACCACCGATGCGGTCGAGCCGTGCCGGGAGTTGTTGCGGCACTTGACCATTCCGTCGAATTCGCCGATGACGCCCAACGTCGGAAACAAGAAGTCGACGCGAGCGACGAATCCGCCCCAGCCGCCAACGCAGCCCGCCGAGAAATAGTTCGAGGTACGTCCACCCCCCGATCTTCTCGACCATCCCCACCCAACCGAAAGCCCCAACCCTCGGATTGTGGATAACTCGCCCCCTGTGCATAACTCCGTGTCCCGACCACACGAGCCACCTCCCGCGGACCACCACCCCCGGTGGCCGCACCGAGCTACTCGTACGGCGCCATGCGGACACGTCCGAACACAGACGACACTACGAGTCCCGCCGCCGCACCTCGCAGCACGCATCCGGCAATCGGCGAGCCCGTGTTGGGCGCGAGGCCGCGACAGACTGGTGCACATATCGCGTGGACGCCGCGCACTAGTCCCAACCTATGCGCGGCGTTCCCGGATATGCGACACCACCGGATGGCGTGCTCTGGTCGGGTGGCGATCAATCGGCGCGTGCTGCGCTGTGCGCGGTCAGCGCTGTGCGGCGGCGACGGCGGTGCGGACCTTTTCGGCAGCGGCGGGGGCGGCGGCGTGCTCCCAGAAGGGGCGGGCTTCGGCGTAGGGGTTGCCGTAGGCGGGGGCGTCGGGCTGGGAGCGCCAGCTCTCGTTCAGGGCGCCGATGTCGACTGCGTCGTAGCCGAGGGTGTCGAGGAGTTCGGTGGCAGCCTTTTTGGCGTCGGCGTCATCGCCCGCGATGGGGAGGGCCGAGCGGTCGGGGGCACCGACGGGGCGGGCGAGGGCGGCCAGGTGGGGATAGAAAATATTGTTGAATGCCTTCACGACCTTCGAGGCCGGCAGGTGACGCTGCAGCAGTTCACTGCTGGTGGCGGTGCCGTCCTCGAGTTCGGGGAAGGTGCCGTCGCGGCCCGGGTAGTAGTTGTTGGTATCGATGACGACCTTGCCCGCCAGCGGCGCCACCGGGACCTGCCGATAGTTCTTCAACGGCACCGTGACCACGACGATGTCACCCGCCGCTGCCGCCTCCGCGGCGGCGGCGGCGCGCGCCCGCGGCCCGAGTTCGGCCACCAGCTCCGCCAGCGTCTCCGGCCCTCGGGAGTTACTGACCACGACATCGAGTCCGGCCGCGACGGCCAACCGGGCCAGCGTGCCGCCGATATTCCCGCTACCGATCAATCCAAGCGTTGTCATGCCCCACCCAACCGGGGCGGCACCACGATTGTTCCCACTTCCGGCCGCTGCGGTAGCAGCGCGAGCCGACACGAGGATGGGCATCCACCTGCGCGCCGACAGGGCCGCCTCCGTCCGCACCACCTCGCGAGCGGAATCGCGACCGCTTCGGTAGGTCGGATCTGCTGGTGTTGTTCGGACCGCGAAAAACTCGGACGCGCGCGGTGATCGCAAGCCACGGGGAAATCTGAAATGTAGTGCCGCACAATGAATATGACGGAGTCGAGCGCCCGGGGAGGTAATCGATGACGAAGTCGAATCAGATCGTCGCAGCGGAGAAGGACGTCACGAGTGGCGCGCTGCGCGAGTTGGCGCAGCCCCGGAGTCAGCTGCAGAAGCCGGGCCTGCTGTCCAGTATCGTGCGCACCGATCAGCCGAAGATGAAGAGGGCGAACAGCTTCCATCGGAGTCGACGCGAGTGCAGGCGAAGTCGGCGGAGGTGTTGCGCCAGTCGTTACGACTCGATGGCTTCGAGAACCTCGGGAAGCGCAGTGACGCCGTCGGAAGCGAGGAAGTGACCGGCGCCGGGAACCACCTTTGCCGAGATGCCGAGTAGGCCGGCAAGGCGGTCGGTGTGATCAGACGGTACCAACGGGTCCGCATCTGACCGGATGATCGTGAGTCGACCGATATGGTTGCTGAGCCCCTTCACGTCGCAGCCATCGCTGATGAAGGAATCCAGATCCGGGAGCGCGGGTAGGCGGTCGACGAATCCGGAGACAAGCACGAGGGTGCCGAGGTGCCAGGGACCCACAAGTGAGCGGAGGTTGCGCAGCACGGTCAGACACCCCAGGCTGTGCGCGACGACTATCGACTTCTCGTCAAGGGCTCCCAAGTCGGCGCGCACGACCTCCGCCCACTGTGCGGGGTCTGGGTTCCGTGAGTTCGGAAGAGCCGGGATCGTGGTCGGGACGCCGTCCGCGTGGAGTTGCTCGGCAACCCAACTGAACCAGTGATCCTTGGGGGACGCGGCGTAACCGTGGATGATCGCGGCGCGCCGGTGGGTTGATCCAGTCGTCATACCGCGAGACGTTAAGGGTTCACGTCAGCGTGAAGGTCAAGCCGATGAGGAGAAGTCGAGAGTGTTGATCAGCGAACTCGGCAAGCTGACCGGCGTGAGCGCACGAGCGCTACGCCACTACGAGGACCGAGGGCTGTTGGTCCCGGCTCGCAACAGCAACGGATACCGCGACTACGACGAGTCCGACGTCACACGTGTGGTTCAGATCAGGACGATGATCTCAGCGGGTTTGGCAACCTCCATCATCCAGCGATACCTCGAATGCGCTCGCACCGCAGATCACGGCACGTTCCTCCAGATGTGCCCCGACCTGCGAGCTGAGCTGGACGCCATAGCCGAACGCCTCGATGCCAGGCAGGCCGAACTTCGCCAGGCCCGGCGACGATTGACCGAGCTCGCATCAGTTGACTGGCCCAGGTCGACAACGTCATGACCCGACACACCTACTCGGGCAGCGTTGTCACCTGAGGCTCTGGACACATGGGGGTCGAAATCAGCTGTCACGTCGACCTTCTCAGCGCCGAAGCATTTGTCAGGTGGTATGCGCGTCGGCGATAGTCAATGCGTGGTCGAGGATATCCAGGCCCTCCTTGGCCTCGGCCGCATCGATGATGCATGGCGGAACGACATGCAGTCGGTTGAAGTTGACGAATAGCAGCAGACCCGCCGCCTTGGCCGCGGCGACCGTCTCGGTCATGGCCGCGCTGGTGCCGCCGTAGGGGGCGAGCGGTTCACGAGTTCGCTTGTCCCGCACCAGTTCCAGCGCCCAGAACACACCGGTTCCGCGTACATCGCCGATGCTGGGGTGACGTTCGGCGAGTTCGCGCAGGCCGGGCCCGAGGACGTGGATACCGATATCGGCGGCGTTTTCCACGATCCGCTCATCGCGCATTGCGGTGATGGTCGCGACCGCGGCGGCCGTCGCCAGCGGATGGCCCGAATAGGTCAGCCCACCCGGATAGGGATGGTCATCGAAGGTCGCCGCGATGACGGGACTGATCGCGACTCCGCCGAGCGGCACATAACCCGAATTCACACCCTTGGCGAAGGTCAGCAGATCGGGAACGACACCGACGAAATGCTCTATGGCGAACCACTTTCCGGTGCGCCCGAACCCCGACATCACCTCATCGGCGATGAACACGATGCCGTACTTGTCGCACAGCGCCCGAACACCGGCCATATACCCGGGCGGCGGAATCATGATTCCCGCTGTGCCGGGAATGGATTCGAGAACGATGGCGGCGATCGTATCCGGCCCCTCGAAGACAATGGTCTGCTCGAGATGCGCCAAAGCCCGTTCCGCTTCCTCGATTTCGGTGCTCGCATGGAATTGCGAGCGGTACCGGAAGGGACCGAAGAAGCGGACGACGCCACTGCTGCCGTGATCGTTGGGCCAGCGCCGCGGATCGCCGGTGAGATTGATCGCGGTCTCGGTGCCGCCGTGGTAGGAACGGTAGCGCGAAAGCACCTTGTAGCGACCGGTATGCAGGCGCGCCAGCCGAACCGCGTGTTCGACGGCATCGGCGCCGCCATTGGTGAAGAAGATCTTGTCGAGCTCACCCGGTGTCCGCTCGGCAATCAGCCGGGCGGCCTCGGAGCGGGCATCGTTGACATGCTGAGGTGCGACGGTGCACAGCTTGGCGGCCTGTTCCTGCACCGCGGCGACGACTTTCGGATGCTGGTGACCGATATTGGTATTCACCAGCTGCGAAGAGAAATCGAGCAGGCGGTTGCCGTCACCGTCCCACACGTAGCAGCCCCGGGCCGCGGTAATGGTCATCGGCGTGCGCTGTGCCTGCGCGGACCACGAGTGGAACACGTGGCGGCGGTCGAGGTCGTAGGCGCGGGCAGCGGCCTGCCGGGCGATTTCGGGTACCAATCCATTCGGGAGGGTCATCGAATTCTCCTGCGTAACTACTTGTTCTGGGGGAATCCGAGTTCGAGTCCGCCGTGGCTGGGATCGAGCCAGCGTGTCGTGACGGCCTTACCACGGGTGAAAAAACGCACGCCCTCGGCGCCGTGCGCATGTGAATCGCCGAACAGCGAATTCTTCCAGCCACCGAAGCTGTAGTAGGCCATCGGAACCGGGATCGGCACGTTGATACCGACCATGCCGACCTCCACCTCATTGTGGAAGCGCCGGGCCGCGCCGCCGTCATTGGTGAAAATGGCAGTCCCGTTGCCGTAGGGATTGGCATTGACCAGTTCCAGTGCCTCGTCATAGCTGTCCACGCGCACGACCGACAGGACCGGGCCGAAGATTTCGTCGGTGTAGACGCTCATCTCGGTGCCCACGTGATCGAGAATCGTCGGCCCGAGCCAGAATCCATCCGCCGCCCCATCGGCCTGCACGCCGCGACCGTCGAGAACGACACTGGCCCCGGCGGACGCGCCCGCCTCGATGTAGGCGGCGACGCGATCGCGATGCTCGCGGGTCACCAGCGGACCCATATCGGTTTCGCGGGTGCCGTCCCCGGTCTTGATGGTCGCGGCCCGCTCGGCGATCTTGGCGACCAGCTCGTCACCGACTGCGCCGACGGCCAGCACCACGCTGATCGCCATGCAGCGCTCCCCCGAGGAACCGAATCCGGCGTTGACCGCGGCATCGGCGGCCAGATCCAGATCGGCATCGGGCAGTACGACCATGTGGTTCTTGGCACCGCCGAGCGCCTGCACGCGCTTACCGGCGGCGGCACCGCGTTGGTAGACATACCTCGCGACGGGAGTGGAGCCGACGAACGAGACGGCCTTGATATGCGGATTGTCGAGCAACTCGTCGACCGCGACCTTATCGCCCTGCAGCACATTGAAAACCCCCGCGGGCAAACCGGCTTCGTGCCACAGCTCGGCCAGCCACAGTGAGGAGGACGGATCCTTCTCACTCGGCTTCAGCACCACGGTATTCCCGGCGGCGATCGCGATCGGGAAGAACCACATCGGCACCATAGCCGGGAAGTTGAACGGCGATATTATCGCGACCGGGCCGAGCGGCTGGCGGATCGAGAAGATATCCACCTTCGTCGAGGCGTTCTCGGTGAATCCGCCCTGGAGTAAATGCGGGATACCACAGGCGAATTCGACCACCTCCAGGCCGCGGTTCACTTCACCGAGCGCATCGGAGTCCACCTTGCCGTGTTCGGCGGTGATCAGCCCGGCGAGTTCTGCCTTGCGCTCATTGAGCAGTTCGCGGAACCGGAACAGAATCTGAGTGCGCCGCGCCAGCGAGGTGTCGCGCCAGTCCGGGAACGCCGCCTTCGCCGATGCGATCACCGCCCTGGCGTCCTCGACACCGGCCAGCGCGACCTGTCCGGTCACCACCCCGGTCGCCGGATTCGTCACCGGCGCGGTCGCCGAGCTCGTACCCGCGAAGGGTTTGCCGTCGAGCCAATGCGCGATGGTCTGCATATTCCCTCGATTCGATGAGCGCCGAATGGTGTCGTGGTTCCGACTCTGCACCATCGTGACCCGATTTCGGCCCGACGTTCTGTATGTGATTTCGCATTTCCTATTACAATTCGTCGGATGCTGCTCTCCGTTGCCGATGTGCTGGCCATGCCGGTGGTGCGCGCGGGCGAGCCGCAGGTCGTCGGTGCGGCCGCGCTGGATCGACCGGTGCGGTGGGTGCACGTCAGCGACCTGCCGGATGTCGCCGAATTGCTGGTCGGCGGGGAGCTGATGCTGACCACCGGCCTGGCATTGACCGGCGGCGACGAGTCGACGGTCACGTATCTGCATTCGCTGGCCGCAGCGGGGGTGGCCGGACTGGTCATCGAACTCGGCGAGGCCGTGCCGCGGTTACCGCCGATCGTCGCCGAGACTGCCGACGCACTCGGACTCCCGGTTATCGCACTGCATCGCGTCACCCGCTTCGTGGAGATCACCGAGGCCGTACACCGCGTGATCGTGGCCGACCAGTACGCCGAACTCGAATTCGCGCGCACCGTGCACGAGACCTTCACCGAGCTCAGCGTGCGCCGCGCCTCGCTTGCCGAAATCGTGCAGACAGCAGCGGATATGCTCGATTCCTCGGTGGTACTGGAGGATCTGGCGCACCGGGTGCTGGCACTGACCGCCCGGCACACCAGCACCTCGATGATCCTGGAGAACTGGGAGACCACCTCGCGACTGCTGCCGCAGGACTGGGATGTGGTGCAGGTCGGTCCGCATACCCAGCGCTGGGGTCGACTGATCCTGCGTTCGAGCCGGGTCGCGACACCGCGCGCCCGCATGGTGCTCGAGCGGGCCGCGCAGACACTCACACTGCACCGGATGATCGATAAGGATCGCTTCGGCCTGCATCGCCAAGCGCAGACCGGACTCATCGACGATATGGTCAACGGCCGCGTCCTCGACGAACGCGACGCCCAGGCCAGGGCGGCCGCGCTGGGACTGCTGACCCGGCGCGCGCGCTACGTTCCGCTCGCGATCGACGTTGCCGCCCTTGCCGAATCCGATCAGGTCGCCAGGCAGCGCCGCAGCGCGGGGGTGCTCGACGCGGTCACCCACGGTCTCGGGCTGACCAAGGCCACCGCATTGACCGGGGCCGAATACGGCGACCGGGTCGCCGTGGTACTCGCGATCCCGCGCAGCACCGATCTCGACGACACGCTCCGCACCGTGTGCTCGGTGATCAGCGCCGAGGTGCGGCGGGTGGATGGCGTGCGCCGCGTGGCCATCGGCGTTGGCGCGGAGGCGGATACGCTGCTGGACACCGCGCGCGAATTGGCGCATGCGGCACATGTCGCCGAGGTCGCGTTGTCACTGGCCCCATCGGTGCCGCGACCGTTCTATCGCAGCGGCGATATCCGGCTGCGTGGACTGCTCTCGCTGATCCGCAATGACCCCGGTGTGCAGAGCTTCGCCGAAACGGAACTGAGTGCGTTGCTGCGCTACGACATTCGGCATGCGGCCGATTTGACACGCACATTGCGACAGTTCCTCGACGTCGCGGGCAATAAGACCGAACTCGCCAGGCGGCTCAATATCAGCAGACCCACGCTCTACGACCGGCTCGCCCGCATCGAGCGGATTCTCGCGGTCGACCTCGAGGACGGCGAATCCCGCACCTCACTGCATACCGCACTGCTCATCCGCGATCTGACGGCCGACTCGAATTCCAGGACCGACAATTGATTTCGTCCCAATCGGGAATGTTCGCGAGACGGTAAACGTTCCATCGACGTATGACCAGTACAGCTGTGCTCTCCGAGGAATTGAAGAAGTACCTGGACGAGTCGAAGGTCTTCGCGACCGCGGCGACGATCGGACCGAACGGACAACCACACTTGACCGTCATCTGGCTCGCGCGCGATGGCGACGATCTGCTCTTCTCCACCACGGTCGATCGGCAGCAAGGCAAGAATCTGGCCCGCGATCCACGGATCACGGTGATGATCAATCCGCCGGATAATCCGTACGTGTACGCGGAGATTCGCGGTACCGCAACGATCACGCCCGATCCCGACAAGACGCTGCCGGACAAGTTGTCGCAGCACTACATCGGGCTCCCGTACGTCGAATTCAACCCCGCCTCCGTCAACGACGGACCTCGTGTGATCGTCCGCGTGACCCCACGCAAGGTAGCCGGTCGCCTGTGAGCTCGCGCCCGGCGAAGTTTCAGCTCTGCCGGGCTCGATATTTCACACCCGGCCGCCGGGATGGGCAATGCCGCGCACGGACAAGCCGCTGTCGGCCGTGACCAGCGCACCGGTCATCACCGCGCTGTCGGTGCGCGATCAGGCCTGCTCGGCCTCTTCTCGCGCGTGCTGGGCCCGGCAGACCTCGTCCGCCGTATAGCGCAATGTCAGTGCCACCAGTCCCACCACCAATGCGCCGATGGCGGTGATGAAAAGTATCAGCGTGTAACCACTTCCGAGCGCGTCCAGCTCCGCGGGCGTCATGCCGGTGGGCTTACCCGTGCGGCCGCCGAGCGAGAGCGTCCGGGAGGCGGCGACCGGTGCGAGCAGACCGATGGCGAAGGGTGTGCCGAGGTTCATGAACATCTGGCCGACCGCGGAGAGCGGTCCGATATTCTTCGGCGCAACACCGACCAATACGCACAGTGGGACGATCACCACGGCGACACCGATGCCGAATCCGATCACCGTGAACAGCAGAACCAGGGTCGGCGAGTACGACACACCCCGTTCGAGCTTCGAGCCGAACAGCAGTCCGACGACCAGAATCGCCGCGGCACCACTCAACAGCCAGCGCGGCGCGACCGTCATCGCCAGCCGCGACGCGGTGGCGGTGCCGATACCGGCACCAATGGTGAACGGGATGAACGCGACCCCGGCGACCAGCGGGCTATAGCCGACGACATTCTGAACGAACAATCCCGCGAAATAGGTTGTCGCGGCCAGCACTCCGCTGGCCAGGAAGATGGCGCCGAAGGTGGCGACCCGATCGCGCTTATCGAATAGCGACCAGGGCAGCAGCGGATTGTCCACCCATCGCTCGGCGAGGACGAAGCAGATCAACAACACCAGACCGGCGGTAATCGAGCCGATGATGACCGGACTGTCCCAGCCGAATTCGGGCCCTTCGGTCGCACCGAATACCAGAGACGCGCAGGCGAGGGTGCCGAGTACCGCTCCGCGCACGTCCAGGGATAGTCGGTGGTGGGTGGTGTCACGTAGCCGCAGCACCGCACCCGACAGGATCAACGCACCGATCGGCACATTGATAAGGAAGATCCACCGCCAGCTCGCCTCCGTCAGCGCGCCGCCGATCACGAGTCCCCCGACCGAGCCGACCGCCATCATGGAGCCGAAGATCGCGATCGCCTGATTGCGCACCCGACCAGGTGCGAAAGTGGTCGCTACCAGGGCAAGTGCGGTCGGAGCCGCGAGCGCGGCGCCGGTCCCCTGAACCGCGCGGGCCGCGATCAGCATGCCCTCGTTCTGGGCGAGCCCACACAGCAGCGAGGCCAGTGTGAACAGTGCGACGCCCACGATGAACATGCGTTTGCGGCCGAAGGAGTCGCCGATCCGGCCGCCGAGCAGCATCAAACCCGCGAACGGCAGACCGTATGCGGTGACCATCCAGGCGCTACCGGAGCTCGATAGCGCCAGTTCGTCCTGTAGTCGGGGCAAGGCGAGAATCACCACGGTGCCATCGAGCACGACCATCAATTGCAGCCCGCTCAGCACCAGGATCGCGAGACCGAAGGCCCGCCGCGTCACCGGATACGGCATCGTAGCCGGATTGTCTGGCACAGTCAGCCACTGTAGTCAGAGCGACGGATGACAGGTAGCGGCCCGGTCCGCGGCACTACCGGCATGGAGCCGGTCCGCTGCGATTCTTCTTGGGCGTGCTGTGCCTCGGCCAGTTGTTTCGGCGTATAACGCAATGTCAGCGCGATGAAGCCCGCCAGGACCGCGACCAGTGAGCAGACCGCGAGCACCAGGGTGTAGCCGCTGCCGAGCGCGAAGATCTCGGCCTCGTTCATATCCGCGGCCTTACCGGTGCGCCCGCCCATCGACATGGTGCGCGATGCCGCGATGGGAGTGAGCAGACCGATGAAGACCGGCGTCGCCAGATTCATGAACATCTGCCCCACGGCGGACAGCGGGCCGATATCGGATGGCGGCACGCCGACGAGCACGCACAGCGGTGCGAGCACCATAGCTACGCCGACACCGAAGCCGATCACGATCAACAGCGGCAGCAGGGTGGTCAGGTAGTTCACCCGGCCGTCGAGCTGCGAGCCGACCAGCAGTCCGGCGGCCAGCACGAATGCCGCGCCGCACATCAGCCAGCGTGATGCGACGAGCAACGCCGCCTTGGACGCCAGCGCGCCGCCGATGCCGATGCCGATGGTGAATGGAATCGATGCGATACCCGCGACCAGTGGTCCGTAGCCGAGCACATTCTGCAGGAACTGCGCGACGAAGAAGGTCATCGCGCCGAGTACGCCGCCGGCCAGGAAGATCAGCAGGAAGGTGGTGACCCGGTCGCGGCTGTCGAACAGCGACCACGGCAGCAGTGGACCGTCGACGGTCCGCTCGACGACCACGAAGACGATCAGCAGCACCGCACCCCCCACCAACGCACCGATGACGGCCGGACTCCCCCAACCCAGCTCGGGTCCCTCGGTCGCACCGAACACGATCGCCGCGCACGCCACGGTGCCGAGGACCGCGCCGCGGATATCGAGTGCGGACCGGTGGTGTTCGGTATCCGCGAGCTGGGACAGGGCACCGAGAATGATCAGTACCCCGATGGGCACGTTGATCAGGAAGATCCACCGCCAGCTCATCTCGGTGAGCGCGCCGCCGACCACCAGACCACCCACGGAACCGATACCGACCATCGAGCCGACGATCGCGATCGCCTGATTGCGTGCCTTTCCGGGCGCGAAAGTGGTTGCCACCAGCGCGAATGCCGTCGGTGCCGCGATTGCCGCACCCGCGCCCTGTACGGCGCGGGCCGCGATCAGCATGGCCTGGCCCTGCGCCAACCCGCACAGCAGCGAGGCGACGGTGAACAGCGCGACGCCGAGCATCAGCATCGGCTTGCGGCCGAAGACGTCGCCGAGCCGCCCACCGAGCAGCATCAGGCCCGCGAAGGTCAGGCCGTAGGAGGTCACGGTCCATGCGCCGCCCGCGCTCGTCATGCCCATCTCCTCTTGCAGCCGAGGCAGCGCGAAGATGACCACGGTGCCGTCGAGCACAACCATCAGCTGCAACCCGCTCAGCACGAGAATCGCGAGACCGAAGGCCCGCTGCGTCACCGGGTACTGCGTCTTCGCGGGGGGATTATCGAGCACGATGAGCCACTGTAATTGATCCGGAACCCACGTCTCCGCTCCCCGCGGTGCGATTCAGCGGGTCATAGCAAAACTTGCTCGGCGGTTGTGACACCTTCCAGTTGCGGGAGCCGAGCGGTTGTGCCGTCGGATATCGCAGCCGATGGACGAGCGGAGCGCGGCGGCTGCGGCCCCGACAGACCATCACTGAACCTGGACTCATCGCGCGGCAGCGACGCGGTGGTTCGAGGCACCCGGCCCGGACCGCTCGCGGCGAGCAGCCCTCATCCGGCGGATGACTCGGCCCGTGGTTCGGCGGTATCCACCGTGAACCCTGCCGTAGGCCCGATGACGACGATCGCGGGTGGGCGGATCGCCTCCGCACGCACGCGGGCGGCGACGGTGCCGAGGTCGGCACGCAGCACACGTTGGGTGCGCAGGGTGCCCTCCTGGATCACCGTCGCGGGCGTGTCGGCGGGGCGGCCGCCCTCGATGAGGGCGCTGGCGAATTGTTCGATGCGCTCGACCGCCATCATGAGCACGATGGTGCCGCGCAGGCGGGCCAGCGCGGGCCAGTCGACCAGGGAATCCGGGTGATCAGGTGCGACGTGGCCGCTGACCACCACGAATTCATGGGTGACCCCGCGGTGGGTCACCGGAATGCCCGCGGCAGCGGGGACGGAGATGGGGCTGGTGATGCCGGGGACCACGGTGACCGGAATGCCCGCATCGACGCAGGCCTCGAGCTCCTCATAGCCACGCCCGAATACATACGGGTCACCGCCCTTGAGCCGCACCACGAATTTGCCCGCCTTGGCGCCCTCGATCAGCGCGGAATTGATCGCCTCCTGCGCCATCGCCCGCCCGTACGGAATCTTGGCCGCATCGATCACCTCGACGTCCGGGCCGAGTTCGGCCAGCAGTTCCGGCGGTGCGAGCCGGTCGGCGACGACGAGATTCGCGCGGGCCAGCAGACGGCGGCCGCGCACCGTGATCAGATCAGGATCGCCGGGACCGCCGCCGACGAGTGCGACGCCCGGGGTGATCGGCGTCGAATCATCGGTCACCACACCCGATTGCAGCGCCTCGAGCAACGCATTGCGCACCGCGGCGGACCGCCGATGCTGACCACCGGCCAGCACACCGAGCGTGAGGCCGTCGTACCGAGCGGTCGCCGGAGTTACCGCCGTTCCCAGCCGAGCGACATCGGCGCGCACACAGAAGATCCGGCGCCGCGTGGCCTCCTCGACGACGGCCGCATTGGTCTCGGGTTCGTCGGTACATGCGATCGCATACCAGGCACCGTCCAGATCACCGTCGACGTAAGCGCGCAAGGTCAGTGTGAGTTGCCCCGACGTAGCCATTCCCTCCACGGCCGGGGTGACTTCGCGACTCACGACATGCACATCCGCCCCGGAGGCGATCAGCAGCCCGAGCCTGCGCTGCGCCACCGTCCCACCGCCGACCACGACGACACGCCGTCCATTGAGATCGAGCCCGACCACGTAGTTCGGATCATTCGCGGGGCGGTCGGCAGGGTCGATTCCCGGCTGGTCATCGGTGGGTACTGACGTGTTCGGCACAGTGTTCGAGCCTACGTCCTGCGTGGGCGTTCCCAGCAATCACCCGTCGTACGCGGGCAACCAGACCAGCCCGCCATTGCCCGACGACGCACGCCTACGTTGCGGTGGCCACCGGGTTGGGGGCAGGTTGGAGCCATGACACGGGCGATATCGGCACGGCAACTGCTCGAGGTGGCTTACGACGAGGCCCTGCACGGCTTGGCCGAAGGCGGGATTCCGATCGGCGCGGCCCTGTTCACGGCCGATGGCGCCCTGCTCGGACGCGGGCACAACCGGCGGGTGCAGTCCGGTGATCCCAGCATGCACGCCGAAACCGATGCGTTCCGCAATGCGGGCCGTCGCCGCGACTACGGCTCGACCGTCATGGTGACCACCCTGTCACCGTGCTGGTACTGCAGCGGGCTGGTGCGCCAGTTCGGGATCGGCGCGGTCATCATCGGGGAAGCACAGACCTTTTACGGCGGGCAGGACTGGCTGGCCGAGCACGGCGTCGCGGTGACCGTACTCGACGACCAGCGCTGCGTCGACCTGATGGCCGAATTCATCGCCGACCGACCGCTGCTCTGGCACGAAGATATCGGGGTCGCGGACGAAGGTTGATCATGCTGTCGGACAAGGGATTTCAACGGAAGTACGGATAATCCTGCACCCAGTTGAACCCACGGCCGCGCAGCGGGAAGCTGTTCGGATCGACCTGCCGCACGGTGATGGTCACCGGTCGACCGTTCAACTGCCCGTTCAGCGTGAGACGGTCGGGCGCGGGCTGGTCGAAGGTGAAGTCAGCGATCTGGGCGGGTCGCGCGTTCGGCTGTTCCGGCGGTGCGGACACCGAGATCTTGTGGGCGGCGGTATCGACAGCGGGGACAGCGGGTACGAGAGTGCCGTCCATCTTCTGGTAGGTCATCCCGGAGACATCGAAAATGACGCGCTGCCACCGTGTCTCATCGGTCGTCAGCGGCGGGACGGGCACACCGTCCTGGATGAATTCCGAAACCGCCCAGATCCCGTACAGCGGTGGCTTCGGGCTGCCACCGCCGCCCTCGTTCCAGTACTTCAGGCCGGTGTGCACGAAACCCGATGCCATCCACACGCCAACCGCCACTTGCAATGCGATCGCGATCCGACGAGTTCGGTTGCGGCGGAACGGATCCGGCTGCGTTGCGGGTTCCGACGGCCGGTTCAGCACCAGCACATTCGCCAATCGCCGCGCCTGCGGCGCGAGCAGCACCATGCTCAGCAGCACGAGGTGGAAGGCCAGGATCTTGACCGGGACGTCGAAGGTCATATTGAGCACGAACACCTGCGCCAAGCTCACCAGGCTCAGCATTGCGCCGAGTGTCGCGGTCCTGGGCACGAACAGCAGAACTCCACCGAGCACTTCGGCGCAGCCGAGCAGGATCTCGTAGGTGGGTGAACTCCCGACCTGATTCCAGAGCACCGAGGCGGGGCTGAACTCACCGTAGGGTTGCAGCAGCTTCGCCAGCGGCGGCTCCGGCATCTGCGTCGGAATCGCCTTGGCGAAGCCGTAGAGCAGCATCTGCCCGCCCAGGCACAGCCGGACGAAGAGTAGGAACCAGGCCTGCAGCCGCCGATAGTTCGGCCTGCGCCGGTCCAGCGCCGTCCAGATGAGGGTCGACACCGTGGCGACGATCAGCACGCAGCAGACGAATGACCAGATGAAGTATTGATCGCCGCTGCCCGAATCCTCACGCAGCACGACATCGGCATGGAAGAACAGTCGCCCGACCGGCTCGATGATCGGGCGCACAGCGCGGAATTCCCAGAGCACCGCGCTGTCCGGCAACGATCCGGCGAGCAGTCCGGCGAAGGCGAACGGAATCTGGGTGAACAGCAGGCAGAAGAGGCCGAAATAGCCGAAGGTGAACCGAAAAGCGATCCTTGTCAACGGATTCCATCGAATCGGCGGCTCGGGTGGTATGACGCCGTCTTCCCGATCGAGAACCTCTGTACCGACCGCGCTCACACCGAACCCTCCCTCTCACGACTCCACGTCAGCCGACGGTATCGGCGCCACGGGCGCGCCCGCTTCCAGGAAAACCCCGATTTACACCCCATCCACCGGCGTACGCGACTCCGCCGGAAGTATGACCTCCCACCCGGCAGTCCAGTACCGCGGATTGTCAATACCGGATATCACCCAGTGAGGGTCGCTCGATTTCTTCGAATTTCTACGGTAAGCAGCGACTAGAACGCGTTACAGTTTCCGCAGGCAAATGCGTCAGGAGGACAAGAATGGCCGATGAGCCCGATCCCACCGCGCGGCGGCAGCTGACCGTCAGCGCGCGGGACCTCGACACCCTCGCCGCGGACCTGTCCCGGTGGCTGGGCGACCGGGTGCATGCGGATCACCCGCCCAAGATTTCGGCGCTGTCGCGACCGCAGGGTGCGGGCATGTCGAGTCCGACAGTGCTGTTCGATGCCGAATGGAGTGTGGACGGGCGTGTCGACGGCGGTTCGTTCGTGGCCAGGATGACACCGGAGGCCGATTCCTTTCCTGTCTTCGAAACCTATGACCTGGAGTTGCAGTACCGGATCATGGCCGCGGTCGCGGCCGCCTCGGCGGTGCCGGTCCCCGAACTGTGCTGGCTGGAGACCGACGAGAAGCCCCTCGGCACAAAGTTTTTCGTGATGCGACGAATCGAGGGCCGGGTGCCCTCGGACAATCCGCCGTATGTGTTCATCGGCTGGCTCTTCGACGCGAGTCCGCAGGAGCGTGCCGAATTGACCGCGAAGACCGTCGATGTCATTGCGAAGGTGCACGAAATCCCGGATCCGGCAACGCGATTCCCGATGCTGGACGGTCCCGGTCAGGCATTGCGCCGACATGTCGAATGGCACCGCAACTGGTACCGCTGGGCGTTGGCCGATGACGGCTATGCGATTCCGCTTATCGAGCGGGCCTTCGACTGGCTCGACGCGCATTGGCCCACCGACCCCGGCCCGGACGTGCTGAGTTGGGGCGATTCGCGACCGGGCAACATCCTGTACGACGGCTTCACCCCGGTCGGCGTACTCGATTGGGAGATGGCCGGACTCGGCCCGCGCGAGCTGGATATCGCCTGGGTCATCTTCATCCACCGCTTCTTCCAGGACCTTGCCACCCGCTTCGATCAGCCCGGACTGCCGGACTTCCTGCGGCGCGCGAATGTCGTCGCGAAATACGAAGAGATCACCGGATACACCGTCCGGGATCTCGACTTCTACATCGTGTACGCCGCGCTGCGGCACGCGATCGTGATGGCCAGGGTCAAGCGCCGGATGATCCACTTCGGCGAGGACACCGACACCCCCGATCGCGACGACTACGTGATGCACCGAGCAAGCCTGGAGGCACTGCTCGCCGGAACCTACGAATGGGATTAGAGGAAATCATGGCTGTATCCGATGGTCGCTCCCCAGGCTCCGCGCCCTCGCCCCTCGATGAATACCCGATCCACCAGACCCACCTGTCCATGTCCCGGGTCGCCAGCAGCGACCGGAACTTCTACGACAGAAGCTATTTCAACGGCCACGACCGCGACGGCGGCACCTTCTTCGTCACCGGCGGCGGGGTGTATCCGAACCTCGGGGTGATCGACGCGTACGCCTGCGTCCGCCGCGGTGACGTGCAGCGCACGGTCCGCTTCTCCGACGCGCTCGGCGATCGCGGTGTCGACCTGCGCGTCGGCGGCTACCGCATCGAGGTGCAGGAACCGCTGCGGCGGATCCGGGTGGTCTGTGAGCACGATGACCTCGGCTTCGACCTCACCTGGCACGGATCGTTCCCGGCCGTCGAGGAACAACCACATCTGATCCTCAACGGCAACCGCCCGATCATCCAGGCAACCCGGTTCGCACAGGTCGGCTCGTGGGAGGGGACGCTGCACGTCGATGGCACGGACATCACCGTCGATCCGGACGTCTGGATGGGCACCCGGGACCGCTCCTGGGGCATCCGCCCGGTCGGCGAACCCGAGCCGCCGGGCCGGGCCGCCGCAGAACCGTCCGGCGGATTCTGGTGGATGTACGTACCGCTGCGTTTCGACGATTTCGCCATCGTGCTGATCCTGCAGGAGGAGCCCGACGGCAAGCGCACCCTCAACGATGCCGTCCGCATCTTCCCGGACGGGCGCACCGAACAGCTGGGCTGGCCGCGCTACCACATCGAATACCGTTCCGGCACAAGGTATCCCATCGGAGCCAGACTGGAGCTGACCACCCCGGACGGTAAGCCGCTCGAGGTCGAGGTCCGCACCGTCACCAATATCCCCCTGCACGTCGGCTGCGGGTACGGCGGGGATCCGGACTGGCTGCACGGTCGCTGGATGGGACGCGACTGGTCCTCGAGCAGCAGTTACGACCTGACCGATCCGGCCATCGCGAGCCGCATCCCGTTCGGCGTCATCGACCATGTCGCGCACGCGCGCTGCGGGGAATCGGAGGGGTGGGGCCTGTTCGAACACGGGAGTCTCGGGCGGCACGATCCGACCGGGTTCGCCGACTGGGGTTCGGTCGCACCGTAGGGATTTCGGGTGGGTGCGCGCTCGTGCGTGCCCACCCCGAGCCCGCAACCGTACGGCCGAGTCACACCACGGTTTCAGCTCGTCGGTCGAGCCAAGTCGGGACGCTTCAGATAGTCGGTCAGCCCGATCACATTTCCCCATGGATCGCAAACCTCTACGCTCCAACCGGTTCCGACCTCGAACGGCGCACTGACCACCGGCACGCCATGTCCTTCGAGTTCCGCAGCGGCGGCCAACGCATCCGGCACCTCCAACCACAGCCGCATGCCGGACAACCCGGCCGCCCCCGCCCGCGGATCCACCCGAGCCATCGCACCGGCCACCTCACCCCCGACATCGAATACCGCGATCCCCTGCTCCGGCAGCGTGAATTTCACCGGCAATCCCAATACGCCACCGTAGAACGACACCGCGGCATCCAGATCACCGACCGGAACCAGCACATTGTCGATACCTCGGATATCCATCAACCCACTAAACCACCCCGACGCGGCCCCTCGGCGCGATCGACACCGAATCGCTGGGCTTCCCGCGGCTGAGAACCACCCTGATGGCGGGCGCCGAGGACGCCTGGCACCATGCCGCTCCACCAGCGAAACATCGTGCCGAACAAGATGATTCGGCACAAGCCTGGTCTGGTCGTATTCGCGACCGGTCGTCCATACCCGTGCCAACGGGTCGGCACCGCCCGAGGGGTCATCATGACAGATCTTCCCGCATTCCCCGCCGCCGACGAAAGCCCGCTCGACACCTGCATCCGGCTACAGCAGACCGCGCCCGTGGTCGAAGTGGAATTCCCAGGTGGTGTGCCCGCCTATTTGGCCTTGACGCACACCGCCGTTGCGGAGATTCTGGCCGGTGACAACAAGACCTTCGCCAGAGACCCGAAGCATTGGCCCGCGCTGTACGACGGATCGATCCCGGAAGACTGGCCGCTGCGGGCCATCGTGCAGGGCGACCACCTGGCGACGAAGGATGGTGAGGACCACCGTCGGTTGCGTGGTCTGGTCAGCAAGGGGTTCACGCCGCGGCGAGTGCAGGCGATGGAACCGCGCATCCAGGAGATCATCGATGGACTACTGGACGAGGTGATCGCGGCGGGTGACGGAGTGGACCTGGTGCCCAACTTCACCGACGCGCTACCGATGGCGGTCATCGCCGAATTGTTCGGCGTCGCCGAAGCGGACCGGCCACGACTGCGGAAATGGACCTCCACCCTACTGGCGCACACCACCCCGCCCGAGGTGGCCTTCGCGACCAGGAACGAACTCGTGGCCTTCCTGCACGGACTGGTGCAGCAAAAGCAGCAGGAACCCGGCGACGACCTGACCTCGGATCTGGTGCAGGCTCGCGATGCGGGCGATCGGCTCACCACCGACGAATTGGTCGGCGTGCTCTGGGTGATGCTGATTGCCGGTCACGAAACCACGGTGCACCTGCTCGGTCACGCCGTGATCGCACTGCATCGCAATCCTGATCAGCTCGCGGTGGCCAAGGCCGAACACCGTTGGGCGGATGTCGTCGAGGAGACGTTGCGGTACCGGCACTCGGTCATGATGACCAGCTACCGGTTCACACTGACCGATGTGACGATCGCCGGTGTCACCATTCCCAAGGGGAATGCGGTCGGTGTGGTCTATCAGGCGACCGGTGTCGATCCGGAGAAGTACGGCGAGACCGCGAACCAATTCGACCTCACCCGCAAACAGACCGGACATCTCGGCTTCGGTCATGGACCGCGCTACTGCATCGGCGCCCCGCTCGCCCGACTGGAGAGCCGACTAGGACTCGCCTCGCTCTACCGGCGACTACCGGATCTGCGGCTGGCCATCGATCCGGACGATATTCCCTACTCACCGTCGTTGATCACCGTCGGGCCGTTGTCCCTGCCGATCGAGCTCGGCTCGGTCTCCCGGTCCTGACTCTTGTTACGCCAGTGGTAATTTCGGGGCGAGCGCGGCCGCGATCACTATCCCGTCGACGGTCCGCTTGGGAATGACGAGCGGACCGTCGACGGCCAGTAGCGCGGCCGCCTCGGCGACACTGGCGGTGCCGAGCGCGGCCGCGATGCGTGCCGAGGGATTCGGTACGTCGACCTGTGCGAGCTC
This sequence comes from Nocardia sp. NPDC052112, assembly GCF_040680135.1. Lineage (NCBI taxonomy): Bacteria > Bacillati > Actinomycetota > Actinomycetes > Mycobacteriales > Nocardiaceae > Nocardia > Nocardia sp. NPDC052112. The sequence continues at coordinate 4,848 of NZ_JBFAWD010000020.1, read as the reverse complement.
GGCCGCTGTAAAGCTGCGGACCGAGACGCCCAAACGAGCGGCGGCACCACGAACGCCGAGTTCCTCGGCGCGCCGATCGATGGTCGCGAGGTAGGCAATAGGCCGGTCGCCCAGCACTTCTCGCAGCGCGGCCAGAATCCGTTCGCTCGATGTGCCCGGCCGAAGCCCGAGGCCGACGACGCAGCCCTGCGGCGATACCGGTGTGCTTGTCGAAGACTCAGATGGTGGCACGGGAGCGGGCGTAGTCGGCGGCTGCTGCAACGAAACCGGTTGTGGCGCTGGGATTTCCAGCAGGGTGGGTGTGCAGATAGGAGGCGTGGACGCGGTGGATGAGAGCGCCCTCGCGGATGCGCTCGCCTGCGAGGTGCCAGCCCCAGGCGGGGGTGGCGGCGCCACCGGCGACAAGGCGGGTGCGATGGAATTCGTGGCCACGCACCCGTTCTCCCGCGCGCCACAGGGCGGAGTCGGCCAGTGCCACGGCATCTCGATAGCCGAGGGTCAGGCGCGGACCGAATTCGGCCGTCGCATCGACTACACCCGCCATCGGATGCCCATCGAGCGAGCGGCTGAGGTACAGCAGTCCAGCACATTCGGCGTGCACGGGCAGGCCCGCCCTGGCCTGCTCGGCGACCTGCGCCAGCAGCCGTTCATTGGCCGCCAGCGCCGCCGCGTGCTCCTCCGGAAACCCACCTGGCAACACCAAACCGGCTGTCCCCGTGGGAAGTTCATCCCGCATCGGGTCGAAAACCACCACCCGCGCCCCGGCCGCCGCCAACAGCTCCCGATGCTCGGCATACCCGAACGTGAACGCGGGCCCGCCCGCCATCGCGATCACCGGACCTCCATCGCCGACGCCCGCAGGAGCCGTACCGTCGCGCACCGCGGTTGCCGGATCCCAGGCTGGAGCGGTGCCGTTCGAGCGGGCGAGGCGGGCAATGGCGGAGAGGTCGACGTGGGTGGCGACCAGATCGGTCATTGCCTCGACGGCGGCGGTGGCGGCGTGGCCGTGTTCCACGGCGGGGATGAGGCCTAGGTGGCGGGACGGGACCTCGAGTTCGGCCATGCGCGGTAGTGATCCGAGTACCGGGAGGCCGACTCGATCGCAGGCGGCACGCAGCACCTGATCGTGGCGTTCGCTGCCGACGCGGTTGAGGATGACGCCGCCCAAACGGATCGCGGTATCGAAGGTGGCGAAGCCGTGCAGGACGGCGGCCAGGCTCTGGCTGTGTCCGCGCGCGTCGACGACCAAAATCACTGGAGCACCGAGTAATCCGGCGACCTGCGCGGTGGATCCCTCGGCGATCGGTGCGGTGTGGTGCTCGTCGATGCGGCCGTCGAACAGGCCCATGACGCCCTCGACCACCGCCAGATCACATCCATCGGCACCGTGGCGATACAGCGGAACGACCTGTTCCGCGCCGACCAGCACCGGATCGAGATTGCGACCGGGCCGCCCCGCCGCCAGGCCGTGATACCCCGGATCGATATAGTCCGGCCCCACCTTGAACGGTGCCACCCGATGCCCGGCCCGCCGCAGCGCCCCGATCAAACCGGTCGCCAGCGTCGTCTTGCCGCTCCCGGAAGCTGGAGCGGCGATCACCACCGCCGGAACCCCACTCACCATTCAATGCCTCGCTGGCCCTTGCGGCCTGCGTCCATGGGGTGTTTGACCTTGGTCATTTCGGTGACGAGGTCGGCGGCATCCACGAGGGCTCCGGGGGCATCGCGGCCGGTGATGACCACATGCTGATTGCCGGGGCGGTTGCGGAGGGTTTCGACCACCTCGTCGACATCGACCCAGCCCCATTTGAGGGGGTAGGTGAACTCGTCCAGGACGTAGAAGCGGTGCTGTTCGGACTGGAGCCGGCGCGCGATCTCGCGCCAACCGGCCAGCGCGGCGGCGGCATGGTCTTCGTCGGTGCCCTGTTTGCGGGTCCAGGACCAGCCCTCGCCCATCTTGTGCCATTCGACCGGTCCACCGACACCGGTCTCGTCGTGCAGGCGGCCCAGGGTACGAAATGCCGCCTCCTCCCCCACCTTCCACTTGGCGCTCTTGACGAACTGGAATACCGCGATATCGAATCCCTGATTCCACGCCCGCAACGCCATCCCGAATGCGGCCGTCGACTTCCCCTTGCCCGGCCCGGTGTGCACAGCGAGTACCGGCAGATTCCGTCGTTGTCGCGTGGTCAACCCATCATCCGGAACCGTCTCCGGCACACCCTTGGGCATCGAAACTCCTTGGTAGCTCAGGCAGCCCGGGTCACGCCGGGGCGGCCGGATCCGGCGCGGACAATATCGGCGACCGAATCGCCGGTCAGTTCGGCGAGTCGGAGATAGCCCGCGCGGAGGGCGCGCGCCAGCTCGGCGGCGAGACCGAGACGGACCATGCCGCGCTCGCAGTCCACGACGACCGAGGTGATCGCCTCGGCGGCAAGCAGATTCGCGGCGGTACGGGCGCGCGGCACCGGATCGACACCACCGGTGGCGCGGCCGTCGGTGAGCAGAACCAACAGCGGGCGGCGGCGCGGATCGCGGACGCGTTCACGGTGCACGACCTCGCGTGCCTTCAAAAGTCCTGCGGCGAGCGGGGTTTTACCGCCGGTGCGGATGCCGGACAGCCGCCGCACCGCGATATCCACCGAGGAGGTCGGCGGCAGGACGAGTTCGGCTTCCTTGCCACGCACGGTGATCACCGCGACCTTGTCCCGCCGCTGGTAGGCGTCGCGCAGCAAAGCGACGACTGCGCCGGTAACCGCCGCGAGCCGGTCGCGCGCCGCCATGGAACCGGACGCGTCGACCACGAAGACCACCAGATTGCCTTCGCGCCCTTCGCGATACGCGCCGCGCAGATCATCGGCGACGAGTTTCAACGGCCCTTCGGCTCGCCCGCGGGCGTGCTGGTGCGGTGCGGCGGCGAATACGGTGCCGAGCAGATGCAGGCCGCCGGAGGTATCGGTACTCGACCGCACCGCGCGCCCCTGCCTGGTCTGCGCGCGCGAACGCCGCCCCGCCGCGCCCGCACCGACGCCGGGCACCTCCCAACGCGGCGGTGTCACAACGGATGTCGCGGGAGCACCGATGCGCCCCTCAGGTGCGGACGGCGATTGCCCACCGCCCGGCGAATGCGGACCGTCCGGACCGGGAGCACCCGGACCGCCGTTGCTCGGACCGCCATCCGGATCATCATCTGGACCTTGACCATCCAGGCCACCGCTGCCGAGACCAGCATCCGGATCGCTCGCATTGTTCAACGCGCTATCCGAACCCGCGCCATCGGCATCGTCGAGGCCGCCACTCGAACCGATGTCGTTCGAACGGCCGTCGTCGAGCTCATCTCCCGCGAGATCCGCAGCCCCGCGCTGTCGACCCGACTTTTCCGCCTCTTCCCCCGCCGCGCGCATCGCCTCATCCAACTGCTCTTCGCTGATCCCCGGCTCATCGAACGGATCCCGCCGCCGCCGATGCGGCAATGCCAACTCGGCCGCAACCCGCACATCCGCCTCGGCCACGGCATCGGCCCCACGCCAGGCCGCATGTGCGGTAGCGGTCCTGGCCAGCACCAGATCGGCCCGCATCCCGTCCACATCGAATGACGCGCACAGCGCCGCGATCCGCCGCAGCTCCACATCATCGAGCGCGATGGATGCGACGCGCTCGCGGGCGGTGAGAATCCGCTCGGCCACCGCCCGGTCGGCGGCGGCATAGCGCGCGGCGAATCCGGCCGGATCCGCCTCGTAGTCCAGCCGCCGCCGCACCACCGCCATCCGCACGTCCACATCCCGGGAGGCCGCCACGTCGACGGTGAGCCCGAACCGGTCCAGCAGCTGCGGGCGGAGCTCACCCTCCTCCGGATTCATGGTGCCGACCAGCACGAAACGTGCCGGATGCGAATGCGATACCCCATCACGCTCGATATGTACCCGCCCCATCGCGGCGGCGTCGAGCAGCACGTCCACCAGGTGGTCGTGCAGCAGATTCACCTCATCGACATAGAGCACGCCGTGATGCGCGGCCGCCAGCAGTCCGGGCCGGAATGCCTGCTCGCCATCGCGCAGCACCCGCGCCAGGTCCAGAGAACCGACCACCCGGTCTTCAGTGGCGCCCACCGGCAGCTCCACCAGCCGAGCGGGCCGCGCACCCGTCTCGTCGACAACAGGCGGCAGCAATTGCGCGAGCGCCCGCACCACAGTGGATTTCGCGGTCCCCTTCTCCCCGCGCACCAATACCCCACCGATCCCGGGATGTACCGCGCACAGGATCAACGCAAGCTGCAACCGTTCCTGCCCGACCACCGCCGAGAACGGAAATCCCGCGTCACCGTCGGCACCGGGACGCGCCCCGGTCAGTGCAGGGGCATGCGGCGCGGTTTCCGTACGGGACAGTGACACGCCCCAAACTCTATTCGCGCCACAACGCCGCCCCAGCAGCACCCTCCACCGCGGGACACCTCCAGGTGCGTACCAGGGGAGCCGGGCCTTCCACTCGAGCAGCCACCACGGAGCGAATCTCACGAGCAACCCGCTCGCGGGCGGTCTCGTCGAAGCGAACGCGACGCACACACCGAATGTCAGTGCGCACATCAGGTGCAGAACGACTCGCCCTCAACCAACCAGCACGGAGCGAGCCTTATAAGCGAGCGTTCGCGGCCCGTCTCGCGTCCGAGCCGTCGAAGCGCATGCGCCGCAGGCGCGGAGACCCGCCCGCCCGGCGCGTGTACATCGGTGCCGAACAACCCTGCATCAACGACCACCACGGAGCGAGTCTTACGAGCGACCGTTCGCGGCCCGTCTCGCGTCCGAGCCGTCGAAGCGCATGCGCCGCAGGCGCGGAGACCCGCCCGCCCGG
>NZ_JBFAWD010000019.1:164077-183702 GCF_040680135.1 Nocardia sp. NPDC052112 | reverse complement strand
GGGCCAAGACGTCGTCAAGTTCGAAGAGCAGCGCGACCGCATGCTCGCCCGCGAAGCCAAGAAGCGCGAACTCGCCGGCATCGCCGGCTGATCTCGACCGCCGCGAACATAAACGCGCCGCCGCCGGATTCCTCCGGCGGCGGCGCGTTTATGTTCGGCAACACCGATCTCGGTGACGAACTTATAGGTTCAACATCGAAACTCGTTGCGGCGCTACTTCATCGGCAGTGCACCGTCGACACCGCCCACATCGGTGATCTTCCAATCCGAGTTCTTATCCAGCGTGATGTTGTAGGTCACCGTTGTCTGCGCCCCTTCCGGGCTCTGCGCATTCGTCGAACTCACATTTACGAACACATCGACTTTGTAGACACTGCCTTGCTCCGACATCACCTTCGCGGTAATCGGCGCGGCGGTGGAGGTCCACTTCAACGGAACCAGAATCTGTTCGAGCTTGGGCGCCGTCGCATCGAACTTATTCGCCAGCTGCGGAACGGTATTCGCTTTCAGCTCGGCCACCCATGACGGGATGTCCTGGTAATTGACGGTGGCGGCGCCGACCGCGTATTCGGTGGCCACCTGTTCGGCCTTCTTATCCGCGGCCGCCCGATCGTTTCGATCGGCGAGATCGCTGCGGGCCGAGAACAGAAAGCCGCTCAGCACGGCGACCGCGATTACCAACGCGCCGATTACCGTGCCGAGAACGACGGTGGAGATGCGAATCGACACGGTTCCCGACTGCTGTGCGGACTTGTCGGCCTTCGTATCGGACGCCTGCGCGTCGGCGGCCTTGCCCAGCTCCACGCCGGAGTCGTCCCCGCCTGCCGCGGTGCCCTCGATCCGTTCCGTCATTCGCCCTCTCCCGGTAAGTCTGGTGGTCACGGGCGTTACCCGCGGGTAGCAGGCTACTGAGAGCGTCTGAGAAGGCCGAAGTGCCCTCGGTGCCGGGGCACCGACCCGACGCGGAACATCGCGGGCCCGATGCCGAATCCGCCGACGATCCGGCCGCGAACCTCGACACTGGTGGTACTGCCGCCGACGGCGCGCCGCGCTGACCGGCCACAGCTCACCGGACCGTAGGAGGCCGAGGATATGTCGAGCACATCGAAGAGCGATGGGGCGCTCACCGGCAAGGTTGTCGCGATCACCGGCGGGGCGCGCGGCATCGGGCGCGCGAGCGCCGAGGCGTTTCTGGCGGCGGGTGCCGCGGTCGCGATCGGCGATATCGATGTCGAACTGGTGGCCAAGACGGCGGCGGAGTTGGGTGCGGACCCGGACGCCAAGGTCGTCGGTCTGCCGCTGAATGTCACCGATCGCGCCTCGTTCGCGGCCTTCCTCGACACCGTGGACGACGAGTTGGGGCCGTTGGATGTGCTCGTCAACAATGCGGGCATCATGCCGACCGGTCTATTTGCCGATGAGGACGAGGCGATGACCGATCGAATCATCGGTATCAACCTCAACGGGGTGATCCACGGTTCCCGGCTCGCGATCGAACGGTTCAAGGACCGCGGCAGCGGACACCTGATCAATATCGCGTCTTTGGCTGGGACACAGGGCTTTCCGGGGCTGGCCACCTACTGCGCGACCAAACACGCTGTGGTCGGGTTCACCTCGGCGCTGCACCTGGAGATGAAGGAGCACGGCGTGCACGTCGGTGCGGTGCTACCGGGCATCGTGCGCACCGAACTGTCCGCCGGTGCCAGTATGCCGAACTGGATCACCCCGCTGACCACGGTGGATCCGGAGGATGTCGCGAAGGCGATCGTGAAATCGGTACAGCAGGACAAACCACTGGTGACCGTGCCGCGCCGACTCGCGGCCATCATCAGATCAGCACAACTGCTGCCCTACCGCGCACAGCTCTGGGTCGCCGAATTAACCGGAGCAACTACCGCTTTCACCCGACCCGACCCCGCCGTGCGCGAGATCTACCACCGCAGACTGCGCGGCGAGTAGCCGAAGCCCTTTGGCGTGGCTCCGAATTCGCGCCGACAATCGCGGTGAACAGGGCATCGCGGGACGCGAATTCGAGCCCGCCGCCGCCACTTCGCGGTCGACGCCCCGCACGGCTACCGCGGTACTCGCCTTCCGCGCCTCGGCCTACCTGGACATGGATGTCGGGCGGTCCCCCTCGTCGCTGTGCGCGACGTCCAGGCCGGCCAGGTGCTGCTCGCCGCCGCGCTCGCCGCGCTGGCAGCGACCGGGGTGGTGACCGCCTCGCCCACGTGGACCCGGCAACGCCTGGTCCGCGTGCGGGGCAATCCGCCGGGACTCCGTCGACCGCAGCCCGGCGTCTCGCCCGGCCGCCCACCAGGGCCCGATCGACCGGGCGTGCGCCAGTGCACATCGGACAACGGTGGCAGCGGACCGGGATCGTCCGGATGAGACACTGGTGGGCGTGACTATTACCGCTGAGGCCAAGAGCATGCTGCGGATCGGGCCGTATCCGGTCGATCCGGCGGTGGTGCTCGCGCCGATGGCGGGCATCACCAACCTGGCGTTTCGGAAGTTGTGCCGGGAGTTCGGCAGCTCGACGTCTATCTACGTGTGCGAGATGATCACCGCGCGGGCAGTGGTCGAGCGCAATGAGAAGACGCTGCACATGATGTCCTTCGACGAGGACGAGCATCCGCGCTCGATGCAGCTCTACGGCGTGGATCCGGCCACACTCGGCGAGGCCGTGCGGATAATCGTCGGCGAGGGCTGGGCTGATCACATCGATCTCAACCTGGGCTGCCCGGTGCCGAAGGTGACGCGGCTGGGTGGCGGTGCGGCGCTGCCGTATAAGCGCGCGCTGTTCAGCAAGATCGTCGAAGCGATGGTGTCCGGCGCCGAACCGGCCGGTGTTCCGGTGACGGTGAAGTTCCGCATCGGCATCGACGACGACCATCTCACCTACTTGGACGCGGGGCGCATTGCCGAGGCCGCGGGCGCCAAGGCCGTCGCACTGCACGCCCGCACCGCCGCGCAGCGGTATTCGGGCCAGGCCGACTGGACGGCGATCGCCCGGCTCAAGGAGGCCGTCACGACGATTCCGGTGCTCGGCAACGGCGATATCTTCGCCGCCGCCGACGCGGTGCGCATGATGGACGAAACCGGTTGCGACGGAGTCGTTGTCGGCCGAGGCTGCCTCGGCCGCCCGTGGCTGTTCGCCGAATTGCAGGCGGCACTGCGCGGCGAGGCGCTGCCCGAGGCGCCGAATCTCGGCCGCGTCGGCGAGGTGCTCTACCGGCACGGCGCCCTGCTCGCCGAACATCTCGGTGAGGACAAGGCCATGCGTGATCTGCGCAAGCATATGGCCTGGTATCTGATGGGCTTCCCGGTCGGCGCGGACCTGCGCCGCTCCTTCGCCACAGTGTCGAGCCTCACACAATTGCAGGACCTCATCGGGCAACTCGACCCGACCGCGCCATTCCCCCGTGACGCCGAGGGACCGCGCGGCCGTCAGGGTTCGCCGGGCAAGGTGGCGCTGCCGCACGGCTGGCTCGACGATCCCGACGATCCGGCCGTTCCCACCGGCGCGGATCTGATGCACAGCGGCGGCTGAGCCGGTCCCGCGACCGCACCGTTACCCAATCGTCAAGAAGCTTCCGAACAGCACATATTCCGATGCAAGAGACAACCTCGGCCAGTCGAATTCGCACTGGGCTGGCTCGCCGTGGCGGAATCGTTATCATTGGCGGAATCGGTCATGCCGGTCGAAAGCGGCCGAAACGGCAGCGGAGACGAAAAGCGAGGTTCGTAGGTGGGTGACGATCGGCACGGGCAGTCGCCACGGCCCGGAGGTCGCGCCCCGTGGGAGCGCTATCCCACGGCGGATTACACCGAACGGGACGGTGCGAGGTCGTCCCGCCGCGCCCGACATAACGATCCCGACTCCAGCTCTGCCCCGCTGACCGTTCAGGATCTGGTCCAGCGGGTCGATAACGAACGCAGCGGGCGCAGACGCCGGTCCACGACGCCGGACGCGCCGCCGACGCAGGCGAACCGGGCTGCCCCGAAGCCGCCGGAATCGACCACGCGACAAGCCGATGTTCCGCCGCGCAAATCGAACGCTCCATCCGCACGCCAAGCGGACGCGCCGCCCCGCACCTCGGCCATGCCAGCCGGCCGCAAAGCCGACGCACCCCGCACCTCGGCCACCCCCGCCGGCCGCAAAGCCGACGCGCCGCCCCGCACCTCGGCCATGCCAGCCGGCCGCAAAGCCGACGCACCTCGCACATCGAGCACCCCGGCCGGCCGCAAGGCAGACGCACCCCGAACCTCGGCCACCCCCGCCGCCAAGGCCGACTCGGCCCGTCGTTCCGGGGCCTCTCCGGTCGTCGACGACATCGCGGGCACCCCGACAGCCGCGCGCCCCGCGAAACGCCGTGCCTCGACCGCGTCCGGCGGGAAAGAGCCGCCCGAGGTCGTCACCGACGTAATCCCCCCGGTCGAGGACACCCCGCGCACCAAGAAGCGCGCCATCGGCTGGCCGACCACCGATCCGGATGAACCGAAAACCGCGGCCGCATCCACCCGCGTCGGCCTGTCGCGGCTCGCCGCGAGTCGGCAGCGTCGCAATAAGCGGCTGCAGCTCGCCGGCCGGGCCACCCTGATCGTCTGTGCGGTGGTCGCACTGCTGGTCACCGGCGGCGGCTGGAGCTATCTGCGCTCGACCGCCAACGGCTTCACCCAGGTTTCCGCGCTCGACGACCATCCGGAAGATGTCGTCGACTCCGGCGCACAGCTCGGTGACGAGAACTACCTGCTCGTCGGCACCGACACCCGTGCGGGCGTGAACGGGCAAGTGGGTGCGGGCACGCTGGACGATGCCGAGGGCTCGCGCGCGGACACCGTCATGCTGGTGAACATCCCCAAGAACCGCTCGCGCGTCGTGGTGGTCTCGTTCCCTCGCGACCTCGATGTCACCCGGCCGCAGTGCAACGGCTGGGACAACGACAAGGCCGAGTACACCAATGAGGTCTTCCCCTCGGCCATGGGCGACAAGCTGAATGCCGTGTACGCGCTCGCCGGACCGAAGTGTCTGGTCAACGTGATCCGCAAGATGACGGGTTTGAGCATCGGACACTTCATCGGCATCGACTTCGCCGGATTCGAGGCGATGGTCGATCAGGTCGGCGGCGTCGATGTCTGCACCCCCAAGCCGATCATCGACGGCATCCTCGGCACCGTGCTGGAGAATCCGGGACGCCAGCGCATCAACGGCGAGACCGCACTCAACTATGTGCGCGCCAGACACGTCTACGGCGAGGAACGCAGCGACTACGACCGGATCAACCGGCAGCAGCGCTTCCTGGCCTCGCTGCTGCGCGGCGCACTGTCAAGCCGGGTGCTCTTCGATCCCGGCAAGTTGAACGGCTTTATCTCCGCGTTCACCAGCCACACCTTCGTCGACAAGGTGCAGCCGACCGACCTGCTGACGCTCGGCCGGTCCCTGCAGAAGGTCGACGCGGGCGCGGTCACCTTCCTGACCATCCCGACCGCGGGCACCACCTCTTACGGCAACGAGATCCCGCGCGAGTCGGATATCAAGGCGATCTTCCGCGCCGTCATCGATGACCAGCCATTGCCCGGTGAGAAGAAGTCGACCCCGGCCCCTGGTTCGATCCCGTCGGCTCAGCCGACGCCGCCGAAGCTGACCGCGGTCGATCCGAGCACGGTATCGCTGCTGGTCTCCAATGGCTCGGAGACGGCAGGCGCGGCCAATAAGGCGGCGACCAAGCTGGGCAACCAGGGCTTCCAGATCTACAACACCGGCAATTACTCCGGCGGGAATTCCGAGGTCGCCACCAAGGTGCGCTTCGGGTCCGGCCACGAGGCCGAGGCGGCCACGGTGGCCAGTTCCATACCGGGAGCGACGATGGAGCAGTCGAACAGTCTCGGTGGCATCGTCGAGGTCGTGATCGGTGCCGATAACCCGACCATTCGCACTCCTACACCGGTCGGCGATCCGATCTCGAATGTCTCGGTCACCATGGCGAGCGCGGAACCGGTCACACTGCCCTCGGATCTGGAGCACGTCAACGCCGCCGACGAGACCTGCAAGTAGGTACGGCCGCGAGCTGGGGCAACACCGTCGCAATCGTTCGGCACCACCCATTAACCCAGAGTTGGTGACTCGGTCAGCACCTGGCGCTAGTGTCTGTTTTCATGCGTGTCATCTACAACGAGCAAATGGCCGATCTTGCCCACCTGCTGGGCGAGATGGCCGGTCTGGCTGGTTCGGCAATGGAGCGGGCCACCCAGTCTCTGCTCCAGGCCGATCTCACTCTGGCCGAGTCGGTGATCACCGAGGGCGACCGGATCGCCGAAATGATCACCGACGCCGAGGAGAAGTCGTTTGCCCTGCTTGCGCTGCAGGCGCCGGTGGCAGGTGATCTGCGGCAGGTGGTGAGCGCGATCCAGATCGTCCAGGACGTCAACCGGATGGGCGCGCTGGCACTGCACGTCGCCAAGGTGACCCGGCGCCGCCACCCCAACCACGCCGTGCCCGAAGCCGTGAACGGCTACTTCGCGGAAATGGGCCGTATCGCGGTGAATATGGGCGGGAGTGCCAAAGAGGTACTCGAGACCCGCGATCCGGAGCGCGCCGCGCAGCTCAACGAGGACGACGAGGCGATGGATGATCTGCACCGTCACCTGTTCACGTTGCTGATGGATCGTGACTGGAAGTACGGCGTCGCCGCGGCCGTCGATGTCACGCTGCTCGGCCGCTACTACGAGCGCTTCGCCGACCATGCCGTGGAGATCGGCCGCCGCGTGATCTTCCTGGTCACCGGTGAGCTGCCGCCGGATCCCGACGCCTCGGTGTAATTCCGGCGAAACCGCTTGCCGGACAACAGTAAAGGCCCACATGCAATGTGGGCCTTCATGTTTCTACCGACTCGACTGCTTTCGCGAGCACATGGGTAACTCGCCGGGTACGGGCTGACCGGATCCGCTCGTACTGCCAGCCGCCAACACGACCTCAGGCACCTGAGTCTGGCGCCTGAAGATCCGGGGGAGGCGGGGGGAGAGCTATCCGAAGCGGCCGGAGATGTAATCCTCTGTAGCTTTCTGCCCCGGGTTGGAGAAGATCTTCTCGGTATCGTCGATCTCGATCAGTTTGCCCGGCTTGCCCTGCGCCTCCAGGTTGAAGAAGCCGGTCTGGTCACTCACACGCGCGGCCTGCTGCATATTGTGCGTGACGATGACGATGGTGAATTCCTTCTTCAGCTCGGTGATCAGATCCTCGATCGCCAAGGTGGAGATCGGGTCCAGCGCCGAACACGGCTCGTCCATCAGCAGCACATCGGGCGACACCGCGATGGCGCGCGCAATGCACAGACGCTGCTGCTGACCACCGGAGAGGCCGCCGCCCGGCTTGTCCAGCCGGTCCTTGACCTCGTTCCACAGGTTGGCGCCGCGCAACGAACGCTCGGCGACCTCGTCGAGCTCCTTCCTGTTGCGCACTCCCTGCAGCTTCAGCCCGGCCACCACATTGTCGCGAATCGACATGGTGGGGAACGGGTTCGGGCGCTGGAACACCATGCCGATGGTGCGGCGCACGCCGACCGGGTCGACGGTGGAGCCGTAGATGTCCTCGCCGTCCAGCAGCACCGCGCCCTCGACGCGCGCATTCGGGGTCACCTCGTGCATCCGGTTGAGCGAACGCAGCACGGTGGACTTACCGCAACCCGACGGTCCGATGAATGCGGTCACGCTACGCGGCAGCACGGTCAGGTCCACATCGGCGACGGCATGGAACTTGCCGTAGTAGATGTTCAGGTCTTTGACGTCGATCCGCTTGGCCATCTGAATATCCGTTCGCTTCTATCGGTTCCGCGTGAGCAGCTTGTTGACGACCGCGGCCGCCGCGTACAGCAGGGCGATCAGCAGGATCAGCGTCAGCGCCGCACCCCACACCCGCGCCCGGCCCGCAGGCTCCGGATTCGCCAGCTCTTGGTAGATCAACAGCGGCAGCGAGGCCATATTGCCGTCGAAGAGATTGGTGTTGATCGACTTGCTGTAGCCGACCAGCACCAGCACCGGCGCGGTCTCACCCATGACGCGGGCCAGCGCCAGCAGGATGCCGCTGATCATGCCGGGCGCCGCGGTCGGCACGACGATCCGAACAATGGTCTTCCACTTGGGAATTCCGAGTGCGTAGGAGGCCTCGCGCAATTCGTCGGGTACCAGCTTCAGCATTTCCTCCGTGCTGCGGATCACCACCGGCAGCATCAGCAGCACCAACGCCAGCGATACCGCGAAGGAGCTTTGCGGGAAACCGAATGTCGCGATCCACAGCGCGAAGATGAACAAGGCCGCGACGATGGACGGCACACCCGCGAGGATGTCCACCATGAAGGTGGTCACCTTGGCCAGCACGCCACGGCCGTATTCGACCAGATACACGGCGGCCATGATGCCGAGCGGCACCGCGATGATCGCGGCGACGACGGTCTGCACGATGGTGCCGTAAATCGCGTGGTACACACCGCCACCGGACTGATCCGGCAGGATGCCTTTCTGCGATTTCTGCCACCAGTCCGGCGAGACGACCGAGTCGATGCCCTTCGACACCACCATGAACAGCACCCAGATCAGCGGCACGAGTGCGATCGCGAAGCAGAGCCAGACCACCGCGGTGGCGATATTGTTCTTGACCCGGCGGGCCGTGCTGACATGCCGGAAGGTGGGCGCCTTGACCGGCTTGTCGAGAGTCGTCGTGGTGGTCATTACCCGTTCACCCTTCCACCGGATACGAGCCGGGCCAGCGCATTGACGATGAAGGTCAGCGCGAACAGCACGAAGCCGGCGGCGATGTAGGCACCGGTCGGCAGTGGCTGACTGAATTCCGAAGCGGCGGCGGCGATTTTGGAGGCGAAGGTGTAGCCGCCGTCGAACAGCGACCAGTGTCCGGCCTGCGCCGAGGTGCGCAGGATGACCAACACCGCGATCGTCTCACCGAGCGCACGGCCGAGGCCGAGCATGGATCCGGCGATCACACCGCTGCGGCCATAGGGCAGCACGGTCATCCGCACCATTTCCCATTTGGTCGCGCCGAGTGCCTGCGCGGCCTCGATATGCGAGACGGGCGTCAGGTTGAAGACCTCGCGCGAGACCGAGGTGATGATCGGCAGGATCATCACCGCGAGCACCACGCCCGCGGTGAAGACGGTGCCACCACCGGAGATCGACACATTGCCGTCGGCGAAAAGGAAGAACCAGCCGAGCTTGTCGTTCAGGAATGTCTCGACGGGTTCGAGCTTCGGTGCGAGCACCAGGAAGCCCCACAGACCGAATACGATCGACGGCACCGCCGCCAGCAGATCGACGAGCATCGCGAACGGACGCGCCATCGGCTTCGGCGAATAGTGGGTCAGGAATAGCGCGATGCCCACACCGATGGGCACCGCGATGATCAGCGCCAGCATCGAGCTCAGCACCGTGACCATGAGCAGGTCCCGAATACCGAACCGCAGGTGGTCGGCATTGGTGGTGTTGAACTCGCTGCTGGTGAAGAAGTTCGCTTCGTTCGCCATGATCGAGGGCCAGGCCCGGATCAGTAGGAACAGGGCGATCAGTGCGATGGCCGCCACGACCGTGGCACCCGCTGCGGTGGCAAGCGACCGGAAGACGACCTCGGCCCCTTGGTTGTGGCCTTTCCTGGCCGATGGTGCGGCAGGATCTTTCGGTGAGGCCGGTTCGGTGCTCGGTTCACTCGACATAGGGGCAGTATCTCCAGCCGCCAGCGGACCAGTCGAGTCCGACTGGTCCGCGGCGGACACCTCAGGGTGCACGGTCATGGCGTGGCGGCTATCAGTTGATGGCGTTGATCGCGGTGGTCAGCTTGGTCTTGAACTTGTCCGGGATCGCGACGTAGCCCGCGGTGTCGAGACCCTTCTGGCCGTTGTTGACGGCCGAGGTCAGGAAAGCCTTGACCGCCTTGGCCGTATCGGCGTCGGCGTACTTCGAGCAGACGATCTCGTAGGTCGGCAGGATGATCGGGTAGGCACCGGCCGCGGTCGGCTTGTAGAACGACGAGGTGTCGAGCACCAGGTCGTTGCCCTCGCCCTTGATCTTCACGCTGTCGACGGCCTTGGCCGCGGACTCCGGGCTCAGCTTGACCGGATCCTTGGACGCCGAGGTGACGACCTGCGCGATCGACAGGTTCTGCGCCTTGGCGAAGGACCACTCGTTGTAGGTGATCGAGTTCTTGGTGCTCTTGATGGCGGCCGAGGTGCCCTCGTTGCCCTTGGCACCCTCACCGACACCGCCGTTGAAGGTCTTGCCCGCGCCCTTGCCCCACGCGCCGTCGGCAGCGGCGTCCAGGTAGAGCTGGAAGTTGTCGGTGGTGCCCGACTCATCGCTGCGGAAGATCACCGCGATCTTGTCCGAGGGCAGCTTGGCGGTCGGGTTCAGCGCCTTGATCTCGGGCGCATCCCAGCTGGCGACGGTGCCGTTGAACACCTTGGCCGCGGTCGGGCCGTCGAGCACCAGATCGCTCACACCGTCGATGTTGTAGGTGATGGCGATCGGGCCGAAGACGGTCGGCAGGTTCCACGCCGGGGAGCCGCAGCGCTCCTGCGCCTTGGCCGGCTCACCCTTCGAGGCGCTCAGCGGCGAGTCGGAACCGGCGAAATCGGTCTGGCCGCCGAGGAATTCGTTGACGCCGGCGCCCGAACCGCTGGAGGTGTAGTTCAGCGTGGAGCCGCTGCAGTTGGCCTCGTAGGCGGCGACGAAGCGGTCCATGGCGTTCTTCTGGGCCGAGGAACCGCTGGCCTTGAGGGCCTTCTTACCGCCACAGGCGACATCGACCTTGGCGGTGGAATCGCCACTGGCAGAAGTGTTGTCGTCACTGCCACAGGCGGCCAGGGGCATGGCAACCGCGGCCAGCACACCGATCAGGGCGCTGCTGCGCTTGAAGTTCACTTATTCCTCCGGGGAATCGCGTTCGACACGCCCGGTCCCTCACCGGCCCGGGCGGGTTTCGTGGTGCCGTTCGCGGGGAACTTGCGCACCAGGCGGCAACGGTGCCGCCCTTATGTAACGTAAGGTCGCTCGGTTGACATTTGGACCAGGCTGGGTGAACGGCAGGTGAACAGCCCGGCGCGATTGCGACCGAAATGTGTGACATTTGCCCCAGTGTTACTCGAGTAACTCCGGCGGTCTCCCTGTTATTCAGTCACCGGCCGAATAGGCGACATCGATATGCGCCGGAGCGAAGCCGAGTCGCGTGTAAGTGCGCACGGCCGCGGTGTTGTCGGCCTCGGTATAGAGCAGAACCCCCGACAGGCCACGTTCGCGCAGGTAGTGCAGGCCCGCGAGGGTGAGCAGGCGGCCGAGTCCTCGGCCTTGCGCGGCCGGATCGATACCGACCACGTAGACCTCGCCGACCGGCGGGTTCTCGTCGTAATGCACCTTTGTCCAGTGGAATCCGAGGATGCGGGCCGGATCGGCCGGATCCACCGCGATGAACAGCCCCTTCGGGTCGAACCAGGACTCCGCGCGCCGGACCGTTACATCGCGCTGGGTCCAGCCGCCCTGTTCCGGATGCCAGGCGAAGGCCGCGTTATTGACACGCAACAATTCGGCATCATCGGAGGACCCTTCGTAGGTCCGCAGCGCGATATCTTCCGGGACCGCCAAAGCCGGTAGCTCCGGCGTTGCCAGCGACCGCCGCATCTGCCACAACTCGCGCACGGTGCGCAGTCCGAGCCGGGTCGCAAGGGCCGCGGCGGCGGGCCGATTTCCGTGCGCCCAGACCCGAGCACCGGATCCGCCCTTCGCCAGCGCCGCCGAGACCAATTCCGCACCGATGCCATGGCCACGAGCAGCGGGATCTACGGCGACCTCCGCCATTGCGGGGTGTTCGCCATGTTCGGGAACAAGATTCGCGTAACCGGCGACGACACCGTCACGCAGCGCGAGCAGATGCTCGGCCGCGGAATCGGCCGCGACCAGCGAAAGTACGGCCTGTTCGGAAACCGGCGCGACACCATCCGCGACACTCGCCCGCTCCAACAATTCCCGCACCGCCCCCGCCACCTCGCCCCCGAGCCCCCCACACCACCGCAGCTCCACCTCACCCATGACCATCTCCCTAGTCGAACCCGTCACCGCGACGAACACGCGAATCCCGCGCGCCATTCCATCCGATCAAGATCAGGTGGAGCTGGTGGCGGGGGCTTCTCGGGCGATGCCGCCATGGAGTCCACTTGATCTTGGTCGACTACGGGACGGAACCGTTGACGGTGACGGGTGGGGAGTCGTCGGTGCCCTCGGCCGGTTCGTCGTCGGGGAAGGCGACGTGTTCGCCCTTGGTGGTGGTGCGCGCGGGGCGGACGGCCTTGTAGCCCACGTTGCGGACGGTGCCGATCAACGATTCGTATTCGCTGCCGAGTTTGGCGCGCAGGCGTCGTACGTGCACGTCGACCGTGCGGGTGCCACCGAAGAAGTCGTAACCCCAGACCTCCTGGAGGAGCTGCGCCCGGGTGAAGACCCGGCCCGCGTGCTGTGCGAGGTATTTGAGGAGTTCGAATTCCTTATAGGTGAGATCCAGCGGGCGACCGCGCAGCCGGGCGGTATAGGTGCCCTCGTCGATCACCAACTCACCGAGGGTGATCTTGCCGGTGTTCTCCGGACTCGCGACTCCACCGTTGCGACCGACCAGCAGGCGCAGTCGGGCGTCCAGTTCGGCCGGTCCGGTACCGGGCAGCAGAATGTCGTCCAGGCCCCAGTCGGCATTGACGGCGACCAGTCCGCCCTCGGTCAGCACGGCGACCACCGGCACCGACGAACCGGTGCTGCCGAGCAGTCGGCACAGGCCGCGGGCCGCGGCCAGGTCGGTACGCGCGTCGACCAACGCGACATCCGCGGTCCCCGCCTCGAGCAGGGACGCCACCTCGGTCGGCGCCGGGCGCACATTGTGCGCCAGCAGCGACAGTGCGGGCAGTACCGACTCAGGGTTGGGGTCGGAGGTCAGCAGGAGCAGCTCCACAAGCCCTCCTCCCATCTAGTAGCTCCGGACAACAGCCACACCGCCGGGGCCACGTCGCTAATCACAGGTAATCGGATGCAAGATTAGCGCGTGAACACCGATGACCTCGCCATCCGGGGTTAGTGTGACACCTCGGGCGAGACGTTGGATACCCGAAACACACCGCCAAGTAGTGTTGCCCGCATGCGCAAGCTGATCATCGGGCTGCTGTGCCTCGCGGTACTGGCGGTAGTCATCGATTTCGGCGCCGCCGCCTACTCCGAGTATCGCGTGTCGCGGGCCCTGCGGGTCGGCGCCGACCTGACCGCGGATCCCGACGTGGTCATCTACGGCTTCCCGTTCGCCACCCAGGCGCTCGACGGCCGATACCAGACTGTCGATATCCGCGCGCGCATCATGCGCCCCGATATTCCTGGCGAGATTTCGGTGGGCGCGACGCTGACCGGAGCGCACCTTTCCATGGGCGATCTCACCGACGGGAACGTGCGCGCAGTGCCGGTGGATCGGGTCGAGGGGCAGATGCGGCTCGAGCCGACCGAACTCGGCAAGCTGTTCAAAATTCCGGATCTGCAAGTACATTCGGCACCCGGCGACAAATCCGACGGAACGGGCGGATCGGGCGGATCCGGCATGACCACCGGGGGGCAGCTCCTGCTCACCGGCACCATGCCGGGCAAGACACCGAGCAAGCCGGGTGCACCGCTCGGCGGTGACAATGTGAGTGTGACCGCGGACCTCACCGTCGACGGCGATCAGGTGAAGATCATCGCGACCAGCATCTACCGTGGTACCGGTGATGCCACGACGACCGCGGTCATCACCGATACCGAACGCCCCAAGGTGCTCGAGCAGTTCACCCGGACCATCGATACGAACGAACTGCCGTTCGGGCTGCGGCCGACGAAGGTGTCCGCGCAGGGCGGACAGATCGTCATCGAGGGCAAGGCCGAGAACGTGACCATCGACCTGGATAGATTGCGGCGACCATGATTGAAATCACAATCCTGCTGATGGTGCTGCTCGCCGCGGTGGCGGTCGGCATCGTGCTGCAGCGCCGCAACGGCACGCTGCGCGCGAACGGCACCGAGGCACCGATCGAGTCGGCGCGCACCGATCTGCTCGCATCGGTCGGCGCCGACAACTCTGGCCCGGCGGTACTGCACTTCTCCGCCGACTGGTGCGGACCGTGCGCCGCGGTGCGCCGCGTGGTCGCCGGAGTGACCGAGGAGTTGTCCGGATCGCCGCGCCCGCCGCTGGATATCGAGGTCGATATCGATGCCGAACCCGCGCTGGCCAAGGAACTGAACGTGCTCTCGCTGCCGACCACCTTCGTCTTCGATATCGAAGGGCGGGAACGGTTCCGCATCTCCGGCGTCCCCAAATCGGCGGACCTGCGGACCGCGCTGGAACCGCTGACTGTCGGATAAACATCGGCGGATCGCGGCTGACGACGGAAAAACCGGGCGTGACATGGGTTGATAGCAACTGTGACGAACCCCGGGTCCAATTCTCCGTCGGAACCAGGTAAACTGCTCTGCGTGCAATCCAACCACGAGCTGATGCTCACCCGACGCCGCACAGTTGATCTGTGTCGCCTCGGTGGTTGTTGCTGCCTGTGTGGCTGAGCGGTCGGCTCCGTCAGATTTCCTGATGCCGACCTGCGTCCGTCGTGCGAGTGATCTCTTGATCCCGCGGCGAACTGGCATTTTTCCCGCCAACAGCACTATTCAGCGCAGGAGTACGCACAATGTCCACAATCTCCCGAAACACCGCCGATGAGACCGGGATTCCCGTCGTAGGTGTCCGCGGGCCACGCTTCGCCGCCTGGGTCACCACCGGCGTCCTGGTCCTGGTCCTGCTCGCCGCCGCCGTTTCGACGCCGGTCGCCGCGGTGCTCATCGGCCTGCAGGCGGTGGTCTTCGCGATCGGCGCGGCCTACGGACCGCGGCGGCACCCCTACGGCCGGATCTTCGCGGCGTTCATCGTGCCGCGCCTCGGTCCGACCGTCGAAACCGAACCCGTGGCCCCGCTACGGTTCGCCCAATTACTCGGCCTGGTCTTCAGTGCCGTCAGCCTGCTGGGTTTCCTGGTCGGCTCCACCGTCGTCGGCGCGGTGTTCGCCGGCTTCGCCCTGTTCGCGGCGTTCTTGAACGCGGCGTTCGGGATCTGCCTGGGTTGCCAGATCTATCCGCTGGTCGCCCGACTCCGCCGGGCAGGGCCGATGGGCGGTGTTCGCGGGCCCTCCGTGGTCACGCAAGCTACCGCCTCCGAGCCTGACGCGAACACCGCTGGGTCCCCGGCGAACTGACCCTGCAAGTCACCACCCCGAAAGGAACAACATGGCCCGCTCCGATGTCCTGGTCTCCGTTGACTGGGCCGAAGAGAACCTCAACGCCCCCGGCATCGTCTTCGTCGAGGTCGATGAGGACACCTCCGCCTACGACGGCGGCCACATCGAGGGTGCCGTTCGGCTCGACTGGAAGAAGGACCTGCAGGATCAGGTTCGTCGCGACTTCGTGAACCAGGAGCAGTTCTCCGATCTGCTCTCGGCGCGCGGCATCGCGAACGACGACGAGGTCGTGCTCTACGGCGGCAACAACAACTGGTTCGCCGCATACGCCTACTGGTACTTCAAGCTGTACGGCCACAACAACGTCAAGCTGCTCGACGGCGGCCGCAAGAAGTGGGAACTCGACGGTCGTCCGCTGTCCCGCGACGCCGTGAACCGCCCGGCCACCCAGTACAAGGCCGCCGCCCCCGATCTGACCATCCGCGCATTCCGCGATGAGGTCATCGCCGCCATCGGCGCCAAGAACCTGGTCGACGTGCGCTCCCCTGACGAGTTCTCCGGCAAGATCCTGGCTCCGGCCCACCTGCCGCAGGAGCAGAGCCAGCGCCCCGGCCACATCCCCGGCGCCATCAACGTGCCGTGGAGCAAGGCCGCGAACGAGGACGGCACCTTCAAGTCCGATGCCGAGCTGACCGAGATCTACGGCGAGGCCGGGCTGGACGGGTCGAAGGACACCATCGCCTACTGCCGCATCGGTGAGCGCTCCTCGCACACCTGGTTCGTGCTGCAGGAGCTGCTGGGTCACCAGAATGTCAAGAACTACGACGGCAGCTGGACCGAATACGGCTCGCTCGTCGGTGCACCGATCGAGTTGGGAGAGTAATCACATGTGCGCAGCACCTACCCAGGGCCAGGCCATTCCGGCCGGAGTCGATGTCGAGAAGGAAACGGTCATCACCGGCCGTGTGCTGAGCTCGGACGGTCAGCCCGTCGGCGGCGCGTTCGTGCGCCTGCTCGACGGCAACGGTGACTTCACCGCCGAGGTCGTGGCCTCGGGCACCGGCGATTTCCGCTTCTTCGCGGCGCCGGGCGCGTGGACCGTGCGTGCGTTGTCCTCCTCGGGCAATGGCTCGGCCGAGGTTCGCCCGGAGAGCGCGGGCATCCACGCCGTGGATGTGGCGGTCGCCAAGTAAGTAGTTCCACCGACGGCCCCGTCGTTTCCCGGTAGCCGGGAAGCAACGGGGCCGTTGTGCTGGGCGGGACGCGAGTCGTTAGACTCCGAATGTGGTCCTCTTCTTCGAGATTCTGCTGGTGGCCGTGGCCGTTCTCATCGGCTGGTTCGGCCTGTACGTCTTCTACCGGTTGTTCACCGAATCATGAGTGAACTCGCGAGCGAAGGTTCCAACCCGGCCGAGCGAGCGAGTGAACAACTGAACGGCAACGGCTCGGCCGAGTCGGCCCCGCGCCGCAGTGGCGACGAGGCCGTGGCCGAGGCGGCCGAACGGGCGAAATCGACTGGTGTGCGCAATATTCCGGTGCTACCGGATCTGCCGCTGCCGGAGGACACCGCGAATCTGCGGCTCGGCCCGGATCTGAGTTCGTCGATGCTGGCGCTGCTGCCGATGGTCGGTGTGTGGCGCGGTGAGGGCGAGGGCAACGATCCCGATCGCGGCGACTACCGGTTCGGCCAGCAGATCATCGTCTCCCACGACGGTGGCGACTACCTGTCCTGGGACTCCCGATCCTGGGTCATCGAATCCGACGGCTCCTACGGCGGCCCCGATCTGCGCGAGAGCGGCTTCTGGCGCGTCGGCATCGACGGCGATGACGAGGTCATCGAACTGCTGCTGACCCACAGCACCGGCATCGTCGAACTCTTCTATGGGACCGCGCTGACCCAGTCCTCCTGGGAATTGGCCACCGATGTCGTCATCCGCAGCCAATCCGGCATCGTCGTCGGCGGAGCCAAGCGACTGTACGGCATCGTCGAAGGTGGTGACCTGGCCTACGTCGAGGAGCGGGTCGTGGCCGACGGTCCCTTGGAACCCCGCCTGTCGGCCCGTTTACAGCGCTACATCGGTTAGCCGCGCCACCCGATCGACGTCAGGTCGATATCGATCGGGAACGGGACGCTGATCTTCAGGCGGTCGTGGAAGATGCCCACGGGGACATAGCAATGCGCAAACGGGTCGAGTTCGTAGACGTAGACGACGGCTTCATCGTCACGACGCTCGACCCGCCAGTAGTTCGGGATTCCTGCCTTCGCATACTTAGCTGGCTTGGTCTCCCTGTCACGCTCTTCGGAATCCGGAGACACTGCTTCGACCGCGAGAACAATGTCCTCAGCGAAGTAGTAGGTGGATGGATCCCCTCGGTGGGCCGCCGCCATGCTGACCACCAGAACATCTGGCTCCGGCATCTGACGCGGTCCGAGCTTGACGGCCATCTCACGGTCGGCATAGAGCTCAGGCGGAGTTTGTTGATCGAGGTCCCGCCAGAGAATCGACACGGCCCGGCTGTGCCATCTTTCCTGCGGACTCACGAAGATCAGACTCCCGTCGATCAGTTCGGTGTGCTTGGGAAGGCCGCGCAGCTCCAGGAAGTCCTCGACGGTGAATCCACCGGCAGGTGGAATCACCCAGTCCGGCAACGGCTCAACGGTCATTGCCCCAGCGTAGCGCCTGTCCCCGTGGAACATAATCGGAAAACCAACAGCCCATCCGCCGCGGATGTACGCACCGATTGTGTCGGCCGCACACCCGCGAGCCGGAGTGCGGTTAGGACTATGGGTGTGCAGGCGGGCGGGTCGGGTGCCAGGTGACGAGCAGTTCGTCGGCGAGGGTTTCGATGGCGAGTTTCGAGCCGTTCACTTCGAGGATGGCGGCGCGCAGGCGGTTGTCGTGCAGGTGGGATTCGGAGACGGCGGCGATGTGGCAGCCGATCAGGTCGGAGTACGGGGGTTCGGAGCCGACGTCGAATGCGGTGTATTTGCCCAATTCGGCTACGTAGTCGATGTATTCGGGTTCGGTGAGGCCGACGAACGGGTCGCGCCACGGAGTCGATGCGATGCGGAGTTCCTCGCCGTCGGTGCCGGCGTCCAAGAGCAGGACCGAACCGTCCTCGAAGGTCAATTCGATGGGGCCCTCGGTGCGGTCGACATCACTTCCGTGTACGTAGAACATGCGGCGAACCGCCCTGATGCGGCGTCCAACCACTGCCGCTAGACCCTCCGTTGGCATCGGCTACCCCTCGTGTCGAACCCGGTCGCCGGACTCTACCGTTCGAGGAATTGTGCCGAAAAATGGAACGGCCCCCGAGCCGTACCCTGCTGGCGGTGAAGCCTGCACGGGTCCCGGTCGGACTAGACCGGTAGCTCGGGGGCCGGGTGGCTGCCTGGAATTCGCTCAGCACTCGCGCGAACGGAATCCGTTGCAGCAGTGGCGCTAGCGGACAGCCACCTCACAAGTCCTATGAACATACATTCTTCGAACCACCTCCTTCCTTGTGTACAAACGAATCTAGTCAGCGGTCAGTGCATCGGCAACGGAATTTCGCGGTGCGCTGAACCGGTCAGCTCCTCCGCTCCGAAAATGGCCTTGACCTGGCCTGATGTTTCGATGTGCAGCACCGCTTCGGCGCGGTGGTCGAAGGGCAGCTGATGTGTGACGACGACCACAATTCGGTCGGGTTCGACGAAGCCGCTGTCGATATCGAGTAGCGCACGCAGTATTCGGGCGCCCGCCTCGGCCTCGAGATGTTCGGTCGGCTCATCGAGTAGCAGCACCCGCGCGGGTGAAATGAGCGCACGGGCGAGCAGAATCCGCCGCCGCTGCCCACCCGATACGGCCGCCGCACCCCCGACCAGGTCCGTATGCACACCATCCGGCAGCGATTCCAGCCAATCCCCGAGACCGACTGCGCACAACGCCTTCTCGGCCGCTTCGACAGTGAGATCCCCACGCGCGACACGCAGATTCTCGAGCACGGAGGTGCCGAATATGTGCGCATCCTCGGCAAAGAACGTCACGCCGGGCAGCGGCGTACCGAACAGACCCGCCCACGCCATGAGCAATGTGGTCTTGCCAGCACCGCTCGGCCCGACGATGGCGATACGTTTCCCCGCGGGACGCTCGGGGAGGTTGCCCGGCAATAGAGTTCGCGCGCCGCTGATGCCTTCATCGACGCCCGAACGATCGGACGCCCGCAGTGTGGTGTCCGACGAAGAGTCAGCGTCGCCACACCCGTTGCCCTCCACCGGGCCGGTGGCGCTGTCCGGCGATCGATCTCGCGCGTCGCGGATCTGCGCATGGGCGTCCAGGCGATCGCAGGCGGGGGGTACATCATCTG
>NZ_JBFAWD010000019.1:35774-163981 GCF_040680135.1 Nocardia sp. NPDC052112 | reverse complement strand
TCTGACGGTGAACCAGCGCCACCCGGCTCGCCGACCGCGCCCTCCACTCGGCTCATATTGTCCGGCGATCGATCTCGCGCGTCGCGGGCAGCCGCATAGGCGTCCAGGCGATCGCAGGCGGGGGGTACATCATCTGACGGTGAACCAGCGCCACCCGGCTCGCCGACCGCGCCCTCCACTCGGCTCATATTGTCCGGCGATCGATCTCGCGCGTCGCGGGCAGCCGCATCGACACCCGAGCGATCGCAGGCGCGCAGTACGTCATCGGAGGGCGAACCAGCGACACCAACCGCGCCCTCCACTCGGCCGGTCGAATCGTCTGGAAGCAGATCTCGCGCGTCGCGGGCAGCCGCATCGACACCCGAGCGCTCACGGGCACGTGGTACGCCATCTGCCGGCGAGCCGACGACATCGGATCCGCCGAAGGCGCCCTCGCCTCGGCCGGTGGCGTTGCCCGGCAGATGATCTCGAACTACGTCGTTGTGCTGGCTGGTGGCGGAATCCGCGATCGGGTGGTCGGGCCGCTGCCGTGTTCGCGGGTTTCCGGCGGTTTCGAGCAGGGGCAGGCGGTGGAGGGCGGCGCGGGCGGTGGTCATGGCCTGGGCGGCGGCGGGGAGCGGGGCGAGCGCTTCGAAGGCGGAGAGCGGGAGCAGAACGAGAACGGTGAGGGCCATGGGGGTCATTGCGGGCGGATCGGCGCCGTAGCTGGTGATGCCGATCAGGAGGGCGCCGAAGACGCTGACGCCGATCGAGAGCGGCGTTGCCGCGGCGGCCCATGCGCTGCGTGCGGCCGCGGCGTCCTCGGCGGCTACCGCACGTTTTCCGGCACGATCGGCGGCCGCCAGCGCGGCATCCAATTTGCCCGCAACCCGGAGTTCGGCGGCGTGGTCGAGGACGGTGAGCGCCTGCGCGGTGAATTCGGCGCGGTCGGCGCGCACCGCGCGCTCGGCCTCGCGCGCGGCCCACCCCGACAGCCACGGTCCGACGATTCCGGCAATGCCGAGCGATACGGCCAGAATGGCCGCCGCGCCGACCGAGATGGTGGCCATGAGTCCGATCGCCGCCAATGACAGTACGACCGCGACCGCGACCGGGACGAATACGCGCACGACAACGGCACCGAGATCGTCGATATCGCTGCCGATTCGAACCAGCAGGTCCCCGCGTCGCAATGACGCGGCACCATTGCCGCTCGTCGAATCCGTAGCCGCGACCGGCCGACCCGCGCTGCGGTCCGAGGTATCGCCCCGGCCGAACGCGGTCACCGCGCCACGTCGTCCGGGCAACGCCGGCCCGTCATTGTCGGCAGCATCGAGTTCGTCCGAATTGCCGGCTCGCATATCCCGCCGCATCCAGACGTCGGAGTTCGCGAGTGTCCGGTAAACGGTGGTTCGGGCGGTTGTCATCGCGCGCAGCGCAACGTCATGGGTGGCGAGGCGTTCCAGATATCGACACAGCCCGCGGGAGATACCCAGCGCCCGGACCGCGACAACCGCAACGCTCAGATCGAGTACCGGTGGCATCTCCCAGGCGCGCGCGATCAGCCACGCCGCCAACGCCGCCAGCCCGAGCCCGCTGCCCAGCGCCAGCACCCCCCACCCGATCGCCACCGCAACCCGCCACGGCGACAACTCGAGCAGCCACCACATCCGCCGCAAATCCCTACCCAACGCCCGACCGTCGGGACGAGCCGAAGCGTCCCTCATTCGCCGCATCCCGATACTCATCGCACACCACCCCCGACAGCACGGCCGCACCGATCTCCCGCACCGGTCGTCCCGATACTCATCGCACACCACCCCCGACAGCACGGCCGCACCGACCTCCCGCACCGGTCGTCCCGATACTCATCGCACACCACCCCCGACAGCACGGCCGCACCGACCTCCCGCACCGGTCGTCCCGGCACTTATCGCACAACGCCCATCGTCCGATCGACCGAGGTCACGAAGATCTCCCCACCCCCAGCGGTCGAGCGATACGCGTCGGGGGTGCACTCCCACGCTGCCGCTGGAGCGACGGACCGACATGCGAGGCACCGAAGCACCTCCCACACCGATCATCCCGATGCGCACCGCACGCCGACACGACTGGCCGCGAGCGCATCCTCGCCGATTGCGATGGACGGTTCTCGGCACTCGATGGCGTCCGATATCGCTGCCCGGGACTCGACTGTTCATAAGGCGACTGCCTGGGGTTCGGTGGCGTGGACGGGGATTATGTGGTCGGCGGCCGTGAGGACGGTTGGGCGGTGGGCTATGACGATTACGGTGGCGCCGGTGCGGGCCCGCTGCTGCAGGGCGGTGAGCACGGTGGCTTCGGCGGCCGGGTCCAGGTGAGCGGTTGGTTCGTCCAGCAGGAGGATGGGGCGGTCGGCGGCGAGCACCCTGGTGAGGGCCAGGCGTTGGCGCTGGCCGAGGGACAGTCCGACGCCCCCTGCGCCGACGATCGTGTGCCAGCCGTCCGGGAGTTCGTCGAGTACCGTGTCGAATCCGGTTGCGATGCAGGCGGCTTCGAGTTCGTCGAGCACTCGGGCCGCGCCCTTCGCCGCGGTGTCGCAGGTATGCGCGCCGAGCAGTTCGAGGTTCTCGCGCAGCGTTCCGGGGACCAGGACCGGTCGCTGGGGCAACCAGGCGATGCGGGACCACCAAGCGTCTTGATCCAGCGCACGAACATCTGTGCCGTCGGCCTGCACCGAGCCGACATCAGGGGTGATCAAACCCAGAATTGCTTGCAGCGCGGTTGATTTCCCGCTTCCGTTGGGCCCGGTCAACACGGTCACCAGCCCTGGCCGAAACACCGCCGTCAGTCCGGCAGGCGCAAAACCGTCCCTGGCCCGCACCGAGAGATCACATATCTCGATGACGCCCCGGTTGCCGCGCCCCGTGTCGACAGACGCCCCTGAACCGAGTTCACTGGCATCCTGACCATCGGGCCCGCTCAGCAAAGCATGCGCACCATCAACCCCGGCATCAGCGCCGCTCGTGCGCGAGCCCGGCCGAACAGCGGAATACGAACTCGAGGACGATTCCCCTGCCGACCCGCCCACGCGGAGCCCATGGGCACCACCTGCGCTCCCGTCAGCGGCCAGACCTTCGGCATCCGGCTCGGACTGAACCCGAGGCTTGAGAACGGCAAAGGCCTTGTCCGCAGCTGCCATTCCGTCCTGCGCCGCATGGAAACGCTCACCGACCATCCGCAGCGGCAGGTACACCTCCGGCGCGAGAATCAATGCCACCAGCCCGGCATAGAGGCTCATCTCGCCGTATACCAGCCGCAGACCGATGGACACCGCGATCAGTGCGACGCTCAGTGTGGCGAGCAACTCGAGCACCATCGACGACAAGAACGCGATCCGCAGCGCCCGCATGGTGCGCTGCCGCAACGCATCTCCGAGCTCGCGCACCCGGTGCTCCATCGAACCCGCCCGCCCCGCGCTCCCTTCCCGCCCCAGCGCACGCAATGTCGGCATCCCGGCGAAGAGATCGAGCAATTGATCGGAGAGCCGAGTGGTCGCGGCGAGCGTGGCCAGCGCCCGTCCCTGCGTGAGCAGACCGATGAGCACCATGAACACCGGAATCAACGGCAGCGTGACCACCGCGATCACACCGGAAACCGGATCGTGGAATCCGATGACCACCAATACGATCGGCGGCACCAGACAAGCCAGGAGCAGCGCGGGCAGATATCCGGTGAGATAGGCCCGCAGCCCCGTCAGTCCGGTACTCACCACAACCGCGAGTTCGGTTCGCCGAGTTTCGAGTTCGCGGGGTGGCAGCGCAGCACCGGCGGCCAGCACCGCGGTTTCCAGTTCCGCGACCACCGCGGCCCCGGCCCGATGTGCGATCCGCGACTGTGCCCAGGTGGCGAGCACCCGACCGCCGACGGCGACCGAGAGCACGATCAACTCGAATGTCCACGCGCCGAAGCTGCGCCGACCGGGATCGGTGACGACCCCGGCCAGCACCTGCGCCAGTGCGACGGCCGTAACCACGATCGATCCGGTAATCACCACGGACAGTGCCACACTCAGCACCAGATAGCGCCGGGCCGAGCGCGCGTACTTCCACAACCTGGGATCGACGGGTGGACGAGCCATGATCAGTCCTTGGCGGCTTCCAACGGCAGGCCGATCGGCGCCGGAATCTGCTCGACCGTAATCCGTTTGCGGAAAACCCAATACGTCCAACCCTGGTAGCCCAGCACCACGGGCGTGACAATGACGGCCGCCCAGCTCATCACCTTCAGCGTGTACGGCGTCGAGGAGGCGTTGTCGATGGTCAGGTTGAACAGCTCGCTGATAGTGGACGGCAGCACATTCGGATACAGCGATCCGAACAGCAGCACCGTGGCCGCTGCGGTGGTGACCGCCGTGCCGACGAACGCCCACCCGTCGCGCTCGGCGATACTCGCCGCACCCGCGAGCACCAACCCGAGCACGGCCAGCGCCAATGGAATCCAGGTCCATCCGGTCCCGTAGGCCAACTGCGTCCACACCCCGAACACACCGACCACCACCGCGGTCGGCACCAGCAGGAACCGCACCGTCTTCGCCGCGTCGTCGCGCACCTCGCCGCCGGTCTTCAGCACCAGGAAGACCGCACCGTGCAGCGCGAACAGCAATCCGGTCGCGAGCCCGCCGAGCAATGCGTACGGCCCGAGCAGATCCCACACCGAACCGGCGAACTGCTTCTTCTCGTTCAGCGGCACCCCATGCACCACATTCGCGAATACCCAACCCCACGCCAATGCCGGTACCCAGGAACCGATTCCGATCGCGGCATCACACCAGGACCGCCACCGCGCATCGTCGATCTTGCTGCGATATTCGATGGCGCAGACCCGCACGATCAGCGCGACCAGCACGAGCAGCAGCGCGATGTAGAAACCGGAGAACAGGCTCGCGTACCACTCCGGAAAGGCCGCGAACATCGCACCGCCCGCGGTCAGCAACCAGACCTCGTTGCCATCCCACACCGGCCCGATCGTATTGAGCACCACCCGCCTTCGGGTATCGCTGCCCTTGCCGAGGATCGGCATCAGCATGCCGACCCCGAAGTCGAAGCCCTCCAACACGAAGTAGCCGGTGAACAAGACGCCGATCAGCAGAAACCAGAACTGTTGCAGATTCATCGTCGGCTCCTAATACGCGAAGGAAAGCTGTTCGACGGCAGGCTCTTCGGCCCGATGACGGCCACCCGTATCGTCCGGCCCGCCGGGCGGAATCGGCGCGGGTGCTTCGGGTCCGGCGATCGTGTACCGCCGCATCAGGTAGAACCACACCACCGCGAGCGCGCCGTACAGCAGGGTGAAGACCACGAGCGAGGCGATCACCGTCCCCGCGACATGGTCGGAGACACCCTGCTGCACCATCAGCCGCAGGCTCTGGTCACCGGTCGGATTCGGTGCGACAACCCATGGCTGCCTGCCCATTTCGGTGAAGACCCAGCCCGCGCTATTGGCCAGGAACGGGGTCGGGATGGCGATCAGGCACAGCCACGAGTACCAGCGCTTATCGGTGATCCGACCACCGCGGGTCAGCCAGAGGCCGACCAACCAGAGCAGGATCGCACCGGCCGACAAGCCGATCATGGCTCGGAAGGACCAGTAGGTGACGAACAGATTCGGTCGGTAGTCGCCGGGCCCGAACTTCGCGTTGTACGCGTGCTGCAGATCGGTGACACCGTCCAGCGTGACATCGCTGAACTTGCCCTTGGCCAAATACGGCAGCACATACGGCACCTCGAGCACGTGCGTCACGCTGTCGCAGTTGTTGTGTGTGCCGATGGTCAGCACCGAGAAGTCCGGATCGGTTGCCGTATTGCACAGCGATTCCGCCGATGCCATTTTCATCGGCTGCTGTTCGAACATCAGCTTGCCCTGCACATCGCCGGTGAAGAACAGCGCGACGCCGGCGACCACGATCACCCAGAGACCGGCGCGTCCGCCCGAACGCCACATCGTTCGCGCCTCGGCGACTTTGGTCTCGTCACCGCTGCGCGCGTTGCGCACCATCCACCAGCCGCATATGCCGACCACGAAAGTCCCCGCGGTCAGGAATGCTCCGGCCACCACGTGCGGAAATGCCGCAAGCGTCGTGTTATTGGTGAGCACCTGCCAGATACTGGTGAGCTCGGCGCGCCCCCGCTCCGGGTTGTATTTGGCGCCGACCGGGTGCTGCATGAACGAGTTGGCCGCGACGATGAAGTACGCGGAGGCATTCACACCGATCGCGACGAGCCAAATCGTGGCCAGGTGCAGCATTTTCGGCAGCCGGGTCCATCCGAAGATCCACAGCCCGAGGAAGGTCGACTCCAGGAAGAATGCGACGAGCGCCTCCAGCGCGAGCGGTGCGCCGAAGACGTCACCGACGAAGCGGGAGTATTCGCTCCAGTTCATGCCGAACTGGAATTCCTGCACGATGCCGGTCGCGACACCGAGTGCGAAGTTGATCAGGAACAGCTTTCCGAAGAATTTGGTCAGCCGGTACCAGTGCTCTTTGCCGGTAATCACCCAAGCGGTCTGCATGCCCGCCACCAGCGGGGCCAGGCCGATCGTCAACGGTACGAAAATGAAGTGATAGACGGTCGTGATGCCGAACTGCCAACGCGATAAGTCCAGGACGCTCAAAACCGACCTCCCGCCGAACTACGACATGACGTAGTAAGAGTACGCCCGGGAAAGGGCCCATCAAGGAGTCCTACGCCACGACACACCGGGGCTCACGACCCTCAACGACCCGTTTTCCGAGCTCGCCGAGTACTCCTACATGCTGTAGTAGGACGAAGATCACGGCACGGCGAACTCACCAATCGCCGATGGCCCCGGCCCGCTCCACTCCCCGATCGACCAATTCGATGATTTCGGCCGCATTGTCCGGCGCCATCATGCGCAATCCGTCCAGTGAATTCACCCTGGCGGCGAGCGTGATGCTCGAAAGCAGCCAAATGCTGTCGCAGGTCAACAGATCCGCGGTGAACAACGCGTTGTAGCTGCACTTCCACCCGGCCTTCTCGGCCTCGGCGAACAGCGCGCGCTGGGTAACTCCCGGCAGCACGCCATTCTTCGCGGGCGGGGTGATCAACTGGTTGTCGCGCACGATCACCACCGACGAGCGCGGCCCCTCCAGCACCCGGTTCTCGGTACTGGTGAAGATCACGTCATCGGCACCCATCCGCTGCGCGAACCGCAGCGCCGCCATATTGGTGGCATACGAGAGCGTCTTCGCACCCAGCAGCTGCCACGGCGCAGCCTGGGCCAGATCGATGGAGATCCCGCGTGATAGCGACACCACTGCGACGCCCTCGGTGCGCGCCTTCTGCACCCGCTCCGGCACCGGCAGCATCAGCACATACGAAGTCGGCACCGGCACCGCGGCCGCGAGATCACCCGAGGTGACGGTGGACGGGGCCGAGAGCTCGGTATCGCGCCCACGGGTGAGCACCAGCCGCATCAGGCCCTCGCGCTCGGTCCCCCATTCCTTCGTCGCCGTCTCGACCGCATCTCGCCATTTCGCCAGCTCGGGCTCGGGCAGATCGAGCGCCTGCGCCGAACGACGCAGTCGGCCTAGATGAAATTCGATCGCGCACGCGTTTCCAGCACGAACCAAAACCGACTCGAAGACACCATCGCCGCGCAGTACGCCGATGTCGTCGGCAAACAACAACGGCGCGTCCGGATCCTGGACGGCGCCGTCGAGTGTTACAAGAACTCGATCCACCATGGGTCGAGCGTAGGCGGTGTTCCGCGACCGCGCCTAGGTCTGCGTTCGATTTGCAGCACCTGCGGCGCTGCGTGTTCTGTGTCTAATTTGCAGCGCCTGCGGCGCTGCGGGTTCGCGGCCCCCTTCAGTCTCGCGTCCGAGCCGTCGAGACTCGCGCCTACGGCGCATGCGCTTCGACGACTCGGACGCGAGACGGGCCGCGAACGGTCGCTCGTAAGACTCGCTCCGAGTCGTCGAAGCGCATGCGACGAAGTCGCGAGTCTCGACGGCTCGGACGCGAGACGGGCCGCCAACCCGCCGCGCCGGAGGCGCGGCAATTCAGCACAGTAGGATTGCGTGGTGTCTCCGGCCGATCGCGCGAACAGTCGACGCCGCCAGCCCCGGCGCCGCGGTTCGGCCGCCAGCGCGGCGAAACCGCGCATGCGCACGGTACGGGAAACCTCGGCGGGTGGACTTGTCGTCGACGGGTTGGACGGGCCGAGCGATAAACGAAGTGCGGCGCTGATCGGGCGGACCGATCGGCGTGGCAGACTGCTGTGGTCGCTGCCCAAGGGACATATCGAAGAGGGGGAGACACCCGAGCAGACCGCGATCCGGGAGGTCGCCGAGGAGACCGGGATCAATGGGATCGTGGTCGCCGAACTCGGCAGCATCGATTACTGGTTCGTCACCGAGGGTCGCCGGGTACACAAGACCGTGCATCATTATCTGCTGCGTTCCATCGGTGGTGAACTCTCCGACGCCGACGTCGAGGTCACGCAGGTCGCGTGGGTTCCGTTGAGTGAGTTGGATTCTCGGCTCGCCTATGCCGACGAGCGGCGCCTCGCCGAAGTGGCGAACCGGATGATCGACCGGATGGAGACCGGCAAGCGATGACCCAGACTTTTCGGCATCGCGTAGCGATTCCGTGGGGGGTGGTGGCCGGGCGACGGGTGGGCCTGTTCCGGATCATCGCGGCGGTCCTGACCATTCTCGGCTCGGCGACTGCGGTTCCGGTATTGCTCGCCCAGCCCGCCGCCGCCCAACCGACGACGCCGAATAGTTCGTCGTCGCCGAAATTCCTGAAGCTGACCCTGGATTCGGTGAATCCGTCCGCGGTGACCACCACCAGCGATCCGACGCTGACGGTCGCGGGCACGGTCACCAATATCGGCGATCGGGTGGTGCAGGACATCAGCGTCCGCATCCAGCGCGCCGCCGCAGTGGCGACACCGAGCGCACTGCGCTCCACCCTGCGCCTGGACCAGGTCAACTACGACGTGACCGGTCCGTTCGAAGATATCGCTGATCGACTGAGTCCCGGCCAGCGCAAACAGTTCACGATCAGCATTCCGTTGCGCTCCAACAGCGGTACGGCCGCACTCGATATCACCAAACCAGGTGTTTATCCGCTGCTGATGAATGTCAATGGGGAACCGGCCTATGGCACCCAGGCCCGCCTCGACGACGCACGGTTCCTGCTCCCGGTGCTCGGCGTGCCGTCCTCGGTCGACGGTAGCTCGCCGGTGCCGGCCGCTCCCGATACCCCGGTGGCTACGACACTGCTGTGGCCGCTGGCCGACCGCCCGCGGCTGGTCGCCGGTGTCACCGGCCCGCTCAATGGCAAGGCCGAGCTCACCGATGACGAACTGGCCGCGTCGCTGGGCAAGGGCGGGCGGCTGGATCAGTTGCTCGGCGCCCTGGAATCGGTACTCGGCACCAATCAGGCCAGTCGTGATCGGACGCTGACCTCGGCGGTCTGTATCGCTATCGATCCCGATCTGCTGATCACCGCACAGGCGATGACCAAGGGTTATCGCGTATTGGCCAGCCCTTCCGATCCGGACGGCGCGACCAGGGCGGGCACCGGCGCCGGTCAGGCCCAGACCTGGCTGGACCGGTTGCGCGCGGTCGCCACGTCGACCTGTACGGTCGCGCTGCCGTTCGCGCAGGTCGATGTCGCGGTGCTGGCCGCGGTCAACGATCCCGAACTGTCCACGCGGGCGCTGAACGAGCCAGCCGATATCGTCGATTCGATCCTGGCCACCAAATCGGTGCGCGGGGTGAGCATCCCGGACTCCGGCAGCGTCGATGAGAGTGCGGGAATGTTGTTGCGCGGTCACGGTTTCGGAACCGCCGTGCTGGCCGATACCGCCACGGTCCCGCTCGGCACCGCCGGTACCTCGACGGATTCGCAGCCGATCACCACCGGCCGCGGCGGCACCGGTAGTCAGAGCAGCTCGAGTCAGCCGCTGCCGGAGACGACCACGCCGGATGTGGTGCGGCTCGCCGAAATCGCCCCGGCGCCCGTGATCCCTCAGCCGACACCGGAATCACAGACCAGCGCGACACCGAGCACCTCCGCCACCAGTACGCCGACAAGCACATCCGCCCCGACGACCACCGCGGCGCCCGCCAGCCCCCAGACCGCGCCCGCCGATCCGGCATTGCACGCGGCGACCTTCGATATCTGGTCCGCGACCGCCCTCGCCGCCGTCGGCTCCAATCCGCCCACCCCGTCTTTCACCCCGGCACGCGTCCGCTACGACGTCACCAATGACTCCCGGATGGCCCGCCTCCAGGATGCCCTCGGCGCCATTACCTGGACCGCGCTGAACCCGGAGCCGAACCGCGCGCGCTCGCTGTTGCTGGTGCCGCCACAGCAGTGGAGCGCGAACCGGGAAGAGGCAACCGCGATCCTGAAACAGGTCGACCTGCTGCTGCGCAATAACCTCGCGACCCCGCGCACGCTCGCCGAGCTGGTCGCCGAATCGCCCGACGCACAGCCCTACGAACCCGACTATCTGCCGCAGGCCGCCCACGACGCGGTATCGGACCGCTTCGTGTTCCCGGTCCGCGATCAGGGCCGCCGGATCACCGATCTGATGCGCTCACTCGTCGAGGTGCCCGAGGCCGAGCCCACACCGAACCAGTATCTGACCCCGCTGCGCGACGATCTGCTGCGCGTACTCACCCTCTCGGACCGGCGCTCCGGCGATTCCGCACAGCCGGACACCTATGCCCAGCGTCGACTCGACCAGACGACACGCACGCTGGACCGGCTCTACGGCTCGGTCACCGTGCTGCCGCCCGGTGGGGTGTACACCTTGGCCTCCGAACAGAGTCCACTGCTCTTGGTCGCACGCAACGATCTGCCGGTCGCCATTCGGGTCCGGTTCCGGATCGAGGCACCAACGGAGACGAAGATCACCGATCCGGGGGAGGAGACGCTGCCGCCAACCGGAAGCCGGTCGTTCCAGATCCCGACGGAGGTCACCGACAGCCGTAACCTGGTCATTCCGATCTCCCTTACCACGTCCGACGGTGTCGCACTCGGCAATCCCACCTCGGTCTCGGTGCGTTCGAACGCTTACGGTCAGACCTTGGCAATAATTACGGCGTGTGCCGGAATACTGCTGTTCCTGTTGGCCGGGCGCCGGTTGTGGCGTCGGTTCCGTGGACAGCCGGATCCGGCCGACGAGGGTTTCGATCCGGGCACCCGACGCCGGGTCAATAGGTATCGACGTGCGCGCATGCGCGTAATACAGCAACAGGAGCAGCAGGAGGCGGGATGAGGACGAGAACACCTCGCTCGTGCTCGGCTGTCGTCGCTACGTCGTTTCGGTCGACCCGTAGGCGGTCGGCCATCGCTGATCGGTACCGACCCCAGCACCACTCATGGCATCGTGGAGGACAATCGCGTAACACCCCGGGCGTCATCGGCCTGGCGGCGGGGGATGGCATGGCGCAGGAGGCACGATGAGCGACGATGATCTATCCGCTCATCGGCAACCGCCTGTTGATCGGCCCGACGGACCCCCGGCCCGCCGGGCACCTTCGGCACCCTGGGAACGGCCCCTGGCGCAGCCACCGGCAGAACCGGAGGACGCGGAGATGACTCCCGACGAACGTTACGGCGATTCGCCGCGGGTACCGCAGGTGAGCCGTCCGGGTCAGCAACCGCGACCGGTGCCGCCGCCCCGCCCGGCTCCGCGCGTCCCGCAGCCGCCCACCGGACCGATGGCACCGCCCTCCGGCGCATTGCCCAGGCAATCCGCCCCGCAGCGACCGGTGCCGCGGCCCCAGCAGTATCCGGACCCGCAGCAGTATCACGAACCTCGGCCGCATCCAGGTCAGCAGCCGCATCCAGGTCAGCGGCAGTATCCGGCGCCACAACCGCCCGGTCCGGCCCGGCCGCGTCCGATGCCGCCTGGTCAACCGATGCCGGGACCGCCGGGCGCACCGAATCGGGTCCCACCCCAGCGTTTCGCGCCGCCGCCGAACTATCAGCCGCCGCGACCGAGCTACCAGACACCGCCACCACAACCCCCGGTGACGCGGCAGCCTCCGATCGAACGACAGCGACCACTAGAGCGTCAGCAACCCGTCGAGCGGCGGCAACCGGCGGAACTGCCGCATCATCCGTCACGGGAAACGGCCAAGCCGCGGACCCAGGAATGGCCCGCCGCACCCGCATCGGGCCCGGTCGCCACCGAGACCAAACAGAACGCGAGTTCGCGCCTGTTGCGCGACTCCGGATCGATCGCGATCGCCACCCTGATCAGCCGCGTCACCGGCTTCGGCAAACAGCTGTTGCTGCTGACCGCGCTCGGCCCGGCCGTCGCTAGTGCCTACACCTCGGCCAACCTGATCCCCAATATGATCACCGAGCTCGTCCTCGGCGCGGTATTGACCGCGATGGTGGTGCCGACCTTGGTGCGCGCCGAACAAGAGGACGAGGACGGCGGCGTCGCATTCGTCCGCCGGCTGGTCACGGCCGCCTTCGCGGTGCTCGCCGCGGCGACACTTTTCGCCGCGGCGGCGACGCCGGTGCTGGCGACTCGGGTCTTCGTCTCCTCGGATGGCAAGGTCAATACCGAACTGACCACGGCGCTGACCTATCTATTGGTGCCCGCGATCCTGTTCTACGGTATGTCGGCGCTGTTCACGGCGATTCTCAATACCCGCCAGAACTTCAAACCCGGGGCCTGGGCGCCGGTGCTGAACAACCTCGTCGTGCTGGTCGTGCTCGGCCTCTATGCCCTCACTCCGGGCGAGATCACGCTGGATCCGGTCCGGATGAGCGATCCGAAACTGTTGGTCCTCGGCGGCGGCATCACCCTGGGTGTGGCCACCCAGGCGCTGAGCCTGCTGCCCGCGATCAAGCGCAATCAGATCGATCTGCGTCCGCTGTGGGGTATCGACGCGCGACTCAAGCAGTTCGGCAAGATGGGCTCGGCCATCATCCTGTACGTGGTGATCAGCCAGATCGGTCTGATCGTCTCGAATCACATTGCCTCGGCCGCCGATGAGGCGGGTCCGGCGATCTATACCAACGCCTGGCTGCTGCTCCAGCTGCCCTACGGAGTACTCGGTGTCACGCTGCTGACCGCGATCATGCCGCGGCTGAGCCGGAATGCGGCCGCCGATGACACCCCCGCCGTCGTGGACGATCTGTCCGTCGCGACCCGCTTGACGATGATCGCCCTGGTTCCGGTGGTCACCTTCTTGACGTTGGCCGGTCCACAGGTCGGCGAGGCGCTGTTCGGCTACGCGCGGTTCACCGGTGATGCCGAACGGCT
Source organism: Nocardia sp. NPDC052112 (assembly GCF_040680135.1). NCBI lineage: Bacteria > Bacillati > Actinomycetota > Actinomycetes > Mycobacteriales > Nocardiaceae > Nocardia > Nocardia sp. NPDC052112. The sequence continues at coordinate 150,697 of NZ_JBFAWD010000019.1, read as the reverse complement.
CGGCTCCGCGGTGAGCTGGTCGGCCTTCACGCTGATTCCGTACTCCCTGGTGCTCATCCATCTGCGCGTGTTCTACGCCAGGGAGCAGGCGTGGACGCCGACCTGGATCATCCTCGCCATCACGACCATCAAGATCCTGTTCTCGGCGCTGGCACCCGTGTTGGCGAGCGATAGCGGTCAGGTAGTGATCATCCTCGGTGTCGCGACCGGACTCGGCTTCCTGGCGGGTGCCGTCATCGGCGGATATCTGCTGCACCAGAGTCTCGGCGATCTGCGCATGGTCAATGTCGGGCGCACGGTGACCCGCGTCCTGCTGTCCTCGATCGCGGGCGGCGCGGTCATGCTGATCGTGGACAAGGTGCTCGGACTCGACCGCCTCTCCGGCGGACCCGGTTCGCTGATCCGGGTGATCGTCTCGGCCATCGTGATGTTCGCGGTCGCCTTCGGGCTGATGCGCCTGGCCGGAATTCCGGAGATCGTCGCGATCACGGTCGCGATCTCCCGGCGGCTCGGCTTCACTCCGCCCGCCCCCGATCTCGATCTCGAGGGCCCGGTCGAGGACGAGTACGCCACGCAGGTGTTCCGGCGGCCCGAACCGTATGTGGCATACCCTGGCTTCGACCCGTACATGGATGCACAAACCATGGTGCTGCCCGTGATCCGAGCTCATACCGTTGACAGCACCGGTATGGGTGAGTTCCCGTACCCTGTTCGGCAGAGAAGCACAAGTGGCGAGTTCGCCGGAACTTCGACATATCAGGGCGAAGGAGGAACGAGGGTGAGCGACGACGCGGCGCTGGGCGGCGTCCCAGCCGCCGAATCTGCTGCGACCAAGGCAGGCGGGCTCTCCACAGATGTTCCGCCCGCCGGGGAGGCCTCCGATCCCGCATACGCGAATCAGAGTGCCGATAACGGTCCGCCGGAGCACGATTCGGCGCCGGGATCCGGTGAGCAACCGCGGGAGGCCCCGCAGCGCGATCCGATGTACGACACCGGGATGATCCCGATCCCGCCGCAGCTGCCGCCGATGGACGACGGCGCGGGTCGAAGAACGCCGCGCGGCCCCAAGCTGATTCCGGGCGCTTCCGTAGCGGGCGGCCGCTACCGGCTGCTCGCGAGTCACGGCGGATCCCGCGGACTCAAGTTCTGGCAGGCGCTCGATATCAAGCTCGACCGCGAGGTCGCACTCACCTTCGTCGACGCGGATCAGAAGGCCACCGACAACTCCGGTCACGATGGTCCGCAGGCCATCCTGTCGCGCACGCTGCGCCTCGGCCGAATCAACTCGCCGGGCCTGGCCCGTGTGCTGGATGTGGTGCGTGGCAGCTCCGGCGGCATCGTGGTGGCCGAATGGACGCCGGGGCGATCGCTGCGCGAAATGGCCGAAACGGTGCCGTCTCCCATCGGTGCCGCCCGCGCCATCCGGGCGCTGGCCTCGGCCGCCGAACTGGCGCATCGTGGCGGTGGGTCGCTGTCCATCGACCATCCGGATCGGATCCGGATCAGTGCCACCGGTGATGCGGTACTCGCATTCCCGGGCACACTGTCCGATTCCGACGCGCAATCCGATGTGCGCGGCCTCGGCGCGATGCTCTACGCGCTGATCACCGCACGCTGGCCGATCCGCGCCGGTGGTATGACCGGCGCCGCCGCGACGGTCGGTGGGTTGCGGCTCGCCGATTTCGGTTCCGACGGCACCCCCGTCGAACCGCGGCAGATCCGGCCCGAGGTGCCGTTCGAGATTTCGGCGGTCGCAGTCCGGTCGCTGGAATCGAATAAGGGTGTGCGCACCGCGGCGACCGTGCAGCATGTGCTCGAACAGGCCTCGGTGGTCGATCAGAAGACCGATTTCATCCCGGTGCTTCGTCTCGGTCAGCGCGCGCCGAGCGGTGCGGAGGAGTCGCTCGCCGATCCGGAATTGCTTGCGGCGGAACGGGAACGCTCGCAGCGGATGATGTGGATCATGGTCGGGCTCGGCATCCTGGCCGCACTGGTGGTCGGCATCATCATCTGGTGGATGGTGAGTGTCTTCGCACCGGGCGCGACGGACGCACCCCTCAACGAGCAGCGCAATATCGGTCTCACCACGAACAGTTCACCGGGGCCGGCACCCACCTCCGGTGGTGCGGCAGGTACGACGGGAACCGCCGCGAACGGGGTGCCGGTTCCGGTGACGAGTGTGTCGGTCTTCTCTCCGGAGGGCACGCCGGACAATGTCGGTGGTACCGGTGCGGTGCTCGATCACGATCCGGGCACCGTCTGGCGCACCGATCAGTACTTCCAGCAGTTCCCGGCGCTCAAGAAGGGCGTCGGGCTGCTGGCCACCCTGCCGAGTCCGGCCAAGTTGACGAGCGTCTCGATCGAATCGCCGAGTACGGGCACCTCGGTCGAGATCCGCACCTCGCCGACCTCCTCGCCGACCCTGGACCAGACCCAACTGATCGGCTCGGCCCGACTAGAGAACGGCATCACCGAGATCCCGGTCCGCGGCGATCAGGCGGCCCGCTATGTGCTCGTATGGATAACCGGACTCGGCAATTCCGGTGGTCAGTTCCAGACCTCGATCGCCGAAATCCGATTCGACGCCGCGGCTTGACCGCCTCCGGCGAATCAGTAAGTACCGCCAGGGTCGCGTTTCGGTCCTGAGCCGAGTGCCCACCGACTTTGTGGGCGCCCTCGTCGAGTTACCGATGTTCTTGCGAATGTTCTCGCATTCCGCCCGCCGGTGTCGATTCCCCGGGCCCACCGCACCGATTCAGCCCTGACTGGTCTGGTTGCTGCCAAATCTTTACTGACGATATGATCTAGCCGCGCTCTCACAGCAGGGGGAGCTCCCCGGGTTCTGGTTGTTCGATCCTGGATGCTGCGAAATTTCGATGGTGGTCGCCCGTGTCCGTCATCGCCGTGAGAGCTGTCCAAGGGGTTGGTTTTGCCGTCCGAACTGAACGAGGATTCCCACGGGGGAAAGTCGCGGCCTGTTGCGTTCCGCGAGCGTTCGTTCACACCCGACGAGCTCACCGATGCCGAATTGCTGCAAGCCCATGTACGCGGTGAGCGGCATGCCTTCGCCGAACTGCTGCGCCGTCATAACGATCACCTCTGGCAGACCGCCCTGCGCACCTCCTATACCCGTGAGGACGCGGCGGATTCGCTGCAGGACGCACTGCTCTCCGCACACCGCACCGCCGCCACCTTCCGCGCCGAGGCCGAGGTGCGCAGCTGGCTGCACGCCATCGTGGTGAATGCCTGTCTGGACCGGATCCGGCGCAATAAGACCCGACGCGCGGTATCGCTGTCGCCGGAGTCCATGCCGGAACCGAAGGACACCAGGGACGATTTCGCCGAACTGGAAATGTCACTCGTCATCGACCGCGCGCTGTTCACGCTGCCGGAGGAGCAGCGTGCGGCGCTTGTCGCGGTGGAACTCGAGGGGCGTAGTGTCGCGGAGACAGCGGCGCTGCTCGGCGTTCCCGAGGGCACCATCAAGAGCCGATGCGCGCGGGGTCGGCTGCGGCTTCAAGAACGTTTGGAATTTCTGCGTGATCCGGGGAACCGGAAGTAGTCGAGATGCGTCATTAATAGTGACGGACAACCAGGCGATGTACCGGCAGTGCCCGCGCCGTGCGGGCGCGCGCGATATCTACTCGAGGACCCGGAGGTGCGATGGCGACCCGATCCGATCCGCAACCTCCGTTCTCGCCCGAACTGCTCGCCGATCTGCACGCCGACAATGTGGCCCCGGAGCTGAGTGAGCAGCTATGGCCGGTGGTCCGCAATGATCCGGACGCGCTGCGGTTCCTGAACTCGCTCGATGACGTCAGCGTCGAATTGCGCGCACTCGGCCGAAATGAGCGCGTCATCCACACCATGCCCGCCGATATCGCGGCCCGGCTGGAGGAGTTCGTCGAAGGCCTGGACGTGGCGCAGGAACCCACCGAGCGGGCCGCAACCGTCCATCGGCTGCCCTCGGTCGCCGCACGGCCGGAATCAGCGTCGGTATGGCCCGAATCCGCCGATGACGCAACGGATTCCGGACCGGCGGACCTCACACCCCGCGCGGCCCCCATTCCGCTGGAACAACGCCGTACTCGCACGCTCCGCTGGCTCGCCGCCGCGGCCGCCGTGGTCGCGGTCGTGGCTTGCGTCGCGGCCGTAGTGGACGTACTGCGCGGGCGTGAGGTAGCCCCCAGCGCCCAACCGACCACCGGCAACGTCCAACTCGGTGATGAACTCGACGCCACCGTCGCACTGACCGCCCTCGGTCGCAACGACGTCACCGGCACACTCGGCACCCCGGCGGCCCTGAACCGCTGCGTTCACGCCAACGGCCTGGACCGCACCGTCCTCGGCTCGACCAATACCACCTTCCAGGGCAGGGACGCCGTGCTGATCCTGCTCACCGGACCGCGCCCGCACAAGATCACCGCACTTGTCGTCGGAATCGGTTGCGGCGCCGACGATCCGCAACAGTTGGCACTCACCGATATCGGTTAGCGAGTGGGCGAGGTCACGTCGCGCGGTTGTCCCACATCACGTCGGGAACAACACCGTTTACCCTGTTGTTGACCGACACGTCTAATGAATCTCCCTCGGAAGGGTCACCCGTGAGCGAGCGCAGCGAGCGAACAATCAACACAGCCAACTCGTTGGTCGTGGTGGAGCCGAGCGCCAGCGAGGCGGAGGCATGAGCAACGCAGTTCGCGACTTGATCATCGTCGGCTCCGGCCCCGCCGGCTACACCGCCGCCGTCTACGCGGCCCGCGCAGAACTCCAGCCCCTGCTGTTCGAGGGCACCCAGTTCGGTGGCGCACTGATGACCACGACCGAGGTCGAAAACTTCCCCGGCTTCCGTGCCGGCATCATGGGCCCGGATCTGATGGAGGAGATGCGCGAACAGGCCAAGCGGTTCGGCGCCGACATCCGGACCGAGGATGTGGACGCCATCGACCTGACCGGTCCGATCAAGACCGTCACCGTCGGCGATGAGACCTACCAGGCCTATGCCGTAATCCTCGCCATGGGCTCGGCGGCGCGCTATCTGAATGTCCCGGGTGAGCAGAAGCTGCTCGGCCGCGGTGTCAGCGCCTGCGCCACCTGTGACGGCTTCTTCTTCAAGGGCCAGGACATCGTCGTGGTCGGTGGCGGCGACTCCGCGATGGAGGAGGCGACCTTCCTCACCAAGTTCGCCAGCAGTGTGACCATCGTGCACCGTCGCGAGGAATTCCGCGCCTCGCGCATCATGCTGGAGCGCGCCAAGGCCAACGAGAAGATCAAGTTCGTACTCAATGCCGAGGTCGCCGCGGTAAACGGCGATACCAGCGTAACCAGCCTGACCTTACGCGATACCCGCACCGGCGAGACCTCTGAGCTCGCCGCGACCGGCCTGTTCGTTGCGATCGGTCACGATCCGCGCAGCGAGCTGGTCAAGGATCAGGTGGAACTGGACGACGAGGGCTATGTGCAGGTGCTGCATCCCTCGACCGCCACCAAGGTGCCCGGTGTCTTCGCCGCCGGCGATCTGGTCGACCACACCTACCGCCAGGCCATCACCGCCGCGGGCACCGGCTGCCGCGCCGCGATCGACGCCGAGCGCTGGCTGGCCGAACAGGGTGACATCACCTCGAACACCCTGGATCACGCCGGCACCTCGGTTGCCGTGCCCACCAACTGATCTCATTATTTTTGCACTACAAGGAGATACCCATGTCCGAAAACACGGTCACCGTGACCGACGCGTCCTTCGCCGACGATGTGCTGCTCAGCGAGAAGCCGGTACTCGTCGACTTCTGGGCCGACTGGTGCGGCCCGTGCAAGATGGTCGCCCCCGTGCTGGAGGAGATCGCGGGCACGCACGCGGATAAACTGACCGTAGCCAAGGTGGATGTGGATGCCAATCCGGGCGTTGCCCGCGATTATCAGATCCTCTCGCTGCCGACTATGATGCTGTTTTCCGGTGGCAAGCCGGTCAAGCAGATCGTCGGCGCGAAGGGCAAAGCCGCCCTGTTGCGCGAACTCGACGGCATTATCTGACGTATTCGTCAAAGGAACGCCGTCATTCGACGACGCGCCGTAGGATGCCTGGACGCCGGGAATTGCTGAATTCCGGTCCGGGTCTGAGACAATCGACCGACCTCCGGTCGTGCGAGGGTGTTAGCCATCGCATGAGTGGGTACCCGGGTTGACGGAAGGAAAGGGCTCTCACGCATGCACCGACTTCGTCACGGCGATACCGGTCCAGCCGTCGCCGAGGTTCGGAGCACCCTGGCAAGTCTCGGTTTCCTGCATACGCACTCCGCCGCGGCAGATCACGCTGATGCGCGAGAGTACTGGAAGGACACCGACGCTTCCTTCGATCGCCAGCTCGACTCGGCGGTTCGCGCCTTTCAACAGCACCGCGGACTGCTGGTCGACGGGGTCGTCGGGCCGGCTACCTACCGTGCGCTCAAGGAAGCCTCCTATCGCCTGGGTGCCCGCACGTTGATCTACCAGCTGTCCGCGCCGCTCTACGGCGACGATGTCGCAACGCTGCAGCGCCGGCTACAGGACCTCGGTTTCTACGTGCACCGCGTCGACGGTTACTTCGGCCCGCACACCCATGAGGCACTCACCGCATTCCAGCGGGAGATCGGCTTGGCCGCGGACGGCATCTGCGGTCCGGATACGCTGCGCTCGCTGGAACTGCTCGGGGCACGCGTCACCGGCGGCAATCCGCATCGGATCGCCGAGGAAGAGGTCGTGCACCGGGCCGGGCCGCAGTTGACCGGTAAGCGGATCGTCATCGATCCCGGCCTCGGCGGTCCGGACAAGGGCTTCGCGGTGCCGACCGAATACGGCGATGTCTACGAGTCGGAGATCCTCTGGGATCTGGCCAGCAGGCTGGAGGGCCGAATGGCCGCCACCGGCATGGAAACCTTCCTGTCGCGGCCGTGGGGTGCCAATCCGACCGATGCCGAGCGTGCCGACACCTCCAATGCGTTCGACGCCGATCTGATGATTTCGCTGCGTTGCGCGAACAACCCGAGCCCGTCCGCCAACGGTGTCGCGAGCTTCCACTTCGGCAACTCGCACGGGTCGGTGTCGATGATCGGCCAGGTGCTGGCCGGCTTCATCCAGCGTGAGGTCGTCGCGCGAACTTCGTTGCAGGACTGCCGAACTCACGCGCGCACCTGGGATCTATTGCGGCTCACCAAGATGCCGACGGTCCAGGTCGATATCGGTTATCTCACAAACGAATACGACGCGTCGGTGCTCACCAATCCGCGGATGCGCGATGTGATCGCCGAGGCCATCCTGATCTCGGTGAAGCGGCTGTATCTGCTCGGCCAGGACGATCAGCCAACGGGCACATACACTTTCGCTGAACTACTGGCTGAGGAATTAGCCGCCGCGGACCGTATGTAGCTGATTACCTTCTGGATCAATAAAATACGAACAAGCCGAAGTACTTCCGATACGAGTGCGCCCCTGCCGACAAAGACCGTCAGCGGGGGCGCACGTTTGTTGTTCGTGCAGAACTTCAGGGTGCTCCGACGCGGAAGGGCACCGTCAGCGAGGCCGCGGCGAGCAGCTGATCGAGCGCGCGCTCCACATCTTCCTTCCAGCCGTGATCGGAGTTCAGCTCCAAACGCAGCCGAGGGAAACGATGGTGCGGCGCCACCACTTCGAAGCCCACGTCCTCGAGGAAGTCGGCCTCGATCATGCAGGTCTCCGGCGAGCATTCGGTCGCCTTACCTGCCGAGGCGGCATCCCGGACCGGTGACCCGATCCGCTCCATCAACCGAATCGAGCCGAGCGAACGATCCGACATCGCGGTCGCCGGGGGATCGGTGCGAATGCCGAAGGCCTCCAGCGCACGTACACCGCGACGCACCAGATCGGCTACCACGGCCGTCATGAGGCGCGTGGCTATGTCGGCATCCTGATAGGGGAATTCGGCCCGCAGCGTGGTCAGGAGGACCGCATCCGGGCTGACCGGCGAGGTGGGGAAGAGACCGGCACGCGGTACCGCGCTGGGTGGCGAATACAGCGCACACCCTGCGACATTTCCGTCCACATTCGCGACCTGCCCGCATGAACCCCACTCCAGCATGACCGTGGAGAGCCAGGCCTCCTTCTCGAAGACCGGGTCACTGAACTCACGGGAGGTCGCGGCCACGGCCGGATCGATCTCCCAGAACACGCAACGCCGCGCATGCGCGGGTAGTTTGTCGAGTCCGCCCAGGGTTAGTGCTGTGACGCTGGTCGACACCGCTCTGCTCAGCCTCCAGCTATCCGATTCATCCACACTCACGCTGCATTCACTCGCCAGCAAGAATAAGCGATCAAAGCGAACCCGCCTCATTCCACGTCGCTGTGCTGTTGGTAAGGAGCCCCTCCGTAGGCCGTTTTCGGCGCCGTCACAGTGACGTTTCGGTGCTGAACACATTGCCTACCGGAAACACACGGCTATTTTTGCCACTTCTGTCACTTGCCGAGCTGCTGCTGCTCCATCATGCCCACGATGCGTTCGAGGTCTTCGACCGAACCGAATTCGACGACGATCTTGCCCTTCCGCTTGCCGAGGCTCACTGTGACGCGAGTGTCGAATGATTCCGACAGCCGCTCGGCCACATCCTGCAAACCCGGCATATGAATCGGCTTGCGCCGGGGGGAAGGGGGAGTGGCAGTATCCGGATCCCGGTTCGCCAGGGTGACGGCTTCCTCGGTGGCCCGGACCGACAATCCCTCGGCCACGATGCGGGCGGCGAGTACCTCTTGGGCGTCGGCGCCTGCCTCGAGACCGAGCAGCGCGCGAGCGTGCCCAGCGGAAAGCACGCCGGCCGCGACCCGGCGCTGCACCGGGATCGGCAGTTTCAACAGGCGAATCATATTCGTCACGACAGGGCGGGAACGACCGATTCGTGCGGCCAACTCCTCGTGAGTGACATCGAATTCCTCGAGCAGCTGCTGATAGGCCGCCGCCTCTTCGAGTGGATTCAGCTGTACCCGATGGATGTTCTCCAACAGGGCGTCCCGCAACATCGCGTCGTCCGCGGTCTCACGAACAATGGCCGGAATCGCCGCGAGCCCGGCCTCCTGGCAAGCGCGCCAACGTCGCTCGCCCATGACGATCTGATACTTGTCCACCCCCGGTTCCAGCCGACGCACCACGATGGGCTGCATCAGGCCGAATTCCTTGATGGAATGCACCAGCTCGGCGAGCGCCTCTTCCTCGAAGACGTGGCGCGGTTGCTTGGGATTCGGTTCGATCTGCTCCGGCGGAATTTCGCGATAGGTCGCACCGCCATCCGACAGCTGCTCGTCACTGGGGTCGGGGACCCGATGCAGGAAGGCGGAGGCCGGTTGCGGACCGATCGGATCGATGCCGATGACGACATTGGCTGCGGCACTGCCGAGTCCCGGTGTGGCACCGAGTCCCGGTGTGACTGCCGGCCCCGTCGGAATCAACGCGGCAAGTCCGCGGCCTAGCCCGCCCTTCTTCGCCTGAGTCATCGGTTACCGACCCTTTCCTCGTTCGTCATTGCGCGTGCTCTGCCGCACCCGGCCGGACCACCGACCGCGCGGCCATCTCGCGACCGGCGTCCAGATAGCTCATCGCACCCCGGGAGCCTGGATCATAATCGAGCACCGTCATGCCGTAGCCCGGTGCCTCGGAGACCTTCACGCTGCGGGGGATGACCGACTTCAGCACCACATCGCCGAAGTGCCCACGCACCTCCTCGGCGACCTGGTCGGCCAACTTGGTCCGGCCGTCGTACATCGTGAGAAGCACCGTCGACACATGTAGTTCGGGATTCAGATGCGCCTGCACCAGACCGATATTGCGGAGCAGCTGCCCGACACCCTCCAACGCGTAGTACTCGCACTGGATCGGGATCAGCACCTCCTTGGCCGCGACCATTGCGTTGACGGTGAGCAGACCGAGCGACGGCGGGCAGTCGATCATCACGTAATCGATGTCGTACCCGGCGATATTGGCCTCCTGGATGGCGGCCTTGAGTCGTCCCTCCCGGGCCACCATGGAAACCAATTCGATCTCGGCACCGGCCAGATCGATGGTCGCTGGGATGCACAGCAGGCGATCGCTGTGCGGGCTCTGCTGAATCGCATCCATCACCGACACCTCGCCGATGAGGAGTTCATAACTCGACGGAACCCCCGAGTGATGTTCGATGCCCAGGGCGGTGCTGGCATTGCCCTGGGGATCGAGGTCGATCACGAGAACCGTCATCCCGGTATGCGCCAGGGCGGCCGCGAGATTCACGGCGGTTGTCGTCTTACCGACGCCCCCCTTTTGATTGGCGATGGTGATGATCCGTTGCTCGTGCGGTTTCGGCACTGTCACCTTTCCTGGATGCAATATTTGGCTTGCACGTTGGGCTTCGGCCGCTATCGGGGTCTCACTGGGGGAGATGTGCCCGAACGGTGTGCTTCCAAATGCCTCCGCATCGAAGGTGCTGGAGTCCAGCATCCCCGGCACGCGCGACGTTGTTTCCCGTGAAACATTCGCCGGACCGCTCGACATAGACAGCTCCTAACGCGAGAACCTCAGATCACGTGCGCCCGACCGAATTCGGCGCCGCGTCATCACTAGCTGTGTCGGATCGAAGTTGATGCTCGACCGGAACCGCGTCGCCCGATCGACCGAGCGGAGCTCCCATCGATGTGACATCAACATCCCTCCGTGGCATCAACGCTCACGCCCGACGCACACTAGCTTGCCAGCACTCAGCGGGATAAGAAAGTTGAATCGCGGCAATACGCAAAGGACACGCGAATCTGCGTCGAATCATGCCGCCGCGAACAAGATTGATACGCCCGATTCGCTGTTTCACATGAAACATGAAGCCCGAGACCAACACCGAAGTCCCGTTTCACATGAAACATCGGGCACGTCTCGGAGTCGACTCCACCTATCGCGGAGCGGAAGCGATATCTCACACCGAGCGCTCTCGCGTCCAATGAGCCTTGCGCAATGGGGATAATCGATTTCCTCACCCGATGGCACCAGATTCAAAACGTCACGTGAAGTTTCGTCTTGATGCCTGCAGCAAGACGGGGCACTCGAGCGCATGTTTCACATGAAACATCGCCTCGAATCGGCTACTGCTGCTTCGGCTTCCGCGCCGACCTACCGGACCGACGAGACGGGCGCGCGGCGCGCGGTAGCCGCTCGGCGCTGATCACCAGAGTCGGGGTGGAGACGAGTCCGGCGCCGCACTCCAGCACGGTCGCATTCCCTGCGCCCGCCTTAGCCAATGCCTCACCATCGCGCTCGAGTTCTTCGGCCGCGCTGACTCCCTTGAGCGCGAGCATCCGTCCGTGATCACGCAATAGGGGAATGGACCACTGTGCCAACTTCGCCAGCGGTGCGACCGCGCGCGAGGTCACCACATCCGCGCCGCCCGCTTCCTTCGTCACGCCCGACTGCTCGGCCCGGCCGCGTACCACGGTCACATCGAGTCCGACCGCCTCGATGAATTCGCTCAGAAAGATGGTGCGGCGCAACAGCGGCTCGACCAAGGTGATTCGGAGATCCGGGCGCGCAATCGCCAATGGGATTCCGGGCAGTCCGGCACCGCTGCCGATGTCGACCACGGTGGCGCCCTCCGCCATTAATTCACCGACCACCGCACAGTTGAGAATGTGTCGATCCCAGAGCCGTGGCACCTCTCGGGGACCGATCAGTCCGCGCTCGACGCCTGCGGCGGCGAGGGCAGCACAGTACCGACGCGCGAGATCCAGCCGGTCTCCGAAAACCACCGCAGCCGAGGCTGGGGGCTCCAGCTCATTCGGCAACGCGGTGATGCTACCGAGATCTCGTTCCACGTGAAACATCCTTCCGAACTCGAGTCGATCAGTGCGGCTATAGGGCCGGGGGGAGGGGGAGCGCATCCGAGACATAAAGAGGGCCCTCGGTCCGAAGACCGAAGGCCCTAATCCAATCACAGCGCGCGATTCAGACAGGCACCACGACAACGTGCCGGTTGGGCTCGACGCCCTCGCTCTCGCTGCTGACACCGTCGACGGCGGCCACCGCGTCGTGCACGATCTTCCGCTCGAACGGAGTCATCGGCGCCAACGGCTCCGACTTACCGGATTTCAGCACCCGCTGTGCGGCGGCGGTACCGAGTGCACTCAACTCCGAGCGACGTTTGGCCCGCCAGCCCGCCACATCGAGCATGAGTCGACTGCGCACCCCGGTGGCCTGCTGCACGGCCAGGCGGGTCAGCTCCTGCAACGCGTCGAGCACCTCGCCGTTACGGCCCACCAGCTTCGAGAGATCGCGGCCGCCATCGATGCTCACGACCGCGCGGTCACCCTCGACATCGAGATCGATATCGCCATCGAAGTCGAGCACATCGAGCAGCTGCTCGAGGTAGTCGCCCGCGATTTCGCCCTCTTCGATGAGGGCTTCCTCGGCATCGTTGGCGGCGTCGGTGGATTCGGCCCCCGCATCGGCTTCACGACCGTCCGCGTCGTTCACCATCGTCGTCGCCACTGTGGCGTCCCCTCCGTCGGTTTCAACAGTCATTTGATTTCCTTCATCTGCTCATCGCGCGCGACCGGCGACCGGCGCCGATCGGAGAACGCGAACAGGGTTGCTCAGAGATCCCGCAGGCGCGCGAGGTGTCAGCGCCGTCGCTTCTGGTTGGGCCGCCCACGGTTACCCGGTCGCTTCTGCCCGCCCGAGCGCCGTTGCCCCGCCTTGGTCGGGGATTTCGCGGTGCCATTCGTCGACGGTGCCGCGTCGACCGCGTCAACGGCATCGGCATCCGCATCGACGGGTGTTGCGTCGGAGGGTGACTGCTTCTTCTTGACATTGACCGGCTTCGCACCGGGCTTGGGCGCGTTCTGTGCGCGCTGCTCCAGCTTCTGCTGCTTTTTGACTTCCTCTTCCTTCGCCATGCGGCCGAAGACGAGGTGTTGCTGTCCGTAGGTCCAGATGTTATTGGAAACCCAGTAGAGCAGGATGGCGATCGGCAGGAACGGACCACCGACGAGCACACCGAGCGGGAACACCCACAGCGCAAGCTTGTTCATCATGGCCGACTGCGGATTGGCCGCGGCCTCCGGACTCTGCCGGGCAACCGAGGCGCGCGCATTGAAGTGCGTCGCCAGACCGGCGATCACCATCAGCGGGATAGAGACCAGCGCGATGCTCAGCTTGGTCGGCACGCCGCCGTAATCGGCGAAGGCTTGCAGCTGGCTCGGCGGGCTGGTGATGTAGGCCGAGATGGGGGCACCGAAGATGCGTGCGCTCAGGAAGGACTGGACATCGGCGGCGCTGAAGACATAGTTCGGCGTATGCGCATTGTCGAAGGCCGACATGCTGAGCTGGCCGATACCGGTGCCGGTGCGGTTGAACGAGCGCAGCACATGGAACAGACCGAGGAAGACCGGCACCTGGGCCAGGATCGGCAGGCAGCCCATCAACGGGTTGAAACCGTGATCCTTCTGCAGCTTCTGCATCTCGGTCGCCATCTTCTGGCGATCGTTCTTGTACTTCTTCTGCAGCTCTTTGATCTGGGGCTGCAGCTCCTGCATCTGCTTGGTGGTCCGCACCTGCTTGACGAAGGGCTTGTAGAGCACCAAGCGCAGCGTGAACACCAGGAACACCACGGCGAGTGCCCAGGTGAGTCCGTTGTCCGCGCCGAACGCGAACCCGAAGACCCGATGCCAGAACCAGAGGATCCAGGACACCGGATAGTAAATGAAGTCGAGCACGGCTCTATGCACTCCCGTCGTTCGTATCGCCGATCACCGCGCGCGGTGATCCTTTACAAGCGTGTGGCGCCGACTCTTGCCGGTCGGCGGCTGGCCCGTTCCGTTCGCGCGTTTTTCGCTCCGGAACGGGATCCCACCCACCAGGGTGCCAGGGTGCGCATTTCGCCAATCGCACGACCGTCAATCCGAGGCCGACGAACAGGCCGCGGGTGCGCAACGCGGTCACCGCGTACTCGCTACATGTCGGGGTGAAACGGCACACCGGCAGGCGCATGGGGGAGACATATGTCCGGTAGAGCTCGATCAGGAAGATCACCGTGTTCGCGGGTAGCCGAGCAACGGTGGAGCGCGCACTCATCCCGCACCGGCCACGGTAGCCGATGGGCGGACGATATCGAGCTTGCGCAGCGCGCCACGCAGCTGGCGGAGCAATTCCGTCGAGTCGGTGATCGCGGCGCCGGGCAATGCGCGGATGACGATATCGGCATCAGCGGGCAGCTCGGCGATCACCTGAGCGCACATATGACGCAGGCGGCGGGCGACGCGGTGTCGAACCACCGCGTTGCCCACCGCCTTGCTGACAATCAATCCGAACCGCGGACCGCCCACGCGGACCAACGATCCGGCCTCAGCTGCATCGCTTCGTCGTCCACTCGCGCCCATGATTCCGTCATACCCGTGCACGAGCGCGTGTACGACCAGATCTCGCCTCCCGATTCGCTGGCCGCGGCGCACCGTCCGGGAGAAGTCGGCACGATGATGCAACCGATACGGCTCAGGCAACACCCGAGCGTCCGAGAGCGAGGATCAGGCAGTGAGGGACTTGCGGCCCTTGCCGCGACGCGCGGAAACGATGGCGCGGCCAGCGCGGGTGCGCATCCGGAGACGGAAGCCGTGGACCCGCGCCCGACGACGGTTGTTCGGCTGGAACGTCCGCTTGCCCTTGGCCACGGTCAACACTCCTCGAGTAGGTGGGCACCGTTCGGCGCCCAAAGCTTGTCAGTGATACGTCTTTGCGCGATGAATCACGAGGCGGTCATCATCGATGCGCGTCGGTCCTGGCGCACGAGGTCGATACGACCTGACACGGTCAGCACAGGACCGCCACCGCACCAAGGGGTGACTGTACGAGGGTACTGATCGGCAAAGTGCGGGTCAAACTCGGCCCACCCGTTCGGCGGCCTGCTCGGTACCGCTGCACGGGAGTGACGCATCCTGGGTATAACCGTGAGTTCGTCCACACCCCTAGCCGTCGACCGGTGCACCGACTACGGTACGTAGCCAGAAGATTGCTACAGAACCGCAGGTCCAGGCCATATAGTGGCTGAGCGCAACCTCGTTTCACATTTCCCCAGGGTTCTCCACATCTGTGGATAATTGTGTGGAAAGACCCCTGGAGTGGCATATTCGTAGGGCCGACGGTGCCACGCCGCCGCCCGGATGGGGGACCTGGGCTGCGTTCGAACCGGTTACGGACGTACGCGGAATCACAAACATCGGCTCAGCCATGGCCGATACTCCGCAGGCTCCGACCGTCTGCTCCTATCGCCTACTTCCGGGGAGGAAACTGCATGGACGACGAGCAGAACGTGTTGGCCACCGTGTGGCCGGAGGTGGTCGCCGAGCTCACCGCCGGCTCGGCCGATGGTGCCATCCCGCCGGTGTCCCGGGCACAGCAGGCCTGGCTCAAACTGGTCAAGCCGCTGACGGTGGCGCAGGGTTTCGCCTTGCTCTCGGTGCCATCGTCGTTGGCCCAGGAGGCCATCGAACGCGATCTGCGCGAACCCATTCTGCGTTCCCTCGGCCGTCGGCTCGGTCCACAGGTCGAGGGCCTCGGCGTCCGGATCGCGGCGCCGGCGACGCAGCCGACCGAACGGCCCGGCAACAATCCGCGCCACGCACGCATGACGAGTCGGCCCGAGCGTGGCCGCGACAGCGGTCGCGGTCCGGCCGGCTATCCCGCCCCCGACTATCCCGGACGCAACGACTACGCACCGCCGCGTTATGCACAGCCCAGCGACTACCCGGCGACGCCCGAATACTCCGCCGGACCGGACTACTCGTCGGCACCCGACTACGAGCCCGCGCCCGAATATGCGGGCGCAGCGGAGTACCTGCCGGTGCCCGGATACGAAGTGCCGGGCGAGTACCCGACGGACGAATACCCGACCCGTGGCGACTATCCGAGCCAGACCAATGGCGAACGGCAGGAGCCGTCACCCGCGCCCCGACGCGAGTCCGGGCTCCCGCCGCGACGCGATTCCGTACCGCCCGGCCAGGAGTCACTGTTCAATCCGGAACCGACACCGGAACCGGTGCGGGCGCAGGGCCGTGCGCCGATGCGTGAAGCGGCGCCCGCGCGGGAATCCCGGCCGAACGCCGATCCGGCCATCGTGGCCGCACACGAATCGGTCCGCGAGCCGATCTCGGACAGCTCGCACGACGACGAACCGGTCGTCAATGTCCGCAATTCGTGGCCCACCTACTTCACCAAGTCGCAGGAGAACCCGGCACCGTCGAATTCCTCGGCGAGTCTGAATTCGAAGTACACCTTCGAGACGTTCGTCATCGGTGCATCCAATCGCTTCGCGCACGCAGCGGCGGTCGCGATCGCGGAGGCGCCCGCGCGCGCCTACAATCCGCTGTTCGTCTGGGGCGCCTCCGGTCTGGGCAAGACCCATCTCCTGCACGCGGCCGGACATTATGCCCAGCGGCTGTTCCCAGGCATGCGGGTGAAGTACGTATCGACCGAGGAATTCACCAACGACTTCATCAACAGCCTGCGTGACGACCGCAAGGTGGCATTCAAGCGCCGCTACCGCGAGACCGACATTCTGCTGGTCGACGACATTCAGTTCATCGAGGGCAAGGAAGGTATCCAGGAAGAGTTCTTCCACACCTTCAACACCCTGCACAACGCCAATAAGCAGATCGTGGTGTCCTCCGACCGACCGCCCAAGCAGCTGGCCACGCTGGAGGAGCGGCTGCGGACCCGGTTCGAATGGGGGCTGATCACCGATGTGCAGCCGCCGGAGTTGGAAACCCGCATCGCGATTCTGCGCAAGAAGGCGCGGATGGACCGACTCGATGTTCCGCACGATGTGCTCGAGCTCATCGCCAGTCGGGTCGAGCGCAATATTCGCGAGTTGGAGGGTGCGCTGATCCGGGTGACGGCCTTCGCCTCGCTGAACGGCCAAGCGCTGGATCTGCCGTTGGCCGAGGTCGTACTGCGCGATCTCATGCCGGATACCACGACGTTGGAGATCAATGCGGCGACGATCATGGCCGTCACCGCTGAATACTTCAACACCACGCTCGAGGAGCTGACCGGGCCGGGTAAGGCCCGGCCGCTGGCCCAGGCGCGTCAGATCGCCATGTATCTATGCCGGGAACTGACCGATCTATCGCTACCCAAGATCGGCCAGGCCTTCGGTCGTGACCACACCACGGTCATGTACGCGGAGAAAAAGGTACGCAAGGAGATGACCGAGCGGCGGCGCGTATACGACCAAGTACAAGAACTAACAGCCCGGATTAAACAGCGTTCGCGCTGATCGGTACTAACACCCCGGCACCGCCTCTGACCTGGGGCGGTGCTTTTCTATGCCCTGTGGAGTCCTCGAGGAATTCTTGTGGAGTCCTCGAGGAAACTCCGAGTTGTGCACCGGTTCGTCCACAGGCTGTGCGCGCGATCGTGGATCCGTTGCTAACAGGGGTGGAATCAACAGAGTCCACAGGCGGCCGCACACACAGGCCCTGACCAGCGACGGGCTCGGTCAGCGGCTTGTGGAATCCTCGAGGAGTCCATGTGGAGTCCTCGAGGATTCCACGAGCTGTCCACGATTCGGTGCACATGTGTGAACAACCTCGTGAATCAGGTGGAACAACTCGAGGAGTGCTCGAGGATGAATGGGGAACAAACGCGCAACGTCCACAACCCCCATCCGTTCATCCTCGAGTCACCCCGCAGTCATCCCCACCGCACCACGCCCCCGGACCTGCGGATTCAGCCGCAGTCCACAGATTCCACAGTGCCTACTACTACTTCAGTTCTTCTTCTTGAAGATCTCTCTTCAAAACAGGATGTGTGGAAAGTCGATCGGGGAACATCGGTAACCGAGCCACTCATCGAGACAAGCAAGGACAAGAGAGCGGGACATCTCCGTGTGATTCACCCGCACCTGTTCTCCTTGCCCGATATTTCGGAGCGCGGATCGTGTTCGCTACACAGAACGACCGGAGGGTCGGGCTAGGTTCAGCTGGTCCGGACGAGTACGGTTCAATGTCGGTCGCCTATGCCAGACTGCAAGGTGGCAGGTACAGCACCCCCTATTTCGAGAATCAACGCTGACGAGCCGACAGAGATCACGGAACCGGGAGAGGACAGATCGGGCGATGGAGCTGGCGAGTATGAAGTTTCGGGTCGCCCGAGAGGATTTCGCCGAGTCCGTTGCGTGGGTGGCGCGCAGCCTCCCGTCGCGGCCTCCGGTTCCGGTACTCGGCGGCGTACTACTCGTGGCGGGCGAGGACGGACTCACCGTCTCCGGCTTCGACTACGAAGTCTCCGCGCAGATGCGCGTAGCGGCCGAGGTCGCTGGACCTGGTGAGGTGCTGGTCTCCGGTCGACTGCTCGCCGACATCACCAAGGCACTGTCCAATAAGCCGGTGGATGTCGCTGTCGACGGCACCCGCGTGCTGATCACCTGTGGTAGCGCGAAATTCTCATTGCCGACCATGCCGGTCGAGGACTATCCCCAACTGCCCGAGGTGCCCCAGCAGACCGGTGAGCTGAGCGTCGATGTTTTCGCCGAGGCCGTCGGACAGGTCGCGGTCGCCGCGGGTCGCGACGACACCCTGCCGATGCTCACCGGTATCCGGGTGGAGATCGAGGGGCCGCAGGTCGTGCTCGCGGCCACCGACCGATTCCGGTTGGCGGTCCGGCACATCGAATGGCAGCCCACCCGCACCGATATCGAGACCTCGGTGCTCATTCCGGCTCGGACGCTGTCGGAGGCGGCGAAGACACTCGGCCCGTCCGATGCCCCCGTGCAGCTTTCGCTCGGCACCGGCAGTGGTGCGGACGGTCTGCTCGGCATCGTGAACGCGGGCCGCCGGACCACCACCCGACTGCTCGACGCGGAATTCCCCAAGTTCCGGCAATTGCTCCCCAAGGAGCACACCTCGATCGCCACCCTGCAGGTCGCCACGCTGACCGACGCCATCAAGCGCGTCGCGCTGGTCGCCGAGCGCGGTGCCCAGGTGCGACTGGAATTCACCGACGAGGGATTGCTGCTCTCGGCGGGTGGCGATGACGCGGGCCGCGCCGAGGAGTGGCTGGAGGCCGAATTCCGCGGTGAGGCACTGACAATCGCGTTCAATCCGGGCTATCTCATCGACGGACTCTCCGCGCTGCACGCCGATCGGGTCACCTTCGGCTTCACCACGCCGAGCCGTCCCGCGGTGCTGCTGCCCGCGAGCGACGAGGAACCCAAGGTGACGGAGTCGGGCGCGTTCGCCGCGCTGGAGAGCCTGTACATCTACCTGTTGATGCCGGTTCGGTTGCCGGGCTGAGCATCGGCGGCGATGCGATTTATCCACAGTTCGTCCACAGACAGTGGATGGACCACAAGATGTTGTGGTCTAGGCACGATTCGTTGCCAACGGCGGCGGAAAACGGCGATTACGACGGCCGGAGCGGAGTAGACGGGTGTTCATCAGGACGCTGTCACTGCGCGACTTCCGCTCGTGGGAGCACGCCGAGCTCGAATTATCCCCAGGCCGAACGGTTTTTCTCGGGGCCAATGGCAATGGCAAAACAAACCTGCTCGAGGCGGTCGGCTACCTCGCCACCTTGGGCTCACATCGGGTCGCCGCCGACGCACCGCTGATCCGGATCGGCACCGAACGCGCCAGGATCGGCGCGACCGTCGTCAATGCGGGCCGCGAATTGCGCGTTGATCTCGAGTTGAACCAGGGCGCCGCGAATCGCGCGCAGATCAACCGATCTCCGGTGCGCAGGCCGCGGGAAATCCTCGGCATTCTGCAGACGGTCCTCTTCGCACCGGAGGATCTCGCCCTGGTTCGCGGAGATCCGGGGGAACGGCGGCGCTTCCTCGACGAGTTGTGCACAGCCAGATTGCCGCGGCTGGCCGCCGTGCGCGCCGACTACGACCGGGTGCTGCGGCAGCGCGCCGCCTTGTTGAAATCCGCTGGGCGCCAGGCCCGCTCGAAGGCGGAACTCAGCACGCTGGACGTATGGGACGGACATTTGGCGATACACGCCTCGGTGCTGCTCGCCCAGCGACTGCGCCTGGTACACGATCTGTATCCCTATCTCGCACAGGCGTACTCGTCGATCGCGCCCGAATCACGCCCGGCCACAATCGGCTACCGCAGCGCGAGCTTGCCGCCGGAGTTCCTGGATCCGGCACGCGCGCCGGAGCCCGATGACGTCGCGGCGCTCGAGGCGAATATGCTGCGGGAATTGGCGGCGGCGCGGCCGAAGGAATTGGAACGTGGAGTCTGCCTGGTCGGCCCGCACCGGGACGAACTTGATCTGATGCTCGGCACCGCCCCCGCGAAAGGCTTTGCCAGCCACGGTGAGTCATGGTCGTTCGCGCTGGCACTGCGGCTGGCGGCCTTCGAACTGCTACGCGCCACCGGCGCCGAACCCGTGCTGCTGCTCGATGATGTATTCGCCGAACTCGATCGCCGTCGACGCAGTGCACTCGCCGAGGTCGCGGCCGGTGCCGAACAGGTGCTGATCACCGCCGCAGTCCCCGAGGATGTGCCCGCGGAACTTTCCGCGGTTCCGCTTCGGGTGGAAACGAACGGCGGTGCGGACGGCCGGATCTCCCGGATCGTCGACCGGGAATCCGACGCCGCCACCGGTTGATCGCGCCCCGTCGGGGCCTTCTCACGTCGGTAAGATCAGCCGCGATTTGCAATGCGACGCGTCGGCAACCAATGCGCGAACGGCGGCAGGGAGAAGGGCGGACCAGGTGAGCGATCCGACAGCGTCGAATACTTCCGGATCCGAGCCGGAACCGGAGCTCCGCGGTATCGATTTGGCGCGGCGCGCGCTCGAAGAGGCGCGGGCGGCAGCCAAGGCCAGTGGTAAATCGGTGGGGCAGGGCCGAGCATCGCCGCGTCGGCTGCGCACCGGAGCCCGCCGCCGCACCGGCTGGTCGGGCGCGCGGCCCGATGACCGTGACCCGCAATTGCTCTCGAGCCTGGCCGGTGTCATCGCGAAGAACCGGGGCTGGTCGGCCAAGGTCGCCGAGGGCATGGTCTTCGGCCGCTGGGCCGGCGTGGTCGGTGAGGACATCGCCGCGCATGCGACTCCGATGACATTGAAGGACGGCGTGCTGGCCATTGCCGCCGAATCCACGGCATGGGCCACCCAACTGCGCATGCTGCAAGGTCAGATCCTGGCGAAGATCAATGCGGCGGTGGGACAGGGCGTGGTCACGTCCTTGAAGATCACTGGTCCGGCGGCGCCGAGCTGGCGCAAGGGCGAGCGGCATATCAAAGGCCGAGGTCCGCGGGACACCTACGGATAAGCCGTGGTCGCGGCGCATTGATCGGTTTCACGTGGAACGCCCTGGGCACTATCGAGCGAGTTCGCACCGTAGGCTGAACCGTGTAGTGGTCACCCACTCGGCAGCCCGTGATTGCGGCTCCGCCGCACAGGTAACTCTCAGGCCGAATCTGATGGACTCAAAGGGGTTGAAGGCGGAACCGACCCGCGCTCGACCGATTTCTCGCATCCACGGAGCCGTCAGGGGTGTCGTAGGTGCATTGTGGCTTGGGTCTACCAGTAGGATGGTGGGGTAACTAGCGGCGAACCTTCGGCGCGTTCCGTACAGCCCGCGCATGGGCCCGTATTTCACGACCAGAAATCTGAAACCGGGCCCCACGTGTGCTGCCGATCGCTGCGCCAAGGATCAGCAAGTAAGGAGAGCTACCGACCAGTGGCTGCCAAGGACTCCAACGCATCGGGCTCGACCAACGCGACATCGGGTAAGCAGGACTACGGTGCCTCCTCCATCACGGTTCTGGAAGGCCTGGAGGCGGTCCGCAAACGCCCGGGCATGTACATCGGCTCCACCGGCGAGCGCGGCCTGCATCACCTGATCTGGGAAGTCGTCGACAACTCCGTCGACGAGGCGATGGCCGGCTACGCGAGCAAGGTCGAGGTGACCCTGCTCGCCGACGGTGGTGTGGAAGTGGTCGACGACGGCCGCGGTATCCCGACCGATATGCACGCGCAGGGGGTGCCCACCATCGAGGTCGTCATGACCCAGTTGCACGCCGGTGGCAAGTTCGACGGAGAATCCTACGCGGTGTCCGGCGGTCTGCACGGTGTCGGCATCTCGGTGGTGAACGCACTGTCCACCCGCCTCGAGGCCGACGTGAACTATGGCGGTTACCACTGGACGCAGGAGTACAAGGACGCGAAGCCCGGCAAGCTCATCCAGGGCGAACCGACCAAGCGCACCGGTACCACGATCCGGTTCTTCCCGGACCCGGATATCTTCGAGACGACCACCTTCAGTTTCGAAACAGTCGCGCGTCGCTTGCAGGAGATGGCGTTCCTGAACAAGGGACTCACCATCACCCTCACAGATCAGCGGGTACATGAAGGTGATGTCACCGATGAGGTGGTCAGCGAAACCGCCGAGGCGCCTAAGCACCTCGACGAGGGCACCCCAGCCGCTGAGCCGAAGGTGAAAGCCCGGACCTACCACTATCCGGGTGGCCTCGAGGACTTCGTCAAGCACATCAACCGCACCAAGCAGCCGATCCACAACTCGCTCGTCTCATTCACCGGCAAGGGCACCGGTCACGAGGTCGAGGTTGCGATGCAATGGAACTCGGGTTATTCCGAGTCCGTCCACACCTTCGCCAACACCATCAACACCCACGAGGGCGGTACACACGAGGAGGGCTTCCGCGCGGCGCTCACCACGGTGGTGAACAAGTACGCGAAGGATAAGAAGCTGCTCAAGGAGAAGGAGGGCAACCTCACCGGTGACGACATCCGGGAGGGGCTGGCCGCCATCGTGAGCGTGAAGATCGCCGACCCACAGTTCGAGGGGCAGACCAAGACCAAGCTCGGTAATACCGAGGTGAAGTCGTTCGTCCAGCGCACCTGCAACGAGCACATCTCACACTGGTTCGAGGCCAATCCGGCCGATGCGAAGACCATTGTTCAGAAGGCGGTTTCGTCCGCGCAGGCCCGGGTGGCGGCGCGTAAGGCCCGGGAGTTGGTGCGGCGCAAGTCCGCCACGGATATCGGTGGCCTGCCCGGCAAGCTGGCCGACTGCCGATCCAAGGATCCGAGTAAGTCCGAGATCTACATCGTGGAGGGCGACTCCGCCGGTGGCTCGGCCAAATCCGGCCGCGATTCGATGTACCAGGCGATCCTGCCGCTGCGCGGCAAGATCATCAATGTCGAGAAGGCCCGTATCGACCGCGTCCTCAAGAACAACGAGGTGCAGTCGATCATCACCGCCTTCGGCACCGGCATCCACGACGAATTCGATATCGCCAAGCTGCGGTATCACAAGATCGTGCTGATGGCCGACGCCGATGTGGACGGCCAGCACATCTCGACCCTGCTGCTCACCCTGCTGTTTCGCTTCATGCGGCCGCTGGTCGAGCACGGGCACGTGTACCTCGCGCAGCCGCCGCTGTACAAGCTCAAGTGGCAACGGTCCGATCCGGAGTTCGCCTACTCCGATCGCGAGCGCGACGGCCTGCTCGAGGCGGGTCTCGCCGCGGGCAAGAAGATCAACAAGGACGACGGTGTCCAGCGCTACAAGGGTCTCGGCGAGATGAACGCCAAGGAGCTGTGGGAGACCACCATGGATCCCTCGGTGCGGGTACTGCGTCAGGTCACCCTGGACGATGCCGCCGCGGCCGACGAGCTGTTCTCCATCCTGATGGGTGAGGACGTCGAGGCACGTCGCAGCTTTATCACCCGCAATGCCAAGGACGTTCGCTTCCTCGACGTGTAACCGGCGTGACGCGTAATTCCACGTCCGGTGCCAAAGGAGACTTTTAGATGACTGAAACCACCCTGCCACCCAACGGCGGAGCGGGTGACCGGATCGAGCCGGTCGATATCCAGAACGAAATGCAGAGCAGCTACATCGATTACGCGATGAGCGTGATCGTCGGCCGCGCGCTGCCCGACGTCCGCGACGGCCTCAAGCCGGTACATCGCCGCGTGCTCTACGCGATGTACGACAACGGCTACCGGCCCGACCGCGGCTATGTGAAGTCCGCCCGTCCGGTCGCCGAGACCATGGGTAACTACCACCCGCACGGCGACGCGTCGATCTACGACACCCTCGTGCGCATGGCCCAGCCGTGGTCGCTGCGCTATCCACTGGTCGACGGCCAGGGCAACTTCGGTTCCCGCGGCAACGACGGCGCGGCCGCCATGCGGTACACCGAGTGCCGCCTGACCCCGCTGGCCATGGAGCTGCTGCGTGAAATCGACCACGAGACGGTCGATTTCACGCCGAACTACGACGGTCGCTCGCAGGAGCCGACGGTTCTCCCCAGCCGGGTGCCCAACCTGTTGATGAACGGCAGCAACGGCATCGCGGTCGGCATGGCGACCAATATCCCGCCACACAACCTCAACGAGTTGGCCGAGGCGATCTACTGGGCGCTGGAGAACTACGACGCCGACGAAGAGGCGACCCTGGCCGCCTGTATGGAACGGGTCAAGGGTCCGGACTTCCCTACCTACGGCCTCATCGTCGGCAATCAGGGCATCCAGGATGCCTACACCACCGGTCGCGGCTCGATCCGCATGCGCGGTGTTGTCGAGATCGAAGAGGACAACCGCGGACGCACCACGATCGTCATCACCGAACTGCCGTACCAGGTCAACACCGACAACTTCATCAACTCCATTGCGGAGCAGGTGAAGGACGGCAAGATCGCGGGTATCTCCGATATCCACGACGAGTCCTCGGACCGCGCGGGTATGCGGATCGTGGTCACCATCAAGCGCGACGCTGTTGCCAAGGTGGTGCTGAACAACCTCTACAAGCACACCCAGCTGCAGACCAGCTTCGGCGCCAATATGCTCTCGATCGTCGACGGCGTGCCGCGCACGCTGCGCCTGGATCAGATGATCCGGTTCTACGTCGAGCATCAGTTGGAAGTCATCGTTCGGCGTACCAGGTACTTGCTGCGCAAGGCCGAGGAACGGGCGCACATCCTGCGCGGTCTGGTCAAGGCACTCGACGCGCTGGACGAGGTCATCGCGCTGATCCGGCGTTCGGCCAATACCGACACCGCGCGCACCGGCCTGATGCAGTTGCTGGATATCGACGAGATCCAGGCCACCGCCATCCTCGATATGCAGCTGCGCAGGCTGTCGGCCCTGGAGCGGCAGAAGATCATCGACGAGTTGGCCAAGATCGAGGCCGAAATCGCCGACCTCAAGGACATTCTCGAAAAGCCGGAGCGGCAGCGCGCGATCGTGCGTGACGAACTGGTCGAGATCGTCGAGAAGTACGGCGACGAGCGACGCACCAAGATCGTGGCCGCTGACGGCGATATGGCCGATGAGGATCTCATTGCCCGCGAGGACGTGGTCGTCACCGTCACCGAGACCGGTTACGCCAAGCGCACCAAGACCGACCTGTACCGCAGCCAGAAGCGCGGCGGTAAGGGCGTGCAGGGTGCGGGCCTCAAGCAGGACGACATCGTCAAGCACTTCTTCATCAGCTCCACGCACGACTGGCTGCTGTTCTTCACCAATAAGGGCCGGGTGTACCGGGCCAAGGCCTATGAATTGCCCGAGGCCAGCCGGACCGCGCGCGGTCAGCACGTCGCGAATCTGCTGGCGTTCCAGCCGGATGAGAAGATTGCCCAGATCATCCAGATCAAGGGCTACGAAGATGCGCCCTACTTGGTGCTCGCCACCAAGAACGGCCTGGTCAAGAAGTCGAAGCTGTCCGACTTCGATTCCAACCGCAGCGGCGGCATCGTCGCGGTGAACCTGCGCGACGATGACGAATTGGTCGGTGCCGTGCTGTGCTCGGCCGATGACGATCTGCTGCTGGTGTCGGCGCGCGGCCAGTCGATCCGCTTCTCCGCCACCGATGAGGCACTGCGTCCGATGGGCCGCGCCACCTCCGGTGTGCAGGGCATGCGGTTCAATGCCGACGATGAACTGTTGTCGCTCAATGTGGTTCGCGCCGACACCTATCTGCTCGTCGCGACCTCCGGCGGTTATGCCAAGCGGACCGCGATCGAGGAGTACACCCCGCAGGGGCGTGGCGGTAAAGGCGTATTGACTATCCAATACGACACCAAGCGTGGCACCCTGGTCGGTGCGCTCATCGTCGACGACGAGGATGAGTTGTATGCGATCACGTCCGGCGGCGGCGTTATCCGGACGGCGGCGAAGCAGGTTCGTAAGGCTGGACGACAGACCAAGGGCGTGCGATTGATGAACCTCGCCGATGGCGATACGTTGCTTGCTATCGCGCGCAATGCCGACGAACCCGATCCTGATTCGATCGTCGGCGGAGACGGCGACACCGGTTCCTCTGAGCAGTAACCCCATAGCGGCGGCAACGAACGGATCTAAGGATTCCCATTGACCACGAATCAGCCGAACGACGAGCGGCACCAGACGAACGGTGTAACCGAACGGATCGCACCGTCACCGATTCCGCCGCGGCCGATCCCACGGCCGGTCGCATCGGCCGAGAACGGCCAGCCGAGTAGCCCGCAGGGAGGGGCCCAGCCGCACGAAATGCACGGCCAGCAAGGCGAAGTCGCGTTCAGCGCGCCGGAGCCGAAGTCGGGTGCGGATGGGCCGGAGGCTTTCGGTCCGCGGGCGGCTCGGCCGGGTAACTCCGGCGAGTCGGTCGCCCCGGAGGCAGGCGACCGCTCGGCATCGAACGGCGGCGGCCAGTCGCCCTTCCAGGAGGGTTGGTCGCAGCTGCCGCAGCGGGAGCCGCAGTCGAACCTCTACCGCCCCGGACAGTCGCCGGTGACCGGTCGCCCGAATTCCACCGGCGGTGGCCTCGGTGGCGGTGGTGGGCTCAGCGGTGGCGGCGGTGGTGGCGGTCTCGGTGGCGCCGGTCTCGGTGGCGGCAATGCCCGTACCACCGCGGATCTCGCGGCCAAGGCGGCGCGCAAGGAGGCGGCGATGGTGAAGTCCGTCGGCATCGACGGACCAACCCGCAGCATCGCGCGCCCGGAACTGATCAAGGACATGCCGGACCTGTCCGAGATCCGGCACCCGCTGCCGGTCGAGGCCCCGGGCCCGCAGGCCGTACCCGTCTCGCCCGCGGTTCCGGTCGCCGTCGCGGCGGCTGTCGCCTCTGGTGAGCCATTGCGGGCCACAGTGCAGATCCGCCGGATCGACCCTTGGTCGACCTTGAAGATCTCGCTGGTGATCAGCGTGGCCATGTTCTTCGTATGGATGCTCGCGGTTGGTCTGCTCTACATCGTGCTCGAGGGCATGGGTGTATGGGAGCGGCTCAACAGCACCTTCACCGATATGGTCTCCTCCGACAGCGGCGGTGTCGGTTTGGTCGATGCCGGCTCGGTATTCGGCTACGCGGGCGTCATCGGACTGATCAATGTGGTGCTTTTCACCGCATTGGCGACCGTTGGTGTCTTCATCTACAACCAGTGCTGCGACCTGGTCGGCGGTATCCAAGTAACCTTGGCCGACCCTGACTAGAATGGCATCCGTGCGGCCGGTCGCTGTCCTAGAGCAGGGCGGTGACCGGCCGTTTTGGTCATCGGCGGGCGGGTAAGGTAATCTCGTGCCTCGGTTCGGTTAGCAGCTCCGGCGGGTAATCCGAACGAGAATAAGGGCCTATAGCTCAGGCGGTTAGAGCGCTTCGCTGATAACGAAGAGGTCGGAGGTTCAAGTCCTCCTAGGCCCACTCCCGAATATCACAGTAGGGTGGGAATCATGAAAATTCTTCTCACGGTCGGTGTCGTTGTCGCGGTTCTCATTGGAATCACCAAACTCCGCAAACGCGACGATGCGGATCTGTGGCACGAAGTCACCACCCGCTGAACTGTCTTCGGACGGTAGGGATTCGGGGCCTTAGCTCAATTGGCAGAGCACTGCCTTTGCAAGGCAGGGGTTAGGGGTTCGATTCCCCTAGGCTCCACTCGATAACAGGCTCATGCTCACGGAGAGCGTGAGCCTTTTCTCGTTTCGCGTGTTTTTTGGGGGCGAAGCCCCCGAACCCCACCCGGAGGGGCTTCGCCCCCGGACCCCCATACCTGGTGCGCCTGTCCGGATGATGCGCTCAGCCTCGGTCCCTCAGCCTGGTTTGCCTGTCCGGATGATGCGCTCAGCCTCCGGATCCTCCGCCTGGCGCGGCATGTCCAGATGCTGTGCTCGAACCCGGACCGCCGACGCTGGCGCTGTTCAGATGTTGTGCTCGGACCGAGACTCTCCGCACCTGGCTCGCCTGCCGGATGTGGCATTGGGCCCTCGACATCCGGCTCTTCGGTCCGGATGTCGCGTTCAACCCTGGGACCTTGGTTTGCCAGCCCGGATATCGCGATCGGCGGTGGTCGGTCACACCTGGCGCGCTTGGTTGGATGCCGCGCCTGGCCACTTGGTTGTGATTGCGTGTGTTGGGTCGGCACTTGGTGCGCTCTGGGGGGGCGGGGCGCGGCGGATGAGATTGTTGAGAACTGTGGCTTGTCGAGGTTGTCGGGTTCCGCCCAGGGCTCGGCGGCGTTGTTCTTGTCGTGGTGGTGTGGAGGCGGATGGGGGAGGGCGGTAAGGCCGCGGATCAGCAGGCTTTTTCGCCATGTCAGGGTTGTTGGCCGGTGCATTTACTGGGATGCGGGCCAGTGGGCGGGGTGAGGGCGACGGTGGCTTCTGTGCGGTCCAGGGCGGCGCCGAGGCCGAGTCATCGACGAGGACTGCGGTCACGGAATTCGTCCTTGTCCGCGCCCGGCACCTCGAGCAATTCGCAGATCACCGAGATCGGCACCGGGAATGCATAGCTGTCCAGCAGGTCGGCGGCTCGGGGGTGGTCAGGTCGTCGAGCAGCGTGTCGGCGATCTGCTCGATTCGAGGTCCGAGATCTCGGATGGCCCTGCGGATATCCGAACCGAGTCCCGGCAGGATTCACAGGGCGACCGAGGCCTGCTTCAACTGGGTGAGCATTGTTGCATCGGGCCAGAAGCGGGCTTCGAATCGAATGGGGGACATGGCGGGAATCGGTGTGAGGCCGGTTATTTCGAGGGCCGCGGTGAGTGGGACGGTACAGACGGGAACCGCGTTGTTGTCGGCGTCGGTGCTGGCGAACATGATGTAGTCGGCGGCGGGGAGCAGATAGTCGACGCCCTTACCCCAGACGGTGTAGGTGTAGGGGCGGGTGTCGGTGCCTGCCAGCTTGATCTCGCCGACTATGGCCATATCCAAACCGTGGCGGGTGAATTCGAGGTCGCGTTCGAGCGCCCGGTTGAGCCAGTGGGCCTGGACGGCGTATTCCCACATGGCCAGGCGATATCCCGCGCGGACGGCGGTCGGGTGTTGTTCGTGTCGGCCCGCGCGGTCGAAGGGGACAACGGTGTCATCCCCGTCGAGGGTGTAGCCCTGGGGTGAGAGGCGGTGGCGTGCATCCACATACTGCTGCTCGACTTGGCGGTAGATGCGGGCGAGCAGGTGTGGGATATCGGGTACCACGATCAGGGTGTCGATATCGGGCATGAAGACGACGGGGCGGCGGCCGGCGTAGCGGCGGCTGAAGCTCGCCAACCAGCCTGGGGCGAGTGGCCAGGAGGTGAGGTACGCGCTGCCGTCGCGATCGGTGCGGGTGAGGATGGCATTGCCGCGTGGATTATGGGGCTGCGCAATGGCTTCCAGATTTTCGCGGGCCGCCGCGAATACCTCGTCGGCCGAGACCGGCCAAAGCTCCAGGGTCGAGTAGTTGATGACCGATCGCGCATTCGGCAGATCGATCGCGACCAATTCGTCGACGAACGGGAAGGCCGGGCGGCTGACGAACCGGGTGTCGATTTCGGCGGCCTCGGGCCAGCGGTGCAGCAGATCGTCTCGCGCGGCCTGTTTGTAGGTCGTCGGGCGCAGAATCGGCCGCAATAGCGGTCGGACTTCGGCCCAGTTGCCGTGTTGTGTAAGTGCCGCAAGGTGATCCGGCGTTGGATCCTCGAAACTCCACACCGCACAACCGTATCCGTCGTTTCGACGGCGCGCACGGGGTCAGCTCTGCGTGGGCGGGCCGTGGCGGTCCAGGTGCAGGTAGGTGTAGCAGGTAGTGATCAGGCACACCACGGTGGCCGTGATGAGCATGGCCCAGCCTGCGACGATCAGGCTCAGCAGTCCACCGAGCAGTGCACCCGCACAGAAGGCGGCATAGAGCAGGAAGTAGCCGAGCCAGTCCGTGTAATCGCCACCGCCGATGTGACGTTCGATGCCCTGGGCCAGCTTGACGAGGGTGCCGGTGACATAGCTGAGCGGAACCGAGACCTCGCCGTCCTTGACGAATGAGGTGTTGAGCGCACCGACGCCGAAGGCGACGAACAGGATCGGGATGAGGTCGATATTGGTGGCGTTCGTCGCCCAATAGATGACGCCGTCGACCAGCGATGCCACGGCGAGGCTGAGTGTGGTGAGCAGGGTCGGGCCGTGCGGATGGCCCGACCAGTAGTGCCTGCGGCACCAGGAGGCCACCACCACGCCGGCGAGGAAGGAGAACAGCAGCAGGGCCGCGGCGATGGCGAGATGGGGTTCGTCATGGAAATAGCCGACTACGGCGCGTTCGGTATTGCCGGTCATGAACGTGACGAAGTAGCCCTCGGTATGCATGAAGGCCGCGCCTCCGATGAGACCGGCCAGTGCGGCGAGTACCCACGACAGCCGCGCCTCGGCGTCGTAGAGTGCCTTTCGGCGCGCGAGATCTGGTTTCGTCACTGGTCAGGCTCCTCGTGAGGGGAATGACGAGTCAGTGATACCCGGCGATCCTGAGATTCTGCTGTTGCATCGCCGACGTTGCGGATAAGGATTGCGCGGTGGTCGCTGGCTTCCTGGATGCGAGCAGGACGACGGCTCTCGGTTAGCGTGCACGGGTGGACTCTGTGTTCGACTACCTGTTGACCGAGGCGCTCGATCCGACACCGCTCGCATCGGTCACCGACGCGTGGACGCGGCATCGGGCGGCCGCCGAGCGTTTCGACACCACGATCGATATCGCGATCGCCGGAGGATTCGGTGCGGACCGACTGGGTTTCGCATTCGTGTCCGGATATCAGCAGGCGCTGCGCGCGCTGCTGCCCGAACTCCCCGTCGACGAGCTGGTCGCGGTCTCCGCGACCGAGGCGGGTGGCGCGCATCCGTCGGCGATCACGACCCGGGTGACCGAAACCGACGGGAGCTGGCGGGTGAACGGCACCAAGACCTTCACCACCTTGGGAATACTCGCACGGCGGTTGTTGGTCATCGCCAGCACGGGCACGGCGGCCGACGGCCGCAACCGGCTGCGCGCGGTGCTCGTCGATACGGCACAGCCTGGCGTCAGTGTGACGAATCTGCCTCGGGTACAGTTCGCTCCCGAAATCCCACACGCCTCGGTGATATTCACCGATGCCGCCGCTACGCCGCTGCCTGGTGACGGGTACTCCGATTACCTCAAACCGTTTCGCACAATCGAAGACGTCCATGTGCTCGCGGCCACGCTGGGCTGGCTGGTGCGGGTCGGGCGCGCGTCCGGCTGGCCGCGGGCGACGCTGCAGCGGTTGGTCGCGGCGGTGGCCTTCGTACGTGGCCTCGATATGGATCGGCCGACCGCGCCCGGCGGACATATTGCACTGGGTGGCGCGTACGCGTGTTTCGAGCAGATGCTGACGGAATTGGAGCCGCTGTGGGCACAGGCCGATCCGGTGGTTCGCGAGCGGTGGGAGCGGGATCGTCGGCTGCTGGCGACCGCCGGAAAGGTACGGGCGCAACGGTTGACGGCGGCCTGGCTGTCGGTGGGTATGGCGGAGAATCCAGCGGTGCCGACAGATAGCTGAGTGGGCTGACCTGCCCCGGAAATGGGGAGCGGGCCTCGGCGAAGGGGGGGAGTTAGCCGAGGCCCGCGTAAGGTCGGCCCGGGGGGGGAGGGGCCGACGTGAATGATCCTACGCGATGATCCGAGATTGTGTGCGCGTGGGGGATCGCCACTTTCCAAGATTTTTCTAGACGGCTCACCTGCGGCAGGTGCAGGCGCCGCCCAGGTAGCCGGACCGGTCGGTTATCGGCCCGCGCGGCGGTTCCCTGACTGTTGTCAAAAATGTTGTCGCGCAGGGTTTTCCGGCCGCCGCCGGAGTTCACGATCCGGTCGAGACATATATGAAAACCATGCCGACCGGTTGCTGCGTGCCCGGAGTCGCTCCTCGGGTTCGTCGTGTTGACGGCAGATTCGGTCGGATTTGCCGCGTGTCGTTCCGGCGCGGGCATGTCGGGGCGCATGGATACCGAGTACCGGTCGAGCCCGAATCGGGTAGTGCGCTACCCGCGATCGGCTAGGTAGCGGGCGGGATGATCGAACCGGTCGCATCCCGGACCGGCACCCCCGAGCACCGCCCGGAACGGGATGCGGCCGTTTTGTGTTCGATCGCAACTCGCACCCGTCGATCTCCGACAAAGCCCAGGTCGACGAAAAATGACCGGAAATTGTCGGTGCCCAGGGCAATACTGACTCGAGTAATGGTCACCTCGCCCGCGCGAGCGAACCTCAGGAGAAGTATGCCCGACGCAATTGTCGCCGAGGGTCTGGTCAAGAGATATGGCCAGTTGGTCGCCCTCGATGGACTCGACCTGATGGTGCCCGAGGGCACCGTCACCGCATTGCTCGGACCCAATGGTGCGGGCAAGACCACCACGGTCCGGGTCTTCACCACCCTGCTCATCCCGGATGCCGGCCGCGCGACCGTCGCGGGAATCGACGTGCTCCGCAATCCACAGGCCCTGCGCTCACGCATCGGCGCATCCGGGCAATATGCCGCCGTCGACGAATATCTCACCGGATTCGAAAACCTGGAGATGGTCGGTCGGCTCTATCACATGGGCGTGCAACGCAGTAAGGAGCGCGCGCGGGAACTGCTCGAGCGCTTCCGGCTCAGCGATGCCGCCGACCGGCCGGTCAAGGGCTATTCGGGCGGTATGCGCCGACGGCTCGACTTGGCCGGCGCGCTGGTGGCCAATCCACCGGTGCTCTTCCTCGACGAGCCGACCACCGGACTCGATCCGCGTGCGCGCCTCGACCTCTGGGATGTCATCGAGGAACTGGTGGCCGGGGGCACCACCCTCTTGCTCACCACGCAGTACATGGAGGAGGCCGACCGACTGGCCGATGCCATCGCGGTGATCGACCACGGCAAGGTGATCGCCCGCGGCACCGCGGATGAACTCAAGACCCTGGTCGGCGGAGACCGCATCGAACTCACCGTCGACCACGCCGACAATCTCACGACCGCCCAGGAGGCACTGCAGGGTTTGGCGGACGGGGAGATCCATCTCGAACCCGGACTGCGACGGATCACCGTTCCGGTCAGCGACGGGTCGCAGGCGCTCGTCGATGCCATCGGCAGGCTGACCACCCACAATGTGCAGATCCACGATGTCGGTCTGCGTCGTCCATCACTGGACGATGTCTTCCTCACGCTGACCGGTCACGAGGCCGAGGAATTGGTCAATGGCGATGGTCGCGGTGGTGACAAGGCCGCGGATCGGCTCGAAGTAACGGAAGGACACAAGCGATGACCGCGGCGACTATGGACACCAGAATCCGCATGCCGCTCGGCGAACGCCTCGCCATCGTCTGCACCGACAGCGTGACCATTGCGAAGCGGAATGTCATCAAGATCAAGCGCGTACCCGACGTGCTGATCTTCTCGACGCTGTCGCCGATCATGTTCGTGCTGCTGTTCGCCTATATCTTCGGCTCGGCGATCGAGGTGCCCGGCATGTCGGGCGGCTACCGAGAGTTCCTGATCGCGGGCATCTTCGCGCAGTCGGTGGTGTTCGGCGCGACGTTCACCGGATTGGGCCTGGCCGAGGATATGCAGAAGGGCATTATCGACCGGTTCCGCTCGCTGCCGATGGCGCCGTCGGCCGTGCTGGTCGGGCGCACGATCAGCGATGTGGTGATCAATGTGGTCAGCCTGGTGGTGATGTCGCTGACCGGTTATGTCGTCGGCTGGCGGATTCGCGGATCATTGCTCGACGCGGTACTCGCCTACGTGCTGTTGCTGCTGTTCGCGTACGCGATCTCCTGGATCATGGCCGTGGTCGGCCTGCTGGTCCGCGCGCCCGAGGTCTTCAACAACGCCAGCTTCATGGTGATCTTCCCGCTGACATTCCTGGCCAATACCTTCGTGCCGCTCGAGAATCTGCCGACGGCGCTGCGGGTATTCGCCGAATGGAATCCGGTCTCGGCGGTCACCCAGGCGACCCGCGATCTGTTCGGCAATACCAGTCCGATGGCGCCGAAATCGGACGCCTGGTCCATGCAGCATCCGGTGGTCACCACGCTGGCCTGGGTGGTCATCATCCTGCTGGTGTTCGTCCCGCTGGCGCTGCGGCAGTACAAGCGCACCGTCAGCCGCTGACCGGCGCCGAGCGGCCCGTCAGCGACCGTTGTCGGCGCCGGCGCCCGCCAAGGGGTTCGGCGCCGAACCGTTGCGGGAGTATCCGATTCGCGGCGGCGCCGGTGCGGGCTCCGGCGGTTGTGGGCGCTTGCTGCGGGCCAACCAGGCCACTCCACCGGCCAGCGCGACGGCGATCGCGGCGATCAGTCGGTTACGAGAACGTGTGGAGGTGAGTAGGCGCCCCAGGGTCATTCGACAACTGTGGCACATACCCGCGCATCGCGCAGTAGCTGCAGATCACCGCCGCCGGTTGTGGCAGGACCGCCAGGGCGGCGCGAGCTTACGGCGCGCCAAGACACCGGCGCGGCAAGAGCGTGTCGCGCGATGGATAGCATGGCGGGGTGACCTCACCGAATCAGACCGCCGTGGCCACGTTGCACACCAACCACGGCGATATCAAGATCTCGCTCTTCGGTAACCACGCGCCGAAGACGGTGCGGAACTTCATCGGCCTGGCCGACGGATCAGCACCGTACAAGACGGAGAACGCCAGCGGCGGCACCTCCGGTCCGTTCTACGACGGCGTGAGCTTCCACCGGGTGATCGACGGGTTCATGATTCAAGGTGGTGACCCGACCGGCACCGGACGCGGTGGACCCGGCTACGAATTCGGCGACGAATTCCATCCGGAGCTGCGCTTCGATCGCGGCTACCTGCTGGCGATGGCGAATGCCGGACCGGGCACCAATGGTTC
Organism: Nocardia sp. NPDC052112; assembly: GCF_040680135.1. NCBI lineage: Bacteria > Bacillati > Actinomycetota > Actinomycetes > Mycobacteriales > Nocardiaceae > Nocardia > Nocardia sp. NPDC052112. The sequence continues at coordinate 115,605 of NZ_JBFAWD010000019.1, read as the reverse complement.
ACAGTTCTTCGTCACCGTCCGCCCACAGCCGCATCTCAATCGCAAGCACACCATCTTCGGGGAGGTCGTCGACCCCGATTCGCGCAAGGTCGTCGACGCCATCGCGACCACGCCGACCGATCGCAACGACCGTCCCAAGGAAGCCGTCACCATTTCCAAGATCACCATCGAATAGTCCGATGAATGCTCAACCGCCCGCACCGACCTGCGTCCGCCACCCCAATCGCCCTACGGGCCTGGCCTGCACAAGGTGCGGGCGGCCCGCCTGTCCGGAATGTCTGCGACCCGCGGCGGTCGGACAGCACTGTGTCGACTGCATCCGTCAGGGGCAGCGTGAGGTCCGGCCGGTGCGAACCGTCGCCGGTGCGCAGACCGCGCGGACCCCGATTCCGTATGTCACCTATGCACTGATCGCGCTGAATACGATCGTCTTCGCGGTCACCGCGGGCCAATCGAAGAGTCTGGTGGAGAACACCGGGCATTCCGCCCTGTACATCGACTGGGTGCTGTACCCGCCCGCGGTGGCGCACGGTCAGTACGTGCGGCTGATCGGATCCGGTTTCCTGCACTACGGTCCGATCCACCTGTTGCTCAATATGTTCGCGCTGTATGTGGTCGGCCGCAGTATCGAGCCGGTGCTCGGGCGGGTGCGCTATCTGGTGGTCTACCTGGTGTCACTGCTCGGCGGTTCGGCCGCCGTGATGGTTTTCGCCGAGGACAGCCTGACCGCGGGCGCGTCGTGCGCGGTGTACGGACTGTTCGGCGCGATCACCGTGGTCCTGATCCGAGTGCGGCAGAATCCGAATCAGATGTTGATCCTCATCGGCATCAATGTCTTCATCAGCTTTTCGCTGCCCGGTATCTCATTGGCCGGACACCTCGGCGGACTCGCCGCGGGCACCCTCGCCGCCCTCGGCATTCTGTTCCTGCCCGAGTGGTTGCGCGCGAAATCCCAAGAGAACGCCCGGCTGATCGGCTGGGCGGCGGTTGCCGCGGTCGCGGTGGCGGCTCTCGCCGTCATCGTCGCCGCGGCGATATCAATCAAGTGAAGCATCTACCGCATTGAATCCTCTCCTACCGGAAGGTGGGAGATTCCTGGCTCATGCTGCCCTCTCGCTCGGCGAGCGTTTGGGTCTTCCGCAATCAGCACCAGCAGGGTTGAAACCAACCCTGTAGCACCGCACAAATCCTCGCCTGTAGTGTCGCGGGGAACAATGCGATGGATGCTTCACGTGAAACGTTGCCGCCGCGCATATTCGGTGCGCGGCTACTGCGCCAGTCCGTGTGCGACAAGGGATTCGAAGACCTCGTCCGGGCTGGCGCCGAGGTCCCAGCGGCCGAAGATCAGCAGGCGTTCGTCGCCGTGGTGCTCGACGTCGATTTCGAGCATTGGATTCTTGCGGCCGAGGCGGCGATAGCCGACGACGCGAGCGCGCAGGATCTGATCGCGGGTGTATTCGGTCGGTCCGGTGAGGGTACGAACCACCAGCCGCGGCTGCGGGTCCGCGGTAATGCTCAGGCGCGGGCGCTGTCGGTATCCGAGTCCAGCCAAGGCGAGCAGGCCGACCGCCGCCAATCCGATGAGCAGCCGGCTCGGTCCGTCCTTGGCCAGGATGGCGGCACCGGCCAGCACCACGCCGCCGATGGTGACCGCGATGAGCGCGGCCATCGGCGTGGTCCAACTGGTGCGTGGTTCGGGAAGCGGATCAGGCGAATCGGATTCGGGATCCACGTGTCACTTTCCCCAATCGTTCCTCGAGTTGTCCACACGGTTATCCACAGGTGTGCATGAATGACACGTCTGTAATCCCACCGTTAGCGAATGTCTGCGGGTCGCTCGAAACAGCCAGCTATGGCGCGGGTCAACGCCACCGCATAGTCATGATCAGACCGATGACCATCAGTCCGAAGCCGATCAGGAAGTTCCACGCCCCGAGATCCGCCATCCAGGTGATCTTGTCGTTGGCCAGGTAGTAGACGAGCAGCCAGACCAGCCCGGCCAGCATGAAGCCGAGCATGATCACGACGTACCAGACCGGAGACGGTCCGGCCTTCACCTTGACCGGTGTGCGGCTGGCGGGATTGATCGTGTAGTCGGTCTTCTTACGGACCTTGGACTTGGGCATGTCGTCCTCGTGTTCGGCGTTCAGGTCGGGTACCGGCGGGCGGGATTCGGTTGAATTATGGCCGAGCTCGCGCACCACAGAACCCGCTCCGGCGGGCGCCGAGACGGTCCGGGTGAGGGCTCAGGTCCCCTCCGGTCTGCCTCTAGGCTATCCCAACTGGTAATGCGCGCGACGGTCCGCCGGGTCGCCACGTAATCTCGACAGCATGCGTGTACTGGTCGTCGATAACTACGACAGCTTCGTGTTCAACCTGGTGCAGTACCTCGGCCAGTTGGGTGCCGAGGCCGTGGTCTGGCGCAATGACGACCCGAAATTGGCCGATCCGGACGCGGTCGTCACCGAATACGACGGCATTCTGATCAGCCCCGGTCCTGGTACTCCGGATCGGGCGGGTGCGAGCATCGATCTGGTGCACGCCTGCGCGCGGCACAGCATTCCGCTGCTCGGGGTATGCCTCGGCCATCAGGCCATCGGCGAGGCCTTCGCTGGGACCGTGACGCGCGCGCCGGAGCTGCTGCACGGCAAGACCAGCTCGGTATTCCATCTGGGGACTGGCGTGCTGGCCGGCCTGCCCGACCCGTTCACCGCCACCCGATACCACTCGCTCACCGTCCTCGAACACACGTTGCCCGCAGAGATCGAGGTGATCGGGCGAACCGAGTCCGGGATCGTCATGGCCATGCGGCATCGGACCCTGCCGATCCATGGCGTGCAGTTCCATCCGGAATCGGTGCTGACCCAGGGCGGTCACCGGATGTTGGCGAATTGGATGGAGGTATGCGGCGAGCGTCCGTCCGAGGGGCTGGTCGAGATGCTGGAGGCGGAGGTTGCGGCACTGGTGACCCAGTGACGCGACGCCCCTACGTCCTGCTGTCCGTCGCGGTCAGTGTCGACGGATATATCGACGATGCGAGTCCGGCGCGGCTGAAGCTGTCCAATGCCGCGGATTTCGACCGGGTGGATCAGGTGCGCGCCGACTCCGACGCGATCCTGATCGGTGCGGAGACACTGCGACGCGACAATCCACGGTTGCTTGTCGACAGCGCGGACCGGCGGGCCGCGCGCATCGCGGCCGGAAAACCGGAGTACCCGTTGAAGATCGCCGTGAGCGCGCGCGGTGATCTGGATCCCGAGCTGCGGTTCTGGCACCACGGCGGCGAGAAGCTCGTCTACACCACACATACCGGTGTGGCGAAGCTAGGCGATCGGTTGGCGGGTCTGGCGCAGGTGGTTGCGCTCGGTCCCGATATCGACCTGGGTGCGTTGCTCGACGATCTCGGCCACCGCGGCATCGCCCGGCTGATGGTGGAGGGCGGCACGCGGATTCACACCCAGTTTCTCGCGGCGGATCTGGCCGACGAGTTGCAGATGGCGGTCGCGCCGATCGTCGTCGGGCATGCGGCGGCGCCGCGCTTTCTCGGCCCGGCCGCCTACCCGGCCCGCCGGATGCACTTGGCCGATGTCAGTCAGATCGGTGATGTCGCGCTGCTGCGCTACCTGCCCCGACAAACGGCGGTGCGTGATGACCGCTGAGTGTCGCCGACCGCGGAGGCTTCACGATGGCGGCTGACCGGACTGATATCCAATTCATGCGCCGGGCAATCGAACTGGCGCGGCTGTGCCCGCCCAGCCCGACCGCATTCTCGGTCGGTGCGGTCATCGTTGCCGATGGTGTCGTGATCTCGACCGGCTACTCGCGCGAGACCGACGTCAAGGTTCATGCCGAGGAATCCGCGCTCGACAAGCTCGACGCCGACGATCCTCGGCTGACGGGTGCGACGATCTACAGCACCCTGGAACCGTGTTCGCAACGCGCCACCGCGACTCGGCTACCGTGCTCCGACCGAATTCTGCGGGCCGGGATACCGCGCGTCGTCATCGCCTGGCGGGAGCCGGCGACGTTCGTCACCGATTGCGTCGGGGTCGAGCAATTGCGGCAGCACGGCGTCGAGGTGGTCGAGCTGGCGGAACTGGCCGAGGAGGCGATGTCGATGAATCGCCACCTGGATCTCGGTCCTCCGCGCATTTAGGCGCCTCACCTAGGTGCCGCGAGAGCGGCGCCGGCGGCTCAGCGTCACAGCGTGCGTGAGTTGGCCCGTACCCGGCGAGTTACCCATGTGCTCATGAGATCACCTGTGCTGATGTACCGGCCGCCGTCACGGCGGACCAAGTACGTAGGTGGTGATCGATACCGTTCCGTTCTTCGCGATCGCCGATCCGGCCGCGGGTTGCTGGCTCACGATCCGGCCGACGCTGTTCGTATCGAAGGTGCCCTGGGCGGATTGGCTGATCTGTGCCGATGTACCGGTCCATCCCGCCTGCCGCAGCTTGTCCACCGCCTGTGCCGCGGTCAAGCCGATCAGGCTCGGCATGGTGATATCGCCGCTGGAGACCTGCACTGTGACCGTCGACCCCTTGTCCGCGGTGGTGCCGCCCGCCGGGTTCGTCGCGATCACCTCACCCTTGGGCTTCGAGGACGGCACCTCCTGGATGGTGATCTTGAACCCGGCGCTGTCCACCAGATTCGGCTGCGCGACGCTGATGTCCTGACCGACCACATTCGGCACCCGGATCTGTTCCGGCCCGGAGCCGAGGATCACGACGATGGCTCGGTCGATGTCGACACGGGAGCCTGCCGACGGATCGGTGCCGATCACCTTGTCCGTCTCCTGCGCACTCGACGGCTTGCGTTGCACATTCGGATCCATCCGCAAACCGCTGGCGTTCAGTTGCTGTTCGGCCTGCTCTTGGGTCATGCCGTCGAGCCGGGGAATCTGTACCTGCGCCGGTCCGGTGGAGACCTGCACGGTAATCGTGCTGCCCTTGTCGACCCGGGATCCGCCCAGCGGCTGAGTGGAGATGACATTGCCGGTGCCGACCTTGTTATCCGGCTTCTGCTGGATGGCAACCGTGAAGCCGAGCTTCTGCAGCGAGTCCTGAGCTTGTTGCGCCGATTTGTTCGACAGGTCGGGTATGGCGATCTGATCCGGGCGCGCGCCCGGTCCGATCAATACCCAGAACAGCGCGAACGCGACGATGACCGCCGCGGCGGCACCGAGCGCGATGTAGAGATTGCGGCGCGGACTCGCCGGTTCGGCGCGTTCCTGCTCGGCGGTGTCGTCATTGCGTTCGACGGTGCGGAAGTTGCGCGGCGCCGGTTCGTTGGAGCCGAGGATGGTGGTGCGGTCCTCGTCGGTCATCACCATCGGTGCGCTCGGCTTCTGTCCGCCGAGCACCCGGATCAGATCGGCGCGCATTTCGGCGGCCGTCTGGTAGCGGTTGGCCGGATTCTTGCTCATCGCCTTGAGCACGACGGAATCCAACTCGCGTGGCACCCCGTTGTGTACATGCGAAGGCAGCCGCGGATCCTCCCGAACGTGCTGGTAGGCCACCGCGATCGGCGAGTCGCCGGTGAAAGGCGGCTCACCGGTGAGGATTTCGAACAGCACACAGCCGACGGAGTACACGTCCGAGCGGGCATCGACGGTCTCACCGCGTGCCTGTTCCGGCGAAAGATACTGCGCGGTACCGATGACGGCCGCGGTCTGGGTCATCGGATTGGAGCTGTCGGCGATCGCGCGCGCGATGCCGAAGTCCATCACCTTCACCGCACCGGCCCGGTTGATCATGATGTTGGCGGGCTTCATATCGCGGTGCACGATTCCGGCCTTATGGCTGAAATCCAGTGCCGCGCAGACGTCGGCGACGACTTCCATGGCCCGTCGCGGCGGCAACGGGCCCTTGCCGCGCACGATGTCGCGCAGCGTGTCACCGTCGACGTACTCCATCACAATGTAGGGCAGCGGGCCGCCGTCCACCTCGGCCTCGCCGGTGTCGTATACCGCGACGATGGCCGGATGGTTCAGTGCTGCCGCGTTCTGTGCCTCGCGCTTGAAGCGCAGATAGAACGTCGGGTCGCGGGCCAGGTCAGCGCGCAGCACCTTGATCGCCACATCCCGACTGAGCCGTAGATCGCGCGCCTTGTGGACTTCGGACATGCCGCCGAACCCGATGATCTCACCCAGCTCGTAGCGGGAGGAGAGATTCTTCGGGGTCGTCATGGTTGTCCTTGCGGAGTAGCAGCGCCTGGAGTGGCCGAGGGTCCTCGGGCACCGGGACTATCCGGAAATGGTAAATCGAGCGTAGGGAACCACGAGCCTCTGGTGGTGGTGGATGGACTCGTTGTTTTCGACGACTTCGTCGTGGTCGGCGCTGTGGTGCTCGGCGTCGTCGTCGGCGGCTGCGTTGTCGTCGTCGGTTCCACGGTCGGCGGGGGCGGGGCCGGTCTTGTCGTGGTGACGACGGTCGTCGGCGGCTCGGTTGTTGTCGTCGTCGGCGGCGGTGTGGTGACCGGCGGCGGAACGACCACCTTTGTGGTGGTGGTCGGACGCACGGTGTCCGGATTGGTATCGCCGCCGAAGAGCAGCCACAAGACGAGACCGACGAGTAGCACCGCGCCGACCGCGACCGCCGCGCCGACCTTCTGGCCGGTGGTGAACTTCGAGGTCTCCGGACCGGGCACCGGGTTGGCGCGGGGGGCGCCGGAACTCATCACGGTTCTGGGCGCGGCAGGCGATTGTCTTGTCGAACCGGCGCCCGCCACGCCCATCGGGCTGGCCGGGGTGTTGTACCGGACCGTCGGGCCCTCGTGGTCGTGCGACGGCAGCATCACCGTCGGACCGGGCGGTAGCACCCGGGTCGCACCGGTCGCCATCGGTCCGCCGGTGGTGACCGGTGGTGGTGGGCGGCGTCCGGCGCGCACAGCGGCAACCGCGTCGGCGAATTCGCCGCCGCTGGCGTAGCGCAGGGTCGGATCCTTGCCCATGGTGATCTCGATCAGCTCGCGCACATTGGGCGGCAGATCGGACGGCATCGGCGGCGGGGCCTCGCGCACATGTTTCATCGCGACAGTGATCGCACCGTCGCCGCTGAACGGCCGCTGCCCGGCCAGTGCTTCATAGCCGACCACACCGAGTGCGTACACATCGCTGGCGGCTGTCGCGTCCTCGCCGACCGCCTGCTCCGGCGCGATGTATTGAGCGGTGCCCATCACCATGCCGGTCTTGGTCACCGGGGACGCGTCGACCGCCTTGGCGATGCCGAAATCGGTGATCTTCACCTGGCCGGTAGGCGTGACGAGGATATTGCCGGGCTTCACGTCCCGGTGCACGACGCCGGCGGCGTGCGCGACCTCGAGTGCGCGGCCGGTCTGCTCCAGCATGTCCAGACCCTGGACCACCGAAAGTCGACCGAGCCGATTCAACACCGTATTGAGCGGTTCGCCCTGCACCAATTCCATGACCAGATAGGCGGTTTCCCCGCCGTGCGGATCCATGGTCTCGCCGTAGTCATAGATTCCGGCGATGCCCGGGTGATTCAGCTGGGCCGTGGTCTTGGCCTCACTGCGGAACCGGTGCCGGAAGGTCGGGTCGGCCGAGAACTCGGATTTGAGCACCTTCACCGCCACCCGGCGGTCCAGCCGGGTGTCGAGTGCCTCCCACACCTGACCCATACCGCCCGTGGCGATCAGGCGTTGCAGCCGATATCGGTCGGCGATCATCGCGCCGTTGTTCAGCATCCCGGCCCCCGTACATCCACTCGCACGTTCATATCTCTCAGCGCCCTCGCAAACCGGCATCCAAGACCGCGCGGGCAATCGGCGCGGCCACTGAGCCACCGGTCGCGGCCAACGCCCGGTCGCCGCCGTTCTCCACGATCACCGCGATGGCGATCTTGGGGTTCTGCGCGGGCGCGAAGGCGATGTACCAGGCGTGTGGTGGCGTATTGCGCGGATTGCTTCCGTGTTCGGCGGTTCCGGTCTTAGAGGCGATTTGATACCGGGTCTGGCCGTGTCCGACGGTGTTGTCCTCCGACGCGATCATCAGGTTGGTCAGCGTTGACGCTACCTGGGCGCTGACAGCTTGGCCGACCGAGACCGGTTTATTTTTCGAGAGCTCGCTCAGATCAGGTCCCTGCAGTTGGTCGACCAGGTACGGCTCCATGCGCACGCCGCCGTTGGCGATGGTCGCGGCGATGACCGCATTGTCCAATGGGGTGAGCGCGACATCGCGCTGGCCGATGCTGCTCTGGGCCAATGCGGCATTGTCCGGAATCGTGCCGACGGTGCTCTCCGCCACCGGAATCGGAATGTTGCGGTGCTGGCCGATGCCGAAGGCGGCGGCCTCGTCCTTCAGGTTCGAGGAGCCGACCTTCAGGCCGAGTTCGACGAATGCGGTATTGCAAGATCTGCGGAACGCCTCGGTGAGCGTCGCGGTGGGGCCGCTGCCGCAGGTGGTGCCGTTGTAGTTCTCCAGCGTTGTGGTGGTACCCGGCAACGTGATGTTCGGCGCCGCGGTGAACTGGTCGTCCGGGGTTGCGGTGCCGTTGGCCAATGCGGCGGCGGTGACGACCACCTTGAAGGTGGAGCCCGGCGGATATGTCTGCGACACAGCACGATTCAACATGGGTTGGCGCTGGTCCGCACTCAGCTCTTCCCAAGATTTCGTGCCCTGGGCGCCATCGTGCCCGGACAACAGGTTCGGATCGTAGCTGGGGGTGGACACCATGGTGAGAATCTTGCCCGTACTCGGCTCGATCGCCACCACGGAACCGGTATAGCCCTTGGAGGTCAGTTGCTCGTAGGCGACCTGCTGCATCATCGGATCCAGCGTGGTGAGCACATTGCCGCCGCGTGGATCACGACCGGAGATCATATCGATCAGGCGGCGTCCGAACAGCGCATTGTCCGAACCGTTGAGCACGGTATCTTCGGCGCGTTCCAGCCCCGTGCTGCCGTACTGCATCGAGTAGAAGCCGGTGGCCGGTGCGTACGCCTCCGGATCGGTGGGGTAGGTGCGCAGGTACTTGTAGCGGTCGTCGGTGGCGACCGAACTGGCCAGCACCGTGCCACCCGCGGAGATCTGCCCGCGCTGGCGCGCGTATTCGTCGAGTAGCACGCGTGAGTTGCGTGGATCGGTGCGGTAGTCGTCGGCCTTGATCACCTGCACATAGGTGGCATTGAGCAGTAGTGCGACGATCATGAGCATCACCGCGACCGCGACCCGTCGTAGCGGTGTGTTCATTCCTGCGGCCTCGCTTCCGGTTTGCGCAGAAGCTCGGTGGTCGCATCCGCGATCGGGGCCACCGGATCCTTCTTGCGCACCGGCGCCGGGGCACGTGCCGCGTCGGAGACCTTGATCAGCAATGCCAACAGCGCGTAGTTGGCCAGCAGTGACGAACCACCGTAGGACATGAACGGGGTGGTCAGACCGGTCAGCGGAATCAGTTTGGTGACACCGCCGACCACCACGAACAGCTGGATGGCGATGGTGAACGACAACCCGGCGGCCAGCAGCTTGCCGAAACTGTCACGCACAGCGAGCGCGGTCCGCAGCCCGCGCACCACGAACACCAGGAACAGCAGCAGCACCGCCGCGAGTCCGAACAGGCCGAGTTCTTCGCCGATGGTGGTGATGATGAAGTCGGTCTTGGCGAAGGGCACCTGCGAGGGCCGTCCGCTGCCGAGGCCGGTACCCGCCAAACCGCCGGTGGCCAGGCCGAACAGCGACTGCGAGATCTGGTAGCCGGTGTTGTTGTAGTCCGCGAACGGATGCAGCCAGGTCTGGGTGCGTACCCGCACATGGCTGAAGGCCTGGTAGGCGAAGAAAAATCCGATGATCAGCAGTCCGCCGCCGATGACGAGCCACCCGACCCGCTCGGTCGCGATGTAGAGCATCACCAGCACCGTGCTGAAGATCAACAGCGAAGTGCCCAGGTCTTTTTCGAAGACCAGCACGCCGATGCAGACGATCCAGACCACCAGAATCGGACCGAGGTCGCGGGCGCGCGGGAACTCCATGCCGAGGAAATGCCGACCCGCCGCGGTGAACAGATCGCGCTTGGCGACCAGCACCGAGGCGAAGAAGATGATCAGCAGGATCTTCGCGAATTCACCCGGCTGCACACTCAATCCGGGCAGCCTGATCCAGATCTTGGAGCCGTTGGTCTCCGAATACGCCCCCGGCAGCAATGCCGGAATCGCCAGCGCGACAAGGCCGATCAGCCCTAGGGTGTAGCTGTAGCGGGCCGGCGTGCGGTAATCGCGCAGCACGACCAGGAGCGTGATGAAAATGATCATCCCCAGCCCGGTCCACAGGATCTGTTGATTGGCGTCGGAGGAGGGGATCGGCCACGAGTTGTAGGCGGCTGTCTGGGCATCGGCGAGATCGAGCCGATGGATCAGTACCAAGCCGAGTCCGTTCAGCAGCGCGGCGATCGGTAAGAGCAGTGGATCGGCGAACGGTGCGAAGCGCCGCACCGCGAGATGCGCCACCGCGAACAAGGCCAGATAGGCGAGACCGTACTTGGCGATATCCCAGGTGACCGATTGTTCCTGACTCGCCTCGACCAGGAACAGCGAAACGGTGACGATGCCCGTCGCACCGGCGAGCAAGATGAGTTCGGCATTGCGCTTTGTCGACGGCGGTGGCGCGGGCGCGAATCCACCGGGCGGACTGGGAAACGCCCCAGCGGACGGCGGTGCCGGAGCGGACATCAGTCCGTCACCCGGCAAGGCTCCCCCGCCGTCTGGGGGTTCGGCGACACCGTCGCCGGGGTCTTGACTTCGGGGCTCTTCGTCTCGGCCGGCTGCTGTTCAGGGGCGGGCGGCCGGTTTTCGGTGGTCGGCACGACCGTCGTCGGCACGGGTACACCGGGCTGGGTGGGCGGTTCGCTCGGCGGCACGACGCCGGGCTGCGGCACCGACTCCTTGGACGGGCAGACGGGCAGCAGTTCATTGCGCGCCAGCATCTGCATCTGCTTGCGCGCCTCGTCCAGCGAACCGGGCGGCAGTCCCTTGTCAACCTGGTCGTGTCCGGTCTGCTTGAGATCGGACACCTTGAGCGCCCTGCATTTCGGCGGCAGCGTCTCGTCCGGCTGCTTCAGGGTGAGGGCGCCGGTCGGATCGACACAGCCGATCGTCTCGACCTCGTGGATCGAATACCCCAGCACCGAACCCGGCAGCCCGCGCATGATGACGACCTTGTCGTTATCTGCGCCGACGTAGTAGTTGCTGCGAATCATCGTGTAGCCGACCAGCAGGCCGACAACCGCGGCCACCACCAGGGCGGCCGCGAGCAGGATCCAGCGCAACTTATGTGATTTGCGCTGTGGCGGCGTCTCCGGTGTGGGGGCGGCCCTGCGCGGTTCGGCCCGCGGCGGACGCATCGCGGCGGCTCGACCGGCCGCGGTATTCGGCGGCGGGGTGTCTTCGTCCTGGCCCGAGGCCGCACCCGCCACGATCGGATGGCTCTGCCCGTAGTCCAGATCGATGACATCGGCGACGACCACGGTGACGTTGTCCGGACCGCCGCTGCGCAAGGCGAGCTCGATGAGCCGGTCGGCACATTCGTCGGTGCTGCCCTCACGCATGGTGTTGGCGATGGTCTCATCGCTGACCACATCGGAGAGCCCGTCGGAGCACAGCAGGTAGCGATCGCCGGCGCGGGCCTCACGCATGATCAGCGTCGGTTCGATCTCGTTGCCGGTGAGGGCACGCATGATCAGCGAGCGCTGCGGATGGGTATGCGCCTGCTCGGGCGTGATCCGGCCTTCGTCCACCAGCGACTGGACGAAGGTGTCGTCGCGGGTGATCTGGGCCAGTTCGCCGCCGCGCAGCAGATAAGCGCGCGAGTCACCGATGTGGACCAGGCCGAGCTTCTTGCCCGCGAACAGGATCGCCGTGAGCGTGGTGCCCATGCCGTCGAGTTCGGGTTCTTCCTCGACGTGGTCGGCAATGGCGGCGTTGCCCTCGTGGACGGCGGTATTGAGCTTGCCGAGCAGGTCGTCGCCGGGCTCGTCGTCGTCCAGATGGGCGAGCGCGGCGATCATCAACTGCGACGCGACCTCGCCTGCGGCGTGGCCGCCCATACCGTCGGCTAGTGCGAGTAGCCGTGCACCCGCATAGACGGAGTCCTCGTTGTTGCCTCGGACAAGACCGCGGTCGCTGCGCGCTGCGTAGCGGAGAACAAGTGTCACGATCGCAGCTCGATCACTGTTTTGCCGACACGGACAGGGGTGCCGAGTGGAACTCGGACTGCGGTGGTGACTTTCGCGCGGTCGAGGTAGGTGCCGTTCGTCGAGCCGAGGTCTTCGACGTACCAGTCGTCACCGCGCGGTGAGAGCCGCGCATGTCTGGTCGACGCGTAATCATCGGTGAGTACCAGCGTTGAGTCGTCCGCACGTCCGATCAGCACCGGTTGGGTGCCGAGCGAAATGCGAGTGCCGGCGAGTGAACCTTGAGTCACCACAAGAAATTTGGCGCCCTTCTGGCCTCGGCTGAAAGACGGCAGCACCGCGGAACCGCGTGCGGCCCTGGGCTGGATCCGGATGCCGGATGCCGCGTAGATGTCGCTGCGCAGGGTGCGCAATACCGCCCACACGAATAACCACAACAGCAGCAGGAACCCCGCACGGGTCAATTGCAGGATAAGTCCCTGCACGGCGCTCCACCTCCTGTTCGACCGTGTACGTCGGTGCCCGTAGGTGCGAGTTCGCCCCCACCGGCTTGCTGGTTTCGCGAGCCCCGGTCCTGGCGACGCGCGTGTGTTGGCAGCATCATAGGGCCGTGGGTCGAGTTCGATCACGATACGGCCGCAGAATCCCTCTACGCCATCTCGTGACCTGCATCGCGAGCTTACGGGATCAGACGATACGGATCAGGATCTCGGAGTGCCCGGCGCGGATAACGTCGCCGTCGGCCAACTGCCAGTCCTGAACCGGGGAGCCGTTGACGAGCGTGCCGTTGGTCGAACCCAGATCCGAGAGCATCGCGGTCTGCCCGTCCCAGCGAACTTCGATATGCCTGCGGGAAACCCCGGTATCCGGCAGCCGGAAGTGTGCGTCCTGACCGCGGCCGATGATGTTGCTGCCCTCGCGGAGCTGGTAGGTGCGGCCGCTGCCGTCGTCGAGCTGCAGCGTGGCGGAATAGCCCGAACCGGCTTGTGCGCCACCGCCATACGCGGGGGCCTGGTAGGCGCCGCCCTGCGCGCCGTAGCCGGGCTGTTGCGAGTAGGCCTGACCGTAGCTGCCCTGCTCCTCGGGCGCGGCATAGCCCTGTTCGCCGTAACCCGGTTCCGCGTAACCCTGTTCGCCGTAGCCGGACTGTGCGTAGCCCTGCTGGCCGTAACCCGGCTGCTGACCGTAACCGCCCTGGTCAGCGTAGCCCTGCTCGCCGTAGCCGGACTGTCCGTAGCCTTGCTGACCGTAGCCACCTTGGTCGCCGTAGCCCTGGCCGTAACCGGGCTCCTGGTAGCCCTGCTGGCCATAGTCCTGGTCGGCGTAGCCACCCTGCTGCTGGCCGTAGCCGCCCCGCTCGCCGTAGCCCTGGCCGTAACCGGGCTCCTGGTAGGCCTGCTGCCCGTAGCCCTGGCCGCCCTGCTGGTAGTCGTAGCCGTTCTGGTAGTCGCCGTAACCCTGCTGCGAGTCCGGCGCCTGGTAGTCGGAGCCACCGCCGTAGGGCGCGCCGCCCCGGCCGTAGTCGTCGCGGTACGCACCGTTCGGCGGTCCTGGCCGCCCCGCAGGCGGCGGTGCGTACCCGCGGTTGCGTGGATCGGACTCCGCGGGCTCACGGCTTGGGTCGTAGCCTGAGTTCTGCGTCATGGGGCCAGCTCCTGGTTGCGGGTGTGCAGGTCGTTGTGGCGTGGGTTCGGGGCTGCGAGCCGCGGTGGCTCTGCGGCCGATGTCGGGATCGACCCGACCGCTCGCTCTGAACTGTCCGGTGTGCAGCGTAGGTGATGCCTCGAATGCCACGTGTACTTCGCCGTAGGTCTGCCAGCCTTGCTCGCGGATGTAGTCCTGAAGGTGTTTGGCGAACGCGCGGGTGGTGAGGTCGTGGTCGGCGTCGAGTTGTTGGTGATCAGAGGTGTTGAGAGTGATCACATAACTGTTGGGCGCCAACAGATGTCCGCCACCCAGATCCTGGATATTGTCGGCGGCCTCCTGCTTGAGTGCCGCTTCCACCTCCTGGGGAACGACACTGCCCCCGAAGGCTCTGGCGAACACGTCACCGACGGCGCCTTGCAGGCGACGCTCGAATCGAGAAACGATGCCCATCTCGGCCTCCCTTCGGTGAGCGTCTGTGTTGATTCATAACAACGACACACGAATATGGCGTGTCGCGTATCGACCACGTTCATTGCATGATATCCACGATCGTCCACACCTGTAACTCCCGGAAGCCCCCCTGGGTTCCCGTGCCGTTCCGGACTGCCCTCGAGTGCCGCTAACAGGCGATTTCGTGTCTCACCGACCCGCGTGATACTGTCTCTCAGTCGCTCGGGCGAGTGGCGGAATGGCAGACGCGCTGGCTTCAGGTGCCAGTGTCCTTCGGGACGTGGGGGTTCAAGTCCCCCTTCGCCCACAGATGTAGTGCGGTAAAGCCGCAGGTTCGCGTATGTTCTGCGAGCCTGCGGCTTTTTCGTCGATCAGCTCTGTTGACTCGCATATCGACGGAGACGGGTTTGACCTGTCTTGGTGTCGGTGTTCCCCCTTGGGATGGGTTCCATTTCGGTTTGGCTGTGTGTGGTTTCCCCTGTGCGGCAGTGGTTTTGGCGAGTGCCACGGATATGTCAGGGGGATTGGGATGCTGCGGTGCAGGGGTTCGTAACACGCCTGACCCCCTGCCTCGGCGGGCGGGTGAGGTACTGGCACGGGCGTCTGACCGCAGTGACGGGTAGGCCGATACGCTATCCGGTCTGAAGCGCTACAGCTGCGACGGGCAGGTCATCGCCCGCGGGGTCGGTGAACCAGGCGATCAGCAACGTCTCGGCCGCCTCGGTGTTGTTCACCGAGAATCCACTGCACGCGCTGCTGTCGGCAAGCATCAGTCGCCCGGGTTTTCCTGCGCCTGCGGTGCGACGACGAAGGTACCTTGCCCGTTCGGGTCGAGTCCGGTGTCGAGGATCTTGTCGTCCAGGTAGGCGGCCGCCTCCTGGTCCAGGAAAACCCGTGATCCTTCGGCGGTCAGGACCTGGTCTTGCTCGGCCGGTGCCGCGGCAACCGCGAGCTGCAGCGTCTCGGCGCCGTCCGCGGTGAAGATTCGCAGCCCGGCATCCTGCGGCATCCCATCCGTGGACGTGATACTGCGAACGGCTTCGATAGCAGTGGGGGTGAGCATCAACATGTGTCTGTTTCCTTTCCTTTCCCGCTGTCGTGACAGCCGGCCTGATAGTCGGCGAACTCGAATTCCGCAGGAGGGTTCCCGACGCGATCTCCTCGGCATCGCCAACCAGCACCGGCGTTCTCGACCGAGTAGCCATCGGCTGCTTTGCGAAACCTCTCGTCGGGACCGCCCCGATCCGACTGGCGATTCACGCGCCGGTGCGGCGAGTGGCGGCCAGGACGGTCAGGACGCCGTAGACGCGGCCGGCTACCGGGCTGCCCGACAACCAGGAGAAGTCGGTGTTGCCCGAGGCTTTTCGCCATCGGCAGCTGCATGGCGGGGACCACGCCGTACTGCCAGGACCAGCTGGCGAGCAGTCCGGCGGCCAGGCTCACCAGACCGCACGCGTTGAACTTCCCGTAGATCGATGTCGCGCCGTCGCGGTAGAGGTCCGGGATCGAGAGGGTGCGGCGGCGCACCAGGAAGTAGTCGACGAGCAGGATGGACATCCATGGGCTGATCCACATCAGGATCGACACCATCCAGTTGTCGAAGGCGTGCGCGAAACTCGACGAGTCGATGAACATCGTGACGCGCTGCACCCAGGCCGCACAATCCAACAGGTTTGTGTCGTCGCCAGACGGTCGGGACATGAGGATGCCGGTGCGGGGTCCGGGCCGCACCGCAGGCGTGGGCAGGGTGATGCCGCAACTGCCGAGGTAGCTGAGCACCATGGTGGTGCGCAGGACGGCGATGTTGGCACTATCGTACCAATCCGGGTCGGCCTGGAGGTCGGCTGTGCTCGGTGGGATACGGCGCACGGTTGGGCACGATCATGCACGGTCCGATCGCCACCAACATCCTCAACCTCTACTCATGCTCGCTGGCCGCGCTGACCATCGGCATCCGCATCGCCCGATGGAAGATCACCCTGTTTGCCGGTGTGGTGGCCTCCGCGGTCCTGGCGGACCTCGGCTATCGGAGGAGTGCGGCCGCACCCGTGACGGTGGTTGAGCGGTGGCACTCCATCGATCATCCGAGCGGGTCGAGCCGTACCCCGGAACTGAGCTCGCTGCGGCAATCACATTGCACTACAACCATTTCGACGATCTGGGTTACTGTCCTGCGGACCCGCGCGCTGGCGATCCAGTTGCTCGGGCGGTCATGTCGTACTCCGGAATCGAGGCAAAGCGAATGAACCACAAGCTCTGGTTGCTCGGACGGTCTGCCACGGTCGGCGCTCACATTCTCGGTGAGAAGTTGTTTCGGCCGAAAGCCCGGGACGTCGCGGACGTGCCGGTGTCCGGTGAGACGCTGACCCCGCAGTGGCTGACGGCCGTCCTGTGCCGCGATGTCCCCGAGGCCGAGGTGCTGTCGTTCGAAACCTTGAACGGCAGCCGCGGAACATCCACTCGTGTCGCGATTCGCGTCGTCTATAACGAGGCGGGCGAGCGGGCAAGCTTGCCGACAGATCTCTTCGCGAAGACCACGACGGCCTTCTCGCAACGCATCCTGCTCGGTGGCGGGAAGATGATCGACGGTGAGACCCGGTTCTTCAGGGATTTTCGCCCCCAGGCCGACATCGAGGCTCCGTTCGGCTACTGGGGTGCCGCCGACCCGGCGTCCTGGCGATCGATCGCCCTGATGGAAGACATCGTCTCGACCCGTGGTGCGCAGTTCATCGAGCCGACCGCCCCGATCGCCCGTGACCAGATCGAAGACTTGGTGCGCAATCTCGCCCGGCTCCACCGCACCTTCTGGAACCACCCGTCGATCACGGACCTCAAGACCACGACCGAGGCACTCCAGGCGTACCTTGCCGCCATCGACATGAAAAAGCGTTGCGAGGTCGGCCTGCGCCGCGCCGGGGAGGTGATTCCCGAGGTACTGCACGGCCAGAGCGAACGACTGTGGGCCGGTGTCGATCGAGCGATCGACAAGGCGACGAACGAGTTGCCCCAGACCCTGCTGCACGGTGACCCGCACATCGGACAGACATACCGAACCGGTACAGGGCGAATGGGATTCGTCGACTGGCAGGTCGTGATGCGGGGAGGTTGGGCGCACGACTTCGCCTACACCGTCAACTCGGGCTGCGAGCCGGAGGACCGGCGTGCCTGGGACCGGGAACTGTTGGCGGCCTACCTGGACGAACTCGGGACTCTCGGCGGCCAGGCGCCATCCTTCGACGACGCATGGCTGGCCTATCGGCAACAGTCCATGTTCGCTTACGCGGCATGGGCGTTCACCATCGGCAGGGCGGCCTATCAACCCGAGATGCAGCCTGTCGACACCTGCTTGACGCTGTTGAAGCGGATCACCACGGCCATCGACGATCACGATTCGCTCGACGCCCTCGGTGTCTGACACCGAGTTTCCTCCGCCCGATCGCGTCGCGCTGGACCGAAAAACATGCTGCGGAGCCTATTTTCATGTTCGTTGATGATTGTCGTCCATGGGCGCTATACCATCGACCGGTTCCGGCGCAGACCGACTCGCTTCCGTGCAGGTGTTCGGGCAGGGAGCGGTAGTTCAGCAGTCAAGTAGTGCATACGAATCCGTTTGGAGTTTTGCCCTTGAGTTTGCCGCAATCCCAGGCTCCCGCTCAGTCGTGTCCAGTCGTCCACGGCTCGCCGACCGATTCCGACGACCCGCGGGTGCCCATGTACGCGCCCGAGTTCGCGGCCGATCCACATCATGCCTATCGCGAAATGCGCAGGCGCTACGGATCTTTGGCACCGATCGAGTTGGCGCCCGGCGTACCGGCAACCTTGGTGATCGGCTACGGCACCGCGGTGCGGATCCTCAATGATCCCGAACACTTCCCCGCCGACCCCCGGGCCTGGCAGAAGGACATTCCCGCGGACTGCCCCATCCTTCCCCTGCTGGAGTGGCGGCCCATGGCCAGTCGCAGCACCGGGGCCGACTTCACCCGCTACCGAGGGGCGATCACCGCCAGCATCGACGAGATCGACCTGTATGCCCTGCACGCGGTCGTGGAGGGGCTCGCAATCCCGCTGATCAACTCCTTCTGCCAGGACGGCTCCGCCGACCTGATCCGCCAGTACGTGTTCCCGTTGGTCTTCGAAGTGGTGAACTACCTGCTCGGCTGTCCGCCGGAGATCGGCGGGCAGGTCGCCGCCGGTACGGCTGCCCTGCTCGAGGGTGTCGACGCCGAGAAGGGCAATCAAATGCTCGGGGAGGCGCTGATGAGCCTGGTGGCACTCAAACGCGCCGAGCCCCAACGTGACATCACCTCGGTGCTGCTCCAGCACCCCGCCCAGCTGGACGACGTAGAAGCCTCGCACCACGTGTCACAGGTCTACGGCACCGGTATCGAATTCGAGCTGAATCTGATCGCGAACACCTTGCTGCTGATCCTCACCGACGAGCGCTTCGGTGAAAGCTTCCTCGGCGGCAACCTGTCCTCCCGCGATGCCCTCGACGAGGTCTTGTTCAACGACCCGCCGCTGGCGAACCTGCTGATCACCTACCCCCGCCACCCGATCCTCATCGACGACGTGTGGCTGCCCGCACACCAGCCCGTCGTCATCAGCATGGCCGCCTGCAACAACGACCCCGCGATCCGCACCGGCGACCTGACCGGCAACCGCTCGCATTTGGCCTGGGGACTCGGCCCGCACGCCTGTCCGGCGCGCACCCTCGCCTACCTGATCGCGCAAGAGGCCATCGACCAACTTCTCGACGCACTGCCGGAGATCGAACTCGACCTGCCGAATCGCACACCCGGCTGGCGACCAGGCCCCTTCCACCGGGCGCTGACCGAATTGCCGGTCACCTTCCCGCCCATCGCTCCACTGGAATACCAGGGGCAGTCCTCCCACTGACTGTCGGATAACCGCGAAACGAGCCCGCACCGATAACGGCAGCAGCACTGAACCGCCATGTCAGGGTTCACATCGTCGGTGCTTGCGGTGACTGGTGTCGCACCAGGGGTAGGTCGTCGAACGGCGGCACAAACAGAGCGCTATGACGACCCGGTCGCAGTGAATGGTCCGTCCGTCCGGGGTGACGAGTTCGACCGGACCCTCGATGAGGGCGGGGCCGTCGCCCGTCAGCCGGATCCGTCGGGGTTCATGGTCGGGGTTTGTCGGCACGGATCACCACCAGATCTTCGCGGTTCTGGCCGGGCTCGATCAGCCCGGTCGCGGTCAGCCACGGGGTCAGCTCGCGCATGATGGGACCGAACGGCACCGACGAGCGCGCCACGATGGCGGCTTTGAGACCGCCGTCGCGGAGCTGAGCGAGGGTCGTGTCGGGATGGCACAGCCCCGAATGCACGGTCAGCGCGATCCCGCCGGGTTCGAGTAGGCGCGGCATCATCGCGCACAGTCGATCCAGAATGGCCCGTCCCTTTTCGCCCGCGTTCCAGGCTCGGGCGCTGCCGCGGTCCGGGGCGCTTCCCGGCGCCGGAACGTAGGGCGGGTTGGCCAGGACCAGATCGAAGCGATCGGCACCGAGTGTCGCCTCGAAGTCGCCGTGTAGGGCGCGCACGGTCAGGCCACGCAGCCGACAGTTCAACCATGCGGTGGCCACCGCGCTGCGGGAAACGTCGACGGCGGTGACGGCGCGGGCGCCGTGTCGGGCGGCGGCGACGGCAAGCGCCCCGGTGCCGGTGCAGATATCCAGTGCGTGACCGCCGCGTGGGATGCTCGCCTGCGACAGTGCGCGGATGAGCAGCCGCGTATCGTGCTGGGGTCGATAGACGCCGGGCGCGCGGACCAACATCATGTTCTCCGGATTGTCCGCTCGGACCGTCCTAAACATCGGCGCCCAGCGGGCAGCGGACCGGTCCGCAACGAGCTGCGTCCGGCACGCCAGGCACTGAGGATGTGGTCGGCGAAGCGGTCCTCCAACAGATTCGTGGCCTGGATGCCGAGGACCATGGACTTCGTCAGCGCGGGTTCCTGCGCGATCAGGTCACCGATCACATCGGTGCGCAGCAACTGCTCGTGCACCGCATCGGCTTCGACGTGTTCCTGGTAGAACCGCACGCAGGCCGGGGCCGCGTCGAGCCGGCGCAGGGCGTCGACGAGGCGTGCCGACGCCGGTGACGAGGTGATTTCGACGGTCGCGAAATGTCCGACGAGCGCACCGCGCAGCGACCGATGCAAGCCGAACAGCGACATCATGTTCACCAGGGAAAGCATCGGTTCCGGGACGGCGTCGAGGTAATGCAGATATCCGGCCTCGAGGTCGGCGCCTGCCATCAGCTCGGCATACAGTCGCGAGTGGACGCGCTCACCGCGGCCGCCGCCGAATTCGTCGAATTCCACCGCGACGAAGGCCGCTTTGGCATGTCCGCGCAGGCGCGGGATCGCCCATGCATAGGGGTCGGCCTCCTTGTGGTGATAGATCGACCTGTGCACGAAATATTCGCGCATTTGCCACCAGCGGCCCTCGTCTCGGAGGTAGTAGGACGGACCGGTGGATTCGATCGGCGTCACCAGAAGTGCGTCGAGTTCCGATTCGAGATCATCGCCTCCGGATACATCCGCGCGCATCGCGTCCAGAAACGCGGTCTCCATAGCGGCGCGCAGGGTCAGTAATCCGGGATCCCATTCCCATTCGGGGGCCACCGCCGCGAATCCGTGATAGTGCAGCTCGTAGCAGGTGTGTAGAGCCAGCTGCAGATCCTCGCTGTACGGATCGAGCGACCGGGCCGGTGGCACTGGTTTGCCAGGTGTTGCTCGCAGCACCTGCGTCACCGCCTCGGACAGGGTGCCGCGTGGGTGTGGCAGGGTGCGAGGTCGGATATCCGTCGGGACGGTCATATCTGTCCATAATCCCCTTGACCTCGTGTGATATCCAGCAAAGTCGGATGCGGACCGTGCTGGGACGACGGGGTCGCGTGCCGTCACCTGGTCGAATAGTCGATCACGCATAGGAAATGCCGCAAGTTTGCCAGAGATTTTTTCGGCTGTGCATTTTCATTCGGGGCCGAGATGTGGCGGCCGTATGTGACCGGCTAGCTGACCGAGCACCAGCCCGAGGCGACCCCATGCGCAACTGGCGAACTCGGCGGTTGTCGCCGTCATCGGTCCGATTCTGGCCGCCGCACTCGGCGCAGGTCGCGGAGCCAGCGGTGACTGAGAGCCCGCGCTGAACGCGACAGAAAATCGAATGACTGCTTGCCCGGCGGTCCTTAATATCGGGCGGGTGCACCGATGGCTCCCGATTTCCCCGCCGCCAGTCTCCTGAGCGAGGTGTAGGACCACGCGTCCCATCAGGTGATGCGCCGCTCTGGTATCGGTTGTGCACCTCGCTTCCGCGACCTCAATCCATTTCTGTCGCAGGAGCACGAATTTCCATGTCCACATCCATGGCCAGCCGATCCGGGTTGGTCTGCCTTGTCGGCGCCGGGCTGTCGGCGGGGACCGGCGGTTTGATCGGTACCCTGCTGCATCGTGCGACCGGTCTTTCGCCGGTATCCGTCGCCGCCTGTCGACTCGCCGCCGGCGGGCTGTTGCTGATCGCGCTGCTGGCCGTGACCCGACGGCCATTGCCGCGCAACACCGCGGCCTGGCGCAGGATCGGTGCGGTCGCAGTCCTTGTCGCAATCATCCAGGCGAGCTATTTCGGGGCGGTCGCGGCGTCGTCGGTGAGCCTGGCAACGCTGATCACCCTTGGCATGTCACCGGTGGTCGTCTCGCTGCTGGAACATCTGACCGGCAGGCGGATTCTGGACCGTCGGCATGCGGCGACGATCGGAATCGCTGTGTTCGGGGTGGTCCTGTTGGTCGGCGCGCCCGCCGACGACACGGCGATCGGCGCGATATTCGCTGGTGCGGCAATGGCATTGGTATCCGCCTGTGCCTTCGCGACACTGACCCTGATCAGTGCTCGTCCGGTGCCTGGACTCGACGCGATCACCACAACAGGATTCGCCGTGACCGGTGGCGCCGTGCTGTTGCTGCCACTCGCGGCAATATCCGGGCTCACCTTCCAGCCGACGCCACACCACGTTGTGCTGGTCATCGTGTTCGGGCTGATATCCACCGCAATGCCATACACGCTGTACCTGCGCGGTCTTGCGGAGGTCGGTGCGGGCACAGCCGCGGTGCTCGCGCTCCTCGAACCGCTGACCGGCGCGATATCGGCTGCCGCGATACTCGGTGAACGGCTGACACCGACCGGTCTGGTCGGCGCGGCATTGCTGACCGCCGCACTCATCCGCACCAGCCGGCAACCGCAGACCAGCGAGGCGGTTCAGTAGTTCGGCGCTCGTAGCTCGACGCCGCTGCTGGCCAGGACGGTGGCGAGTTGGTGCCAGCGGCGGTGGCGGTGGCGAAACATCAGGTGGGCGAAGATGCGGGTTGCGGCGCCGCGCAACCCGGGCTCGATTTCGATTTCGTCGGTGTAGCGGCAGCGGGATTCGGTGATCGGCTCGAAGGTGAGGCGGTGGTTCCAGGTGCGGACCGGGCCGCCCCATTCGTTGGTGTAGATCTCGCGGGCATCCAGTCGCACCAGACGCAGGTGATGGCGCCAGGACGGGATGATGCCGAACCACCACAGCCGGGCGGAACCCTCGACGCCCGGTTCGACGCGGTCCGGAATTCGCAGTTGTGGCACCGAAAGGATCGGTGCCACAACGTAGGCGAACAACTCCGGTGTCCGTGCCAGTGCGCACGCCACCTCGGCGCCGATAGACAGCTCGATAGTTAGGGTTACCTTACTCATACGTGCATGATGGTCCTCGACGCCGTTGCCCGCAATAGCCGTTCACGCAGCGGCGGCACCGTAATGGCCGGCGATCTCGTCACTGGTGGTGCGCCATACGCCCGGGTGGTTCGCCACATACTCCAAGGCCTGTTCCAGATATTTGATGCGGAACGCCTGCCCGATGACGAAGGGGTGCAGCGCGAGGGCCAGCACGCGGCCGTTGTCGGCCGACTCGTCGTAGAGCCGGTCCAGCTGGTCCTTGACGATCTGCACGAAATCCGCACCGCGCAAACCGGTTCCGAGGAACAGGCTGTTGTCGTTGAGCTCGACCGAATACGGAACGCTCAGCAGCCCTGGCACATTGAGCCGATATGGCTGATCGTCATTGGTCCAGTCCAGGACGTAGTCGAGGCCGAGTTCGGCCAACAGTTCCGGAGTGTGGAAGGTCTCGGTGAGCGCGGGACCCATCCAGCCGCGCGGGCGGCGGCCGGTCGCGTGCTCGATGGTTTCGACGACCTCGGTGAGGTAGGCGCGTTCGTCGTCGATCGACATATCGGCCTGGAAGATCGAATTGTTCTTGCCGTGCGCCAACCAGGCCCAGTTCCGCTCCCGCCCGGCGGCGATGATCTGTGGATTATGCTGTGCGACATCGGAGTTGAGCAGGGCGCTGGCGCGGATGCCGAACTTGTCCAGCGCCTGTATGACCCGCCAGACGCCCACCCGAGGACCGTAATCACGCCAGCCGTAGTTGAGCGGATCCGGGGTGAGCGCGGCCGTGCCGGGGAAGATGCTGGTCGAGGGCCGGTCCACCTGGTAGTGCTCGATATTGAGCCCGACATAGAACGCGACGCGGGCATCGTCGGGCCAGCGAATCGGTGCGCGGTCGACGATCGGGCGGTAGTCGAAGAGTGCGTTGTCCATGTCGCCTATGCTCGAACCATCACATACATGTGAAGGTCAACTGCGAGGTGGCGTGCGATGCGGATCGGAGAACTGTCGAAGCGCACCGGCACCTCGCGGCGGCTGCTGCGCTACTACGAAGAACAAGGCCTCATCGCCGCCGACCGCTGCGCCAACGGCTATCGCAGTTACGACGACCGCTTCGTCGACCGAGTGCTACAGATCCGCGGCCTACTCGACGCCGGCCTGCCGACCCGCATCATCAAACAGATCCTGCCCTGCCTGGACAAACCGCGCACCATCTACTTCCCGGACGCGACGCCGGAAATGCTGGCCACCCTGGAGCGGGAACGCGACCGCATGTCCGACCGCATCCGCTGCCTGTCCCGCAACCGCGACGCCATTGCCGAATACCTCGAGGCGGTCCGCGTGAATGCCGTCTCCTGACCTCGGTTCCGCGAGAACCTGTTGACTCCCAATGAGAACCTGTTCTAATTTTTGGCATGCGTAGATTTGACGGCCGCCGCGTATTGGTCACCGGAGCAGGATCGGGTATCGGGCAGGGGATCGCCTTGCGGCTGCTCGATGAGGGGGCGACATTGGTTGCCGCCGATATCGACGCGGCCGCCCTGGAGACCACCGCGGCGAAGGCAGGCGATGCGGCCGAGCGGCTGCGCACGGTCCCGGTGAATATCGCCGATATCGAGTCGGTGCGCACCGCGACGGGCGAGGCGGTCGAATTCCTCGGCGGTCTGGATGTGCTGGTGAACGCGGCGGGCATTCTGCGGCCCGCGCGCACCGAGGAGATGCCGCTCGAGGTGTGGAACCAGGTGATCGGGGTCAATCTCACCGGGACCTTCCTGATGACCCAGAGTGCATTGCCCGCACTGCTGGAGTCCGGCCACGGCGTCGTGGTGAATCTCTCCTCGACCGCGGCCTTCAGCGCGGCGCCCTATCTGGCGTCGTATGCGGCGTCGAAGGGCGGGGTGAATGCCTTCACCCACGCGATCGCGCTGGAGTACGCCAAGCAGGGGTTGCGCGCGGTGAATATCGTGCCCGCGGGCATCACCAGTGGGATCACCACCAAATCCATCCTCGATCAGCCGAAGGACTTCGATCCGAAACTCTTCTCGCGCCTGACCGGTTGGCTCAACGGCGGTGCGCTCGGCAGTCCGGAGGATATCGCCGGTGTGGTCGCCATGGTCGCCTCTGATGACGGTCGCTACATGACCGGCTGTGAGATCCGCGTCGACGGCGGCGCCCTGATGTAGTCAGGCGGGTCGGGCGACGAGTAGGTGA
Source organism: Nocardia sp. NPDC052112 (assembly GCF_040680135.1). Lineage (NCBI taxonomy): Bacteria > Bacillati > Actinomycetota > Actinomycetes > Mycobacteriales > Nocardiaceae > Nocardia > Nocardia sp. NPDC052112. The sequence continues at coordinate 90,438 of NZ_JBFAWD010000019.1, read as the reverse complement.
TGCGGAATCGGCGGATCGGGCAGTTGCCGATGGTCGACGGTGCAGCCCGCGTCTTCCAGTGCGGCGATTATCTCGGCCACCGGTCGCAGCGTGAAACCGTATGCGGTGAACGGCATTTCAGCCATCGCGTCCGGATCGCCGATACCGATGACGAGGCGGCCACCGGGACGGACGACGCGCACGAGTTCGGCACAGGCGGCGGCCAGATCCGGCACGAAATAGACGGTATTGACGGTGATGGCGGCATCGAGAGCGGCATCGGCCAGCGGCAGTTCGGTCATCGGGCCCTGCGCGAGTCGCATTCGGCCCGTATCGATTTCCGCGGCGAACTTCGACTTCGCCCCGGCCAACATGTCCGGCGAGATCTCGAAACCGTGCACCGTCCCGTTCGTGCCGACCCGCTCGAGAAGCATCGAAAGCCCTGCGCCACCGCCGAATCCGATATCCGCGACCGTCGCACCCGCGCCGATCCCGGCCGCATCGACCGCGCCCGCGATGGCACGTTTGTTACCGCGATTGAGAATGAAGGCGACGCCCTTGCCGAGCGTTCCGTGGGGTTTGCCGAGTTGACCGGCAATCGTGGACAGCACGCGAGTCCGGATTCCGTTCACAGCGGTCATAGTATCGACCGACATTCCGAATCGGATACGCCAAGACCGACCAGACGGACAGCTGATTTCGTATGAACATGGGCAACTCGTCGGGTACGTCCAGAACTCGACCCACACGCAACCGCCGGTCCGCGACGGCACCGGTGTGGCTCTCGATGAGAGGCAAAAGGCGCGGGGCGGCTCCGATGCGGTCACCGCTGGTACTCCTTGCCGCCACCGTCCTGGCGCTCGCGCCGATCGGTACCGGCGAGGCGGCGGGATCGTGGGGTCCGCTGGCACCGTCCAATCCGTACCTGGGTCCGCTCGGCACCGCGACGATGCACGGTGACGCCGGATCGTCGGATGCGACACCGCTGGCCGGGCCCGGCGCCGGCGGGATTTCGGTGGCCGGGTACCCGTTGGCATCGGCATGTCCGACGCTGCTGCAGGGGTCGGACAACCTGGTCGTCGCGCTGTGCACGCCCGTCATCGGCCAGACCCCGACCATCCATCTGCTCGACCCGTCGTTCGCCGGTCCGGTCGGCACATCGCTGGCCTCGTTGGAGATCGCCAAGGGCAGCCTGCTCGGCGGTGTCTACGCCTATCTCGACAATGCCGACCGCTTGGTCGTCGTGGACGGCGACCGCACGCTGCTGCGCGTCGGCCATGCGCGTGACGCGGCGGGCACATGGCGGCTGTCGGTCGATGCGTCCACCGATCTCAGCTCGGTGATTCCAGCCGGGGACAATGTGACCGGGCTGGTGCCGGACTGGTCCGGCAATGTCTGGTTCGCGACCGGCAAGAGTGTCGTCGGGCTGGTAACGCCCGCGGGTGCTGCGGCCACGATCGCACTGCCCTCGGGTGAGTCGGTGGCCAACAGCATCTCGTCGGCACCGAGCGGACGGGTCGCGGTGGCAACGACGCACGCGCTCTATGAGTTGCACGCAGACTCCGCCGGGCGGCCGGAGGTGCTGTGGCGCGCGGCCTACGATCGCGGATCCGCGCGCAAGCCCGGCCAACTCAGCTGGGGTACCGGCTCCACCCCGACCTACTTCGGGCCGAGTTCCGGCGCGGAATATCTGACCATCGTCGACAATGCGGACGGACAGGTCAACGCGCTGGTATTCCGTTCCGGCACCGGACAATTGGTGTGCTCACAACCGGTGCTCACCCACGGTGGTGCGGGCAGCGAGAATTCGCCGATCGGCATCGGCCGGTCGCTGTTCGTCGCCAGCACCTACGGCTACCCGTATCCCACGGTCCCCGAGGGCGCAGGCCCGGCCGTTCCGGCCACCGCACCATTCGTCGGCGGTATGACCAGGGTCGATGTCGACGACACCGGTTGCCGCACGGTGTGGGAGAACACCATCCGCAGCGCGGCCGTTCCGCATCTGTCCGCTGCCGACGGCACCATCTACACCGTGACGCGCGTCGGACTCGACATCACGACCCCGCTCGACGGCTACGCGTTCACCGTCGTGAATCCCGATACCGGCGCGGTGATTTCGAACAGGCCGCTGGCGGGAACCGTCGTCGACGATCCGCTGCAGATGTCACCGCTGATCACGCACGATCGCAAGATCCTGCAGGGCACGATCACCGGAATGCTGCGCGTCAGCTGAAATCGGGGGCATTCGGGCCGGTTGCCAAACCCCGCTCGACGACCGCTAGGGCGCGGTGAATCGCCTTATCCCGCGCGGCATCGTCGAGGTCGTCGAGTACGCCATCGATGATCAGTGCGGCCATGCCGTGCACGGTTGACCAGGCGGCGTACTCGGCATCCGGCCGGTCCGCGGGATCGAGGAAGCCGACGTCGACGAGTTCGTCCAGAACTCTGGCCAGCAGATCGAAGGCGGGCGACGGCGCGTGTTCGCCGCAGAAGGCGGTGCGGAACAGGCCGGGTTCGCGCATCGCGAAGCTGATGTAGCCGCGGCCCACCGCGCCGAGCCGGGTGATCGCATCCGCCTGCGGCGCCAGGCTCGCCATCGTCTCGGCCATCGCGCCGAACAGGGTGTGCTGGGCCTGTTCCTGCGCCGCGTTCAGCAGCTCCTCGTGATTTGTGAAGTGCCGGTAGGCCGCGGTCGGCGTGACGCCGACCTGCCGGGCGGCCGCGCGCACGGTCACCGCGTCCGGCCCACCGGTCTCGGCGAGTTCGGCGGCCGCGCGCACCAGGGCATTGCGCAGGTCGCCGTGGTGATACGGGCCGACGCGGGTGGAGCGCTTCGTTGCTGTTTCCGAATCCGTCATCACATCGATGTTGACACCCACACACATCGCATGGCAAGTTAACACCCATAAAGTTTACGCACGACAACATGTCCGATCGGAGACCGATATGTTCGAAAGACTCGGCAGCTTCGTTGTCCACCGCGCCCGCTGGATCCTGGTCGTCGGCGTGCTCGCCCTCATCGCGGGTGGTGTGGTCGGCGTGACCGCCTTCGGCAAGATGCAGCCCGGTGGCCAGCAGGATCCCGATGCCCAATCCAGTGCCGCGGTAACCCGATTGGCCGATGAGTTCGGCACCGATACCGACTACGTCTTCCTGGTCGAAGCGAAGCAGGAAACCGTCGACAGCGCCGCGGTCGCCGCCATCGGCCGCGACCTGGTCCGGCGGCTCGCGGCCGACCAGCGTCTGACCAATGTCGTCTCGTATTGGGATACCGGATCACCGGCCATGCGCTCAGCGGACGGGACCGCGGCCGTCGTCCTGGCAGGCAATGTCGACAAGGATGCCACCGATAAGGAGAAGTCCGCCGCCTCGATCGTCGAGGCCTACCGCGCCGACGGGCCGGTCGCGCAGATCGAGGTCGGCGGCGGCACCGCGATCTTCCACTCGATCACCAAGCAGATCGGTCAGGATCTCGGCCTCGCGGAAGCCGTTGCGGTACCGCTGATTCTGGCGCTGCTGGTGTTGGCCTTCGGCAATGTGGTCGCCGCACTGCTCACCCTCGTAGTCGGCGGGATCGCCATCCTCGGCACCTTCACCGAACTCTCGATCCTCGGGTCCGTGACCGATGTGTCGATCTACGCGGTGAATCTGACCACCGGACTCGGGCTCGGGCTCGCGGTGGACTACGGGCTGCTGATGGTGAGTCGCTTCCGCGAACGCCGTGCGACCGGAGCCGAACCCGACGATGCGGTGATCGCGGCCGTATCGACGGCCGGGCGCACCATCGCATTCAGTGCGGCCACCGTCGTGGCGGCCCTGTCCGCGCTGGTCATCTTCCCGCAGTACTTCCTGAGGTCCTTCGCCTACGGCGGTATCGGCGTCGTCGCCATCTCCGCCATTGCCGCGGTGGTCGTATTGCCCGCGTTGCTCGCCGTGCTCGGCGTGCGAGCCGATGCGTGGCGTGTGCCCGGTGTCCGCGGGATCCGCGGTGACGCAACACCGTTCTGGGCCGGAGTGGCCGGATTCGCCATGCGCCGACCGCTGCTGGCGGGTGCGCCGGTGGTGGCGGTGCTGCTGCTCGCCGCCGCGCCGCTGTTGCATGTGCAGTTCGGTACGCCCGACGATCGGGTGCTGCCGACGAGCACCGAGGTACGTCAGGTCGGTGACGCGATGCGGGACGATTTCGGGGGCGGCGATGTCAACGCGCTGTCGGTGATCACCGAAACCGGTGTTGCCGCAGCGCCGCTCGCGGACTACGCGCGCACGCTGTCCCTGGTCGCGCATATCACCCAGGTCGAATCGAGTGCGGGCACTTTTGTGCGCGGCGAGCTGACGGCGAGCACGCCCGCCGATGCCCGGTTCGCCCGACCGGATGCGCAGCGCCTGACCGTTCTCACCGATCTGGACCGCAATTCCTCCGCCGCCCGCGATCTGGTCGATCGAGTGCGTGACGTTCCCGGTCCGGGCGGGGCGAATGCGCTGGTCGGTGGGCAGGTCGCCGAACTGCGCGACAGCCTCGCATCGATCGGTGCGAAACTCCCGATCGCCATCGGGTGGATCGTGGTCACGACCTTCGCCCTGCTGTTCCTGTTCACCGGCAGCATCGTGCAGCCGCTGCGCGCACTGCTGTCGAATGTGTTGAGTCTGGCCGCCACGCTCGGGCTGATGGTGTTCATCTTCCAGCAGGGGCATCTGTCCGGGCTGATCGGATTCACCCCTGCGCCACTGGATGTTTCGATGTTGCTGCTGTTGTTCTGCATCACCTTCGGACTGTCGATGGATTACGAGGTCTTCGTGATCAGCCGGATCAAGGAACTGCACGATCGCGGCGCGTCCACAAAGGAAGCGGTGATCGAGGGACTGGCCCGCACCGGGCGCTTGGTGACCACTGCGGCGGCGCTGATTTCGATCAGCTTCTTGGCCTTCACCAGCAGTGACGTCCGGTTTATCCAGTTCTTCGGACTCGGCGCGGGCCTGGCCATTCTGATCGACGCGACGCTGGTGCGCGGCGTGCTGGTGCCGGTGGCGATGCGACTGCTCGGTCGGGCCGCCTGGTACGCACCGAAGCCGTTGCGGGTGGCGCACGGGCGGCTCGGTCTGGCCGAAGCCTGAGATGTAGGTCACGCGGCCTCGCATTGGGTAGTGCGGGGCCGCGTTCTGCTGTCGCACTGTCGTTTTCGCCTGATTCGGCGAGGTCGAGCGAACAAGGTGGCGGAGATCACAGAGATCGTTATGGTTGCGGTTGTGGTGCTGACCGCGGTCCGATTCGGGACTCCGGCGCTCGTGTTTCCGCAGCTGGTTAATCATGATCTTGACCGGATGTAAGTCCACCTTGGACCGTTACGGCTGGGTGTCGATCACGTTTATAACGCGGTAAACCAACCTAAAGTTTCTTTTACCTTATCCAACTGTCAGCAACACCAATTCTCGTGCGGCTATCACCCAGGTCCGAACGGGATTCTGGGACCATTGAGGGGTCTACGTTAGCAATTCAGCTAATCGCTCGAAGAATGTTTGTTACCGACCGGTGGTTTCTCGATTGTGATCTGGGATCGTGTGCCGAAGGGTGGTTCCGCGGTCCGCTGTTCCCCGCTGGAATCGCCGCCAAAAGTTTGCTGGACGACTGGAAAATGATGTGTCCACATGGGTTTGCTGGGGCGCTGCTTTATACGCTTGACCTCGGCGGGGAGGGTTGCATCGGAATAACGATTGTGTAGAGTTGACGGTAACGCTGGCCGCAGCTGAGCTGGACTCGCTGCGGCCAGCGGAACTCAATTGGGGGACTTCGGAACTCGTTCGTTACGTAGCGTTGCTACCGATTGCCCGGACCCATTTCACTCACCGTGTGCTCGGCGTTGTCTGCCAGCGTTGAGCGGGATCCTCCTGCGCGGAATCCTCCTCAGCGCCACCGAATCCCAACGCCGCCGCGACTCGCGCGTCCTGCTCTAGTGCGGCCCGGCGACCCACCACGAACACATAGCCGAGAAACAACGCCTCCGCGACGAATCCGATGCCGACCTTCACCGGCACCGGCAACGAGCTCGGCGTCACGAAACCCTCCAGCAGCCCGCAGACCAGCAGCACCGCGACCAGACCGAGCGCGACCGTCGCGGTGGCCCGGCCCTGGCGCGCCACCGCCTCCAGTCGACTCGACCGGCCCGGATCGATCAGCGTCCAGCCCAGCTTCAGCCCCACCCCACCCGCCACGAAGACCGCGGTCAGCTCGAGCGTGCCGTGCGGCAGGATGAATCCGAAAAACGAGTCGAGCCGGCCGGCATCGGCCATCAACCCACCGGTCACCGCAGTATTGAGCGCGTTTCCGAACAGCAGGTACACCGCGGGCAGGATCAGCACACCCGTGAACAGCACCATCGCGGTCACCCAGGCGTTATTGGTCCATACCTGCGCGGCGAACGCGTCGTGCGGATGTTCGGAGTAGTAGGTCTCGAATTCACCACCGGGTGCGGTGAGCCAGTCGTTGTGATCGGAGATGCCGAACAGATCGCGCGCCGAACCGGATCCGGCGATCCAGACCGCAAGACCGGTGGAGACGATGATGAAGACCGCCGCCACCGCGACCCACCACGGCCACGTCCGATACAGCGTTGCCGGGAAGCGGTGTGTGAAGAACCGGCCGACTTGGCTCCACGCATCGCCCTTGGTGCCGAGCACCCGGCCGCGCGCCTTGGTCAGCAGCGCGCCGAGTCCGGCGATGAGTTCCGGATCCGGACTGTGCGATTGCAGCCGCGCCAACTGCTGTGAGGTGCGCCGGTACAGCGCGACCAGTTCGTCGGCCTCCGCGCCGCTGAGCTTGCGCCGCCCGGCCAGATAGGCCAGTCGATCCCATGCCCCCCGCTGTGCGTAGCTGTACGCATCTATGTCCATTGGTTGCCTCCCATACCGCCGGTCGGAAGAATGCTATCGACATGGCTGAATTCACCACCGGCGAAGCGGTCGCACTCGAGCTGCCGATCGCGCGGATCCCGACCAGGGCCACCGCGTTCCTCCTGGACGTGCTGGTGCAATTCCTGCTGGGCAGCCTGCTGATGCTCGGACTCAGCGTGGTGCTGCTCTACTTCCGCGCGGACTCCGCGTGGTACAGCGCGGCAGTGATCACCATGATCGTCGGGACGCTGGTCGGCTATCCGGTGGTCTGCGAAACCCTGATGCGCGGACGAACCGTCGGCAAGCTCGCGCTCGGACTGCGGGTGGTGCGCGGCGACGGCGGGCCGATCGATTTCCGTCACGCCCTGACTCGCGGTCTGGCGGGTGTCATCGTCGACTTCTGGATGTTGGGCGCATTCGGTGCGGTCGGGGTGCTCACCTCGATGTGCTCGCCGAATGCGCGCCGGGTCGGCGATGTGCTCGCGGGCACGGTGGTAGTGCACGGTCAGCGCCGCGTGCCCTTCCCGCTCCTTGCCGTCGCCCCGCCCTGGTTGGTCGCCTGGTCCGGACAGTTGGACCTGTCCGGTATCACCGAGGATCTCGCACTCGCGGTGCGCCAGTACCTGTCTCGCATCAACACCCTTACCCCCGCCGCCCAGGCGAACCTCGGTCACACATTGCTCATCGCTGTCTGTGACCGCCTGCAGATCCCGGTCCCGGCGGGCTACCCACCCGTCCAGATCCTCGGCGCGGTTATCGCCGAACGCCAACGCCGCACTCTCGCTCCGATCATTACCCCGATGGTGATGGCCGGTCCGCGCCCGATGCCGATCGCCCGCACGAGCTGAGCCTCGTCGAAACTTCCTCGGCAACACAGTCATTCATCCGTGACTCGAGCTAGACTGATGTCGACGCAGGATCGCTGCGTTCGGGGGACATCGACCGGCTGGCGGTCGAAGAGCGAAAAAAAGTATGCTTTGGTCGGCTTTGCACCCTGGCTTGTTGTTGTACTGGTTCTGATCGCCCTCTTGTGGGCAGGGTTCGTGGCAATTGTGCTGCTCGCCAAGGTCTTATCCGCACCGGATCGGGAGATAGCGATCCGGATTCGGATGATGCCTTGGCCCAGAATCGATATCGATGCCAAGGCATCATCCTCGCCAACCGGGCAGGTCACATAGTGCCGGACTGCTTGAGCTCGAGGTATTCGTCGGCCAGTGCTTCAGGGAGGCGCTCCGGGGATGCCGCGACGACGGCAATGCCCATGCGGCGCAGGGATTCCTGGACCAGGGCGCGTTCGGCGATCAAGGATTCGGCGGCGGCGGCCGGGTAGAGGTCGGCGAGGGTTTCGCGTTTGGTGGCGGCCGCGGCGACATCGGGATCGGTGACCGAGACGATCAGGACGCGGTGGCGTTGGGCGAGCGTCGGCAGGACCGGTAGCAGATTCTCTTCGACGGCAGCCCCATCCAGACTGGTGAACCAGACCACCAGGCTGCGGCGGCGGGCGCGTTGGATGGCGGCGCGCACCAGGCCCGCGCTGTCGGTGTCGACGAGTGCGGGGGTGACACCCGCCATGGCGTGCATGAGTTTCAGTTGCAGGCGGCGGCCACCGACACCGCGGATTTCGGTGCGCACCTGGCGGTCGTAGGCGAGTAGATCCACCGAATCACCTGCGGCGGCGGCCAATCCGCCGAGCAGGAGGGCGGCCTCGATACTCGCGTCCAGACGGGTGCCCGTGCCAACGCGGCCCGCGCTGATACGGCCGGTGTCGAGCACCATCAGCATGTGCCGATTGCGCTCCGGACGCCAGGTGCGTACCAGTACATCGGTGGCGCGGGCAGTGGCACGCCAGTCGATGGCCCGCACATCATCACCCGCGACATATTCGCGGAAGGAATCGAATTCGGTGCCCTGGCCGCGCATATTCGCGACATTGCGGCCCTCGAGATGCTGCAGCCGTTTGACTTTCGAACGCAGCAGCCGTTCGCTACGGAATTCGGGCAGCGCACGGATCCGCGCGGGCACGGTGTGGCGGCTCTGCCATCCGGCCATGCCGAGCAGGCCGAACAATCGCACCGTCACCGGACCGGCGACTCGATCCCCGCGATAGGTCGGGGTCAGTGCGGTGGGTACGCGCAGGCGGGTGTTGGGTGGCAGATCAATTCGGCGGGTGCGGGTTTCGGCGCGGGCACTGCCGGGCCAGTCGTCCCATAACCGCCCGCGCACGGTCCTGGTGCCGTTGTTCACCACGCCGAGTTCCACCTCGGCGCTGCGTCCGAGCCGGACTACGGTCAACGAATCCCTGGTCAGCGCGAGGTCGCGCGCCCGCGCCACCGTGCCGAGATCGAAAAGCACCAGGGCGGCAAGCACACTCGTCATGAGGACGACACCGAGCCACGATGGCATGACGAAGCAGACGAACAGCGCGAGCACCGCCGCCGTCAGCGCAAGCCGACCGGTAACGACCACGAGCTACACCGGAACCGGAACCGAAAGCAGCAGCGACGACATGACGCCTTCGGTCGTGACACCGTCCAACTCCGCCTCGGGCCGCAGATGTAGCCGATGCCGAAGTACCGCGACCGCAACGGATTTCACATCGTCCGGAGTCACGAATCCGCGGCCGTTCAGCCAGGCGAAGGCGCGCGAGGCCGCCATCAGCGCGGTCGCGCCGCGGGTGGACGCACCGTGTTGCACCGCGGGGGAGTTGCGGGTGGCCCGGCAGATATCCACCGTGTAGGCGAGCACCTCCGGACTGATGGCGACCCGGGTGATCGCCGCCCGCGCCGCGGCGATATGCGCCGGACCCGCGACCGGACGCAGACCGGCCGCGGTCAGATCGCGTGGATCGAAACCGCCCGCATGCCGCTGCAGAATGCGGAATTCGTCGTCGCGGCCGGGCAATTGGATATCGACCTTGAACAGGAATCGGTCCAGCTGCGCCTCCGGCAACGGATAAGTGCCCTCTTGTTCGATCGGATTCTGGGTCGCGACCACGACGAACGGATCCGGCAGCGGCCGCGGCTTGCCGTCCACCGAAACCTGCCGCTCCTCCATCGATTCCAGCAGCGCCGATTGGGTTTTCGGCGGCGTGCGGTTGATCTCGTCGGCGAGCAGCAGGTTGGTGAAGACCGGACCGTGCCGGAAGGTGAATTCGGTGGTATGCGGATCGTAGATTTGCGAACCGGTTACATCGCCCGGCATCAGGTCCGGGGTGAACTGGACCCGGGCATGCTCGAGATCGAGGGCCGTCGCGAGCGCCCGGACCAGCAGCGTCTTCGCCACGCCGGGAACGCCTTCCAGCAGCACATGGCCGCGGCAGAGCAGGGCCAACACCAGGTACATGATCGCGTTGTCGTTGCCGATCACCGCCTTGCCGATCTCGGCACGCAGCGCGGCGAATGCGGCGCCCGCCTCCTCGGCGGTCGGGGTGTGGTTGGTGTCCGTGCTGGTCATCCGACCTCCGCCTCTATCCAATCGAGTTGTGTGGCAACGAGTTGCAGGGTGCTCGCATCGGGTACCGGTCCGTACAGGGCGGCGCCGACCATGGCCGGATCGGCCCTGGTGCGGGCGGCGATGGTCGCGACAAGCCGGTCCGGCGTGACATCGGTGCCGACGCCGAGCATCGGGCGGATGCGGCGCAGGGTGGCGGCGCGCAGCCGGGCCGCGACATGTTCGTAATCCTTCGACCGTCGATAGAGCGCTGCCTGGCCGCCGAGCAGTTCGTTCGCGGCCACCTCCACCGGTCGCGGTTCACCGACGAGGGCACCGCGACGGCGCGCCCGCCACCACACCAGCACCGTCGCGGCGATGAGGAATTGCAGGCCGCCGAAGGCGACCGGTGCGGGCAGCCTGCCGAAGATGGAGTCCTCGCCCGCGCCGAAACCGGAGTCGTCGCGGTTGTCGTCCGGATGGTGCTCGGGTGGTTTGGGCGGCGGAATATCCGGCGGCGTCGGACTATGCGGCGCGGGCGCCGCGCACGAATTCAGCACCGCGTACAGCAGTACGACCAGCGCGATCGCGGCGAGCAGCGCGGCCCAGAATTTCGGGTTGCGCAGCAGATCGGGTAGCGGCGGAAGTTGCCGGCGGGTCTTGATCTTCTCGCTGATCGTCGCTTCGACCGGTTCCGGTGCGGGCGGTGGGGCGCTGCGCGAGTAGCGGTCGGCATATTCGAGGCGGCGGTATTCGTCCTCGGTCGCGCGGCGGCCGCCGTAGACGACCTCGTCGAAACTGTGTGCGGCCGGATGTAAATCGCTCGCATCCTCGAGCGGTAGTGCGGTGGTCGCATCGTCGGCGGTTTCCCGCGCGGTCCGCGAGCGCCGGACCTCCAGCATGCCGCGCTGTTCCAGGCCGCGCAGTACCGCGCGGAACCGCTCGCGTAGCGCGGTATCGAAATCCCGGTGCAGTGCGGCATCTTCGGCGGCGTCGCGGTGGGCGTCCGCGGGGCCGAGTCGTGGTGGCGGCGGGGCCGCGGGCTCGTTCGACGCGGGTTTGCCGAGGTCGGTCATCGTCTATCCGTCCCAGGGACCCGGATATCCAACCCCTCGCGCCGGCATCGGCGATCCACATACGAGACCACCCGCGTCGCCGACTCCACCACCTCACCGAAGGCGATGATCAACAGCGTGGACGCCGACAGCAGGACGATGACCTGCCAGCGATGGGTGCCGGTGAAATCCGAGAGGTACCACGGAATGCCGAGCAGTGGCACGGCGACGAGGACGACCAGTGCGCGGCAGGCGAACCATAATCCGGTTATCGACGACTGTGCGCCCTCGACGAGCAGTTTCGAGCGCGTGACCGCACCGGCGTGGGTGGTCCGTTCGACGAAGATCACCGGCACCGCGACGAACCGTCCGGCACGCAGATAGCCGAGCCAGATCAGCGCGAACGGATACGAGATGATCAGCAGGCTGCCGATGATCAACACGCCGATGCCGACCAGTGTGAACAGGACGTGGAATGCCAGCAGTGGCCCGGCGACGGCGCCCACTCGGCCCAGCGCGGTGCGCCAGCCGATCGGCGATCCGGCGACCGTCGCCAGTCCGAGCGCGACCGTCATTCCGCGTAGCAGGAACCTGAGCAGCCAGGCGGCGGCCGCCGTCGTGAGGATGGCCGCCGACGCGGTGCCCGCGTCGGAACCGTCGGTCAGCGCGGATATCCCGCCGGTGACCGCGATGACCAGCAGTTCGGCGAGGACGAGTCCGAGCGCGGTCGCGCCCGCCAGCACGACGACATTCGCCTGGATCAGCGCGAACGGCTCGTCGAGTAGTTCGCGGAAGCTCAGTGGGCGGATCGGCACCGTCGTTCCAGGGGAGGTTGGCACCGGATCGTTCCCCGCCCCGACGGCACCGGCCGGCTCGGCGGCTGGAAGCACGCCGCCGAGTCTAGCCGTCGGCGACCCGGCAGGCCGGGCGCAACATACGGATCGTGCGTCGGGTCATCGCTCGAGCAGCCGGGCTACGACCTTCCGATAGCGCGTCGGGTCGACCGGTGGGAGGCCGAGCAGTGCGCGCAGGTACACACCGTCGCCCACCAAGCGGATGATGTCGGCCCACACCGGGTCGTCGGTCTCCTTGTCCAGGCCGTCCGACCAGGTCTCCATCATGTCCGCCAGCGCCCGCTGTACCTCATCGGTTTGCGGGTCGGCGTTGCCGTCGACGGTGCGCATGGCCGCGACCATCGAACGGTAGAGCGCCAATTCGAGCGCGTCCGAGGCATTGTTCGGATTCGGGGTCTGTAGGTACCACTCGGCGACGGATGTGCCCTTGGCGACGGCGGCGCCGAGTTGCTGTTCGGCGCGTTCGCTCAGCCGACGCACGAGTCCGGCGAGCAGGGCGTCCTTGCTCTTGAAGTGGTACAGCAGGCCGCCCTTGGAAACACCGGCGGTCGCGGCGACATTCTCCAGGGTGACCTGGGACATGCCCTTTTCCAGCAGCAGGTTTTCGAGCGCGTCCAGGATCCGATCGCGGGTGTTTGCCGTCACTCCGGTCAGTATACCGGCTGGACGGTAAAGTCAATTTACTGTACCGTCTGGACGGTAAGGAAATCGAACTATGGAAGTCGGGAAGGCGATGACCACACAGATCGAGAAGCGCGCCGGACTCGTACCTCCGCGGGCCACGGCACGCGATTGGGCCGGTCTCGCGGTGCTCGCCTTGGCCCTGCTGCTGCTCTCCGTCGACGCGACCGTGCTAGACCTCGCGGTGCCCGCGATCAGCGCGGAACTGGCGCCGACCACGCCGCAGCTGCTCTGGATCATCGACGTGTATTCGTTCGTGCTGGCCGGGTTGCTCGTCGTCATGGGCAATCTGGGTGACCGGATCGGACGGCGCAGATTGCTGCTGATCGGTGCTGTCGGATTCGGTCTCGCCTCGGTGCTCGCCGCGTGGTCGGTCCATCCGGAGATGCTCATCGCCGCACGTGTGCTGCAGGGTGTTGCCGGTGCGACCCTGATGCCCGCGACGCTGGGTCTGATCCGGTCGATGTTCCTGGATCCGCGACAGCGCACCGTCGCCATTTCGGTCTGGGCCGCGATGGCCGGTGGCGGTGCGGCGGCCGGTCCGCTGCTCGGCGGCTGGCTGCTCGAGCATTACTGGTGGGGTTCGGTATTCCTGGTGAATCTGCCGGTCATGCTGGTACTGCTCGCGGTTGGACCGGTGCTCGTTCCGGAATCTCGTGATCCGAAGCCCGGTCGATTCGATCTGGCGAGTGCGGTGCTGTCCATACTGGCCCTGGTGCCGGTGGTGTATGCGGTCAAGGAGTGCGCGGCGCACGGTATGAGCGTGCGGCTCTTGGTGATCGGTGCGATCGGCGTGATCGCGGGTGTGCTGTTCGTGCGCAGACAGCGCGGTCTCACACATCCGATGCTCGATCTGAAGCTGTTCGCACTGCCCGGATTCCGCACCGCGGTGCTCACCAATCTGCTCGCGGTATTCGCGCTGGCCGGCGTGCTGTTCTCCGGTTCGCAGTATCTGCAGTTGGTGCTGGGGCATTCGCCGATGCGGGCCGGATTGCTCCTGCTGCCCGGTCTCGCGGCCAGCGTATTCGCCTCGTTGGCGGCGGCGTGGTTGGTTCGGGTATTGCGTCCCGCGGTGGTGCTCGGTGGTGCGCTGGTGCTTGCCGCGGTCGGTTCGGTGCTGTTCCTGTGGCTGAGCCCGGAGGCGGCGACCAGCACGGTGCCGTTCATTTTCGGGTTCCTATTCATCGGGGCCGGTGTCGGTGTGGCACTGACGGTTTCGTCCGACCTGGTGGTGAGTTCGGCTCCGGCCGCGCGGGCCGGTGCGGCCGCAGCGGTTTCGGAGACCGCCTACGAGGCCGGCATCGCACTGGGTGTCGCCATCCTCGGCAGTCTGACGATGGCGGTATTCCGCGGCGGGCTCGACCTTTCCCTGGTGCCGGGCGATCAGACCGGCGCGGCCTCGGAATCCCTCGGCGGTGCTACGGAATTCGCGCGTCGGCTACCGGAATCGGCGACGAATGGATTCCTGGCCTCGGCGCACGAGGCCTTCGTCTCCGGCGTTCACGTTGCCGCGATCGGTACGGCCATGGTGTTGCTGATCGCCGCGGTGGTCGCCTTCCGCCTGCGTACGACTCGTGTGTAAAGCGGTAGCCCGGTGGCGATTTCGCCCTGGCTCCGTATCCCGGAGCAGGGGTGAAGCCACATAGAAAACCGATCGGTATGAAATTCTTCCTCGGGCCGGGTACGCCGAGGTGCTGGTACTCGTCCTCGATAATGCTTCGGAACAGCGGCGATATCGTTCTCCGGAATTGATGTCCTATTCGGTACAGCTGTACGGTCCCGTACATGTGACCGGTATCGGATAACTGGTGCGGATACGGATATGCAGTACCGACGGGCTCGATCCGGTTGCGATCGTTCCGATCGGGTTGCTGTGACGCGGCCGCGTAGCCGGACGGACTCGTCGAGTTGCCGCTGTCGCGCTTCGGTCGGATCGGCGGTGGCGATGATGGATTCGGAGGTGAGTTGGAGTTGCGGATTGTTCTAGACGAGTTCGCAGCGGCGGACGGCCTCATCGACCGCATCGCCGATGACGGTGAATTCGTAGCGTCGGTGGGTGCCGACATCGCCCGCGACGACGCGGCCCGCGGCAACGCCGATGGCAGGTGAGATCGAAGGCCTCGGCGGTCAGCGGGTTTCGGATGCCGATGGAGACCCGAATTGTGCGGGCCGGGGCACGGATCCGCGGCGGCTGGTGCGCGATCGCCCGCGTCGTTTTGTGCGGTGTCGGGTCAGTGGGCGGGCGGCAGTTCGCGCGGGCCGCGGTGGTTGGGGAGTTCGAGGTGGGGGCGGGCCGAGAGTTCGTCGTGGCGCTCGACTCGGGGCAGACGGGATGCGGCGGTCGGCGGGAGGGCCGCATAGCGGGGGTCCTGGGTGTAGTCCGCGTCGACGACGGTGGACGCGACGTGCTGGGCGTGCCAGGACTCCGGGGTGCCGGGCAATTGGTAGCCGGGGTGCGGGGCCTGGGCCATGGACTGGGACGAGTCCTGGGAGTCGATGGTCACCTTGCGGGTGCGGCGCAGGGTGAAGGTGATCTCCTCGACCTCTTCGAATGCCTGGCGCGCGGTGCGCAGCGGGTGGGTGGCGGTGTCGATCGCATTGGCGACGAATGCGGGCACCAGCGGTCGGATGAAGCGGGCCGCGGTATCGGAGAACGGCACGGTGCCGATCAGCGGAAGTTCCAGACCGCCGCTCTTGGGGGCGGCGGGTGCGGCCGCGGCGGCGTGCGGCACCACCGCGCCCGCACCGCTGGTCGGTGCCAGCGCGCCGGTGCGCACGGTGGCCGGAAGGTTGGGTGTCACAGTGTCGTCTCGAGACACGGAGCTGTCCTCTCGGTCGCCAGCCGTTCCGGCTGGAAGTTCGCCACGTCGACCCGGTTCCGAAATACCGATTTCCACCCCGCCGATGGCGGCGATGATCCGGGTGCGCTGACGCTCCCGGTCGATTGCGGTATCGGCCTCGACGGCCAATCGGGCGGCGGTCAATTGCTGTTCGGCGCGCAGATTTTCGGCCTCGGCCCGCACCTCGGCGCGTTTCACCGCAATCGCGGCATCGGCGCCGCGTTCGGCGCGGTCCTGCACGGTGTGGAAGGCCAGTCGCCGATCGAGTGAGGTTTCGCCGCGCCACCACCGCAGGATCAGCGGCAGCAGCGCCAGCAGGACGAAGGTGCTGACGGTCAGCATTCGCAGCAGGAATGCGCCCGTGGTGCCGGTGGTGTAGTCGTTCATGGCCAGCCAGCGCGCGCCGAGGCCACGATCGGCATCGGCGAAGGCGACGGAACCGGCTGTGTCGACGGCCGTCTGGTCCGCGCTGACCCGCAGATCGAGCCCGGCCACCCGATCCTGCGCCGCGGCCAACTGCTTTCGCGCGTCGTCGAGCATCTCGTTGGCGGTCTGTGATTCGGGGCCGCGGCCAGGCACACCGGTGATCCTGGTCTGCGGACATTCCGGTGTCGGGTTGTATTCGCAGCGCGCGATCACCAGTGCGTGGTCGATATCGGCCTGCGCCTTGGCAACCGACTGATCCGATGCCGCGCGGTCGGCCTTCGCGCGGTCGAGTTCGGCGCGCGCGGTGACCACCGCGGGTGCGGAATCGACCGCACGCTGGGCTTTCTCATCGAGCAGCCGATCGATGGTGCCGCCGAAGAGCACCGTCGAGGCGAGTTCGGCGACCAGTATCCCGGTCACGATCGCGACGGCGGTGCGGCCGGCGAGGCCGCGGCGATCCGGACCACCGGCCGGTCGTGCGGTCGCCAAGGCACGCGCCACCGCACCGGCCAGCAGTGCGACGACCATCGCGACGAGCACGATCGCGAACAGCGCCATGCCATCGGCCGTCGCGAGTGCGAGCGCGCTGACCGTCCCGGCCACCGTCGCGAACAGCAGTACGACGGCGCCGCTCACGGCATAATCCGCTCGCTCGTGCGGGTAGTCGAGTTCTGTCCTCTGCTCACGCCCGAGACCTCCGCCGAGCCAGGTGAACAAGCCGGTGGCTGTCATGGGATCCCACATCCTCTACATCCCAGTCAGAGTGGCCGCCCGCTAGCGACTGCTTGCAGGTCGCTCGAAAAAGCCCGCCGAAACTGTCACAGACTCGTTGTCACAGCGTGACAGGCGCGGCCGCGACACACCGAGCACGGTGCCGGGGATGTGGCCAGGCTCACAGAATTCGGCATAGTCGCCGGACTTGTGTCCCCGCTCACCCTTAATCTGGCATGGATGAGCGGATCGGGACGAGCCAGCGGACGAGGTGTTGCGAGTGTTTTTCCGAGGCTCGGCAAGGGTTTTGGTGTGTATGGCGGCGGTCCTGTTGATGGCTGCCCCCGATAGCCGTGCGCAGCCACTCGACGCCGATCCGGCCTTGGATCGCATCGTCGCATTGGTGACCGAACGCCTGGATACCGCCGACGCCGTCGCCGCGGCCAAATGGGCGACGGCCGCGCAGAACGGCGGCCAGCCCTCGATCGACGATCCGGAACGGGAAGAACAGGTATACGACGCGATGGCGCGCCTCGGCGCCGACCGCGGACTTCCGGAAAGCTGGATCCACCGGGTGTTCTACGGGCAGATCGAGGCCAACAAGATCGTGCAGCGCGGCCTGGTCGTCCGCTGGCGCTTCGATCCGTCCGCGGCGCCGAGCACGCCTGCGGAGTTGACGACCGTGCGTCCGGTGATCGACCGGGTGAATGTGGAAATCGTCGACCAACTCGCACTGCGCCGCGCCGAGCTCACCGGGCCGAACTGTGCCGTGCGCTTGGCATCGCCTGTTTTCGGGGCGCTCGCCTCCGGCCGTGATGCGCTGCATCAGGCGGCGCTGGTCCGGGCTGCCGCCGCGCTGTGTGGCCCCTAGTTCGGCGCGTTGCGAGCCTCGAGTCTTGGGCACCGCGTGTCTCCGGGCGCAAATGTGTCGTAAACCACTCGAGTCGGATTGCTGGAAATGTGCTGAATCCCACATCGGGCAAAAGAGTCCGGACGGTCGGATCAGATCGTGTGCTTGTCACACCCCTATCGGAAATCTCTCATCCAGCCCGCTGGCCAGTTAGCCACCGTGAATCGTGTTTGCGTCGAGCGAAGCAGGGGAAATCCACTTCGATGCAGGTGAGCGCCGGTTCTCGGCTGCGCTGTGCGCCGCGCCGCGAGTCCTGGGCGCCCATTGTCGCTGGTTGGCACCCGGTGCCAAGGGGATCGATCGGACCGCGTTCGCTGCTTTACACTGGACGACGCGCACACGTGGAGGACCGATTGAAGAAGCCCAGCTAAACCCGGTTATTAGCACAACCTAAGTTGGTTGGGTCCCGGACCTGACTTATCGTTTGCTCTTACGCCGAACACAGAACGTTCGGCAATATCGCCTGCTCGGGCTCGGCGAAACCGGTGCCCAAGCGTAGCGGGCGAGCACCCATGCGGAGGTAAGGAACACGTAAGCGTTCCGTTACCGACGAGCACCCAAACGTCATCGCAGCGGGTGGACAACTGGAGACGTGACTGCACGAGAGAAGACCATCAGCGCGGCTGGTTTCGCAACGTACGGGCGCAGTCTTGACGGAGGCAATCGACGAAAGGCCCCTTTCCCATAGGCCGATTCATCGAGGGCCGACTTTCTTGAAGGCAGAGGCATGACGCAACTTCCTGGCCACAGGTCCCCCGGACCCATCGGGCTCTATGACCCGGCGAACGAGCACGACGCCTGCGGTGTCGCATTCGTCGTCGACATGCACGGCCGCCGCAGCCGCGACATCGTCGACAAGGCTATTACGGCTCTGTTGAACCTGGAGCACCGCGGTGCCGCGGGCGCCGAACCCAATAGTGGTGACGGCGCGGGCATCCTGATCCAGGTCCCGGACCGGTTCTTCCGCGCCGTGGTCGATTTCGAGTTGCCGCCGGAGGGCTCTTACGCCACCGGTATCGCCTTCCTGCCGCAGGCCCGCCGCGAGGCGACCAAGGCCGCCTACGGTCTGGAGCGCATTGTCGAATCCGAGGGCCTCGCCGTCCTCGGCTGGCGTGACGTGCCCACCGACGAGTCCACCCTCGGTGCCCTGGCTCGTGACGCCATGCCGACCTTCCGGCAGATCTTCATCGGCTCGCCGAAGGGTTCGGCGGAACCGCTGTCGGGCATGGACCTGGAGCGCCGGGCCTACGTTGTGCGCAAGCGCGTCGAGCACGAGCTGGGCAAGGCCGGTGCGGGCGAGGGCGCGGTCGGCAAGGAGTCGGTGTACTTCCCGAGCCTGTCCGGTCAGACCTTCGTCTACAAGGGCATGTTCACCACGCCGCAGCTGCGCGCGTTCTACCTGGACCTGCAGGACGGCCGGATGGAGTCCGCCCTCGGCATCGTGCACTCCCGGTTCTCCACCAACACGTTCCCGTCCTGGCCGCTGGCCCATCCGTTCCGCCGGGTCGCGCACAACGGTGAGATCAACACCGTCACCGGTAACGAGAACTGGATGCGCGCTCGCGAGGCGCTGCTGCGCTCGGATGTCTTCGGCATCGATGAGGCGGGCAACAACCGTCTGCAGAAGATCTTCCCCGTCTGTACCCCGGGGGCGAGCGATACCGCGCGCTTCGACGAGGTGCTGGAACTGCTGCATCTCGGCGGCCGCAGCTTGCCCCACGCGGTGCTGATGATGATTCCCGAGGCCTGGGAACGCAACGAGAACATGGACCCGCAGCGGCGGGCGTTCTACCGCTACCACTCGATGCTGATGGAGCCCTGGGACGGCCCGGCATCGGTGTGCTTCTCCGACGGCACCGTGGTCGGCGCCGTCCTCGACCGCAACGGTCTGCGCCCGAGCCGCATCTGGGTTACCGATGACGGTCTGGTCGTCATGGCCTCCGAGGTCGGTGTCCTCGACATCGATCCGGCCAAGGTGGTCAAGAAGGTCCGGCTGCAGCCGGGCCGCATGTTCCTGGTCGACACCTCGCAGGGCCGCATCGTCGGCGACGAGGAGCTCAAGAGCCAACTCGCCGCCGAGCACCCGTATCAGGAATGGCTCGACGCCGGTGTCACCAAGCTGGCCGATCTGCCCGACCGCCCCCATGTGCACATGTCGCACGACCGCGTGCTGATCCGGCAGCAGATCTTCGGATACACCAATGAAGAGCTGAATCTGCTGATCTCGCCGATGGCCAAGACCGGCGGTGAGGCGCTCGGCTCGATGGGCACCGACACCCCGATCGCGGTGCTTTCGGCGCGCCCCCGACTGCTCTTCGACTACTTCTCCCAGCTCTTCGCACAGGTGACCAATCCGCCGCTGGACGCGATCCGCGAAGAAGTGGTGACCAGCCTGCGCCGGGCCCTCGGCCCGGAGGCCGATCTGCTGCATCCGGGCCCGGAGTCCTGCCACCAGATCACAATTCCGCAGCCGATTCTGGACAACGACGAGCTGGCCAAGCTCATCCACATCAACGACGACGGCTCGCATCCGGAGCTGCGCTCGGTGGTCGTGCACGGTCTGTACCCGGTGAAGAAGGGTGGCAAGGGCCTGCGCAAGGCGCTCGAGGCCATCAACACCCAGGTCTCGGCCGCCATTGAGGGCGGCGCGCGGATCATCGTGCTGTCCGATCGCGAGTCCAATGAGAAGCTGGCGCCGATTCCGTCGCTGCTGCTGACCGCGTCGGTGCACCACCACCTGGTGCGCGAGCGCACCCGCACCATGGTCGGCCTGGTCGTCGAGGCCGGTGACGCCCGTGAGGTGCACCACATGGCCATGCTGGTCGGCTTCGGTGCGGCCGCGATCAATCCGTACATGGCCTTCGAGACCATCGAGGATCTGCTCGAGCGCGGCGGGCTCCAGATGCCCGGCAGCACCGGCGATCTGGCCGCCGACTACCGCAAGGCGGTCGCGAACTACAACAAGGCCGCGAGCAAGGGCGTGCTGAAGGTGATGTCCAAGATGGGCATCTCCACCATCGCCTCCTACACCGGCGCGCAGCTGTTCCAGGTCATCGGCCTGTCGCAGGATCTGGTGGACGAGTACTTCACCGGCCTGCGTTCGCATCTGGACGGCATCGGCCTGGACGAGATCGCGGCCGATGTAGCGGCCAGGCACACCGTCGCATTCCTGGAGAACCGCAACGAGCGCGCGCACCGCGAACTCGAGGTGGGCGGTGAATACCAGTGGCGGCGCGAGGGCGAGTACCACCTGTTCAACCCGGACACCGTCTTCAAGCTGCAGCACGCTACCCGCAGCGGTCAGTACTCGATCTTCAAGGAGTACACCAAGCTGGTCGACGATCAGTCCGAGCGGCTGGCCTCGCTGCGCGGCCTGTTCAAGTTCAAGACCGGTGAGCGCAAGCCGATTTCGATCGACGAGGTCGAACCGGCCAGCGCCATCGTCAAGCGGTTCTCCACCGGCGCGATGAGCTACGGCTCCATCTCCTCCGAGGCGCACGAAACCCTCGCGATCGCGATGAACCGGCTCGGCGGTCGTTCGAATTCCGGTGAGGGCGGCGAACATCCGGCCCGCTTCGAGGTCGAGGAGAACGGTGACTGGCGGCGTTCGGCGATCAAGCAGGTCGCCTCGGGTCGCTTCGGTGTCACCGCGCACTACCTGACCAACTGCACCGATATCCAGATCAAGATGGCCCAGGGCGCCAAGCCCGGTGAGGGCGGCCAGCTTCCGGCACACAAGGTGTACCCGTGGGTCGCCGAGGTGCGGCATTCGACGCCCGGTGTCGGCCTGATCTCGCCGCCGCCGCACCACGACATCTACTCGATCGAGGATCTGGCGCAGCTGATCCACGACCTGAAGAACGCGAACCCGCAGGCTCGGATTCACGTGAAACTTGTTGCGGAGCCCGGTGTCGGCACGGTTGCGGCTGGTGTGTCGAAGGCGCATGCGGATGTGGTGCTGATCTCCGGCCACGACGGTGGTACCGGTGCCTCGCCGCTGACCTCGCTGAAGCATGCGGGCGGTCCCTGGGAGCTCGGCCTGGCCGAAACTCAGCAGACGTTGCTGCTCAACGGACTTCGCGATCGCATTGTCGTGCAGGTCGACGGTCAGATGAAGACCGGCCGCGACGTGATGATCGCCGCGCTGCTCGGCGCCGAGGAATTCGGTTTCGCCACTGCGCCGCTGGTCGTCTCGGGCTGCATCATGATGCGGGTCTGTCACCTCGACACCTGCCCTGTCGGTGTCGCGACGCAGAACCCGGTGCTGCGTGAACGCTTCACCGGCAAGCCGGAATTCGTCGAGAACTTCATGCTGTTCGTCGCCGAAGAGGTCCGGGAACTGTTGGCGGAGTTGGGCTTCCGCACCCTGGACGAGGCCATCGGCCGGGTCGATATGCTCGATACCTCCAAGGCCAAGGCGCATTGGAAGGCCAGCAAGCTGGACCTGTCGCCGATTCTCGACGATGTCGAAACGGCCTTCATGCGCCAGGACCGATACCGCACCAAGACCCAGGACCACGGCCTGGACAAGGCGCTGGACGTGCAGCTGATCGCGCAGAGCGCCGATGCGCTCGAGCGCGGCCAGGCGGTGAAGTTCGAAACCAAGATCACGAACGTGAACCGCACCGTCGGCACCATGCTCGGCCATGAGGTGACCAAGCTCTACGGTGGCGCGGGCCTGCCCGATGACACCATCGACATCACCTTCACCGGCTCCGCGGGCAACAGCTTCGGCGCATTCGTGCCCGCAGGCATCACGCTGCGGGTGCAGGGTGACGCGAACGACTATGTGGGCAAGGGTCTTTCCGGCGGCCACCTGATCGTGCGTCCGTCGCTGAACGCACCGGCCGACTTCGTCGCGGAGCAGAACATCATCGCGGGCAACGTGATCCTGTTCGGCGCCACCAGCGGTCAGGCATTCATCAGCGGTGTGGTCGGCGAGCGGTTCGCCGTGCGCAACTCGGGCGCCACCGCGGTGACCGAGGGCGTCGGTGACCACGGCTGTGAGTACATGACCGGTGGTCGGGTGGTCATCCTCGGTGAGACCGGCCGCAACTTCGGCGCCGGCATGTCCGGCGGTGTCGCCTTCGTCTACAACCCGAACGGCACCTTCGAGGCAAAGCTCAACCCGGAGCAGGCCGACGCGGTCGAGCAGCTCGCCGGTGACGACTTCACCTGGCTGCGCGACATCATCACCCAGCACCGCGATCAGACCGGTTCGGCTGTCGCCGAACGCATTCTGAGCGACTGGTCCCAGCAGGTGAACCACTTCGTGAAGGTTATGCCGCGCGAATACAAGAAGGTTTTGCTCGCGATTTCCGAGGCCGAGAAGAACGGCACGGATGTCGACGAGGCGATTATGGAGGCGGCACGTGGCTGACCAGAAAGTTCTAAAGATGATGTCGACGAGGCGCTGTGACTATTCGGGGGCGGCACGTGGCTGACCCGCAAGGATTTCTGAAGCACACCAAACGGGAACTGCCGACGCGTCGTCCGGTTCCGCTGCGCCTGCTGGACTGGAAAGAGGTCTACGAGGGGGACTTCTCCCACCAGACCCTGCAGACCCAGGCCAGCCGGTGTATGGACTGCGGCATTCCGTTCTGTCACAACGGCTGTCCGCTGGGCAACCTCATCCCGGAGTGGAACGACCTGGTCTACAAGGGCCAGTGGCGTGAGGGCATCGACCGACTGCACGCGACCAACAACTTCCCGGAGTTCACCGGGCGGCTGTGCCCGGCGCCGTGCGAGGCGTCCTGTGTCCTCGGCATCAACCAGGATCCGGTGACGATCAAGCAGGTCGAGGTCGAGCTCATCGAGAACGCCTTCGACGAGGGCTGGGTGACTCCGGTCTACCCGACCCGCCTCACTGGCAAGAAGGTCGCCGTGGTCGGTTCCGGCCCGGCCGGTCTGGCCGCCGCACAGCAGCTGACCAGGGCCGGTCACACCGTGACCGTCTTCGAGCGCGCCGACCGCATCGGTGGCCTGCTGCGCTACGGCATTCCGGAATTCAAGATGGAGAAGCGCTTCATCGACCGCCGTCTCGCGCAGATGGAGGCCGAGGGCACCATCTTCAAGACCGGGGTGAACGTCGGTGTCGATATCACCGCCGCGCAGCTGCGCGAGCGGTTCGACGCGATCGTGCTGGCCGGTGGCGCCACCCTGGCGCGTGATCTGCCGATCCCGGGCCGGGATCTGGACGGCATCCACCAGGCGATGGAATTCCTGCCGTGGTCCAACCGGGTGCAGCTCGGCGACGACGTCACCGACGAGCACGGCCTGCCGCCGATCCACGCGAAGGACAAGAAGGTCGTGATCATCGGTGGCGGTGACACCGGCGCGGACTGCCTCGGCACCTCGCACCGCCAGGGCGCGGCCAGCATCCATCAGTTCGAGATCATGCCGCGGCCGCCGGAGGAGCGCGCCTCCTCCACCCCGTGGCCGACCTACCCGCTCATGTACCGGGTCTCCTCGGCGCACGAGGAGGGCGGCGAACGCGTGTTCTCGGTGAACACCGAGCGTTTCGTCGGCAAGGACGGCAAGGTCACCGCGCTCGAGGCGCACGAGGTCAAGATGGTCAACGGCCGCTTCGAGAAGGTCGAGGGCACCGACTTCACCCTCGAGGCCGATCTGGTGCTGCTCGCCATGGGCTTCACCGGACCCGAGAAGCCGGGCCTGCTCGAAGGTTTGGGCGTCGGCTACGACCAGCGCGGCAATGTCCAGCGCGATAAGAACTGGTCGACCAATATCCCCGGCGTCTTCGTCGCCGGTGATATGGGCCGCGGCCAGTCGCTGATCGTCTGGGCCATCGCCGAGGGCCGCGCCGCCGCCTCGGCGGTCGACAAGTTCCTCGAGGGTGAGACCGCGCTGCCCGCGCCGATCCCGCCGACGGCTGTCGCGCAACGATAGAACCTCTCTTACCGGAGCGGAAAAGGGCGCCTGTGGATTTCGGTCCACAGGCGCCCTTCTTTGGGTGTCGGCACTGCCGGGCATTTGCTCCATTTTTGTCTTCGATCTCGGCGAGGTGCGCGGAAGGCCGCTGAGCGGAACGATTTCGGCATCTGCGCCGACGGGAATCGGACACGGTCACGAGTTGGAATGGCGTTGGTTGTGGTGTTGCCTTATTGTGATCTGCGGCGTGGTGCGTGATCTTGGGATGTGGGTTGCGACGTGCATGTCATACCGATGGGTCAGTCCTGTTGACCCGATGTGCACTCGGCCGACATCCGCCGAGGTCAGCACGGTTAGCAAACAACTGTCGGAGCTTGCTCTCGCAAGGGGCGATGTTTTGAACTGGAGCAGTATGCGGTTGAAGAAGGTTGCCGCCGCCATCGGTGCGTGCGCGGCTGTTGCGTCCGGCGTGGTCCTTGGTAGCGGTTCGGTAACGGCCGATCCCGGCTGCCCGAGCCTGTATGTGGTGGCGGTGCCCGGCACCTGGGAGACCGGAAAGGATAAGACGCCGCAGCCCGGCATGCTGTCCGGTGTCACCAACAATCTGCCCCGGTCGGTGGATATCGATTACGTGACCTATGCCGCTACCGCGTTCCCTTGGGAAGGCGATGTCTACGGCGCGTCCAAGAAGGAAGCGACCGACCGTGCGCGCGGCCTGGCCACCGACATGGCACAGCGCTGCGGTGGCACCAAGATCGCGCTCCTCGGCTACAGCCAGGGTGCCGATGCGGCGGGTGACCTCGCCGCCGAGATAGGCACCGGCCTGAGCCCGATTCCGGCGGACCGGATCGCGGGTGTCGGCCTGATCTCCGATCCGCGCCGCTCGCCCACCGACATCCAGGTCGGACCGGTAGCGCCGGGCGCGGGCGCCGGTGGCGCTCGGGTCGGCGGCTTCGGCTGGCTCAGCGATCGCACCCGCACCATCTGCGCGCTCGACGATCTGTACTGCGCCACCGCCACCGATGACTTCGTGACCCGGTTCGCCGGTTTCCTCGCGCAGACCTCCGAGGCGAATCCGGCCAACCTCTGGCGCTACCAGCTCGAGGCGGGCGCCATCATGAACGACCTGATGAACTTCGGCGGCATCCCGACGCTGCAGTCGCAGCTCACCGAATCCGCCAACCAGCAGCGGGCGAAGGATCTGGAGCGGTTCTACAACTCGCACGCGCATACGCTCTACGGCAGCTACCCGGTGGGCGGCGGGCAGACCGCTATCTCCTGGATGCACAACTGGATTGCGGGCATGGCCTGATCCGAGACGCACAGACAAAAGCGCGGGCCACCCCCTCCATTCGGAAGGGGTGGCCCGCGCTTTTCCAAACGGCCTCGAACGGTTAGCCGGCCGAGCCCGTCGGTGGCAGGACCGGCGGCTGCCAGGGGCCACCCTGCCAACCACCCGGGCCACCCTGCCAATCGCCTGGGCCGTCGTGCCAATCGCCAGGACCGCGATGATCACCGTCATGGTTGCGCGGTCCATCCCAGTCGCCATGATCGTGGCGGTCGATATCGGCGCCTTGCAGCGGAATCTGGTCCGATACTTCCTGAGCAGTTGGCACGGACGAATCAGGCGCCGCAGCAGAGGCGGTGACCGCGAGCGCACTGAGCGGTAGTGCGACCAGGGCGCCCGCGATCGCAACGCGAGCGAAGCCACGCCTGAGGCTGGTCGATGTCTTGGGGAGCAAAACGGATTCCTTTCCTCGGACTTGTGAGTCGCCCGTGCTGGTTGCTTCGAGAGCGACCAGCCAGTAGTCGTTTCGGCGGCTCACCGCTCCAATACAAGGCTTCGTCACTGGGATTGCGGTGCGACTTGTCTGGCAGTCGACTGTGAATGCCCGAGTCTGTGGATAAGCATCAAGATTGCTGTGAAATATTGCGCGGCAACAGATCCCACACATGGCCGTTCTCGTTGATGGTCGCCGCGGTCCGGCGGCCGCTGCGGGAGAACAGAATTCGGGTGATCGAGCAATAGTCGATGGGGAAGGTCAGCGGCCGGGCCAGGCCGAGTACCTCCTGCAGGAGCACATTGATAACCCCACCGTGCGCGAAGACGACCACCGTATCGGCCGGATCGGTATGCGCGGCGATCGAGGTGACGGCATCGCGCACCCGGGTGATGAACCCGGGCGCGTCGATCTGTTCGGGCAGAAATCCGGATTTGATCCGCTCGTAGACGGCCGTGAATTCGGCCTTGGCATCCTCGATCGGAATGTAGGCGGGCAGGTCGCGATCGTATTCGGCCAGATCGTCGATCACATCCACCGGCAGCCCGAGCTTCGCCGCGGTCGACTCGGCCGTCTCCCGCGCCCGCCGCTGTGGACTGCTCACGATCCGGCTGATCCGATGCTGACCCAATGCCGCGGGTACTCGTTCGGCCTGCTCGACGCCGACCGGCGCCAATTCGGGATCGGCGGGTCCATCGGAGGTCGCCACCCGCACCGGCTGAGCATGACGAACGAGTATCAACTGCACCCCGCCCACTCTGCCGTATGGTCGGTGTTCATCGCACTAGGGGGAATCAGCGACGTGTGGGTGCCATACTCGAAATCATGACCGTCGAACCGTTTCCGCAGTGGCTGCGCCCACCACCGGGCGGTTTCGTCGCCGAGGATCTGGACCGCCTGCCCGACCTGCCCCCGCATACCGAGTTGATCGACGGGAGTCTTGTCTTCGTGAGCCCGCAGGCGAAGTTCCACATGTTGGTTATCACCCTGCTGGATTCAGCCCTGCGGCACTTAGCGCCCGCACATTTGCGGGCACGGCGGGAAATGACTGTCACGTTGGGCCGCGATCAGCGTCCGGAGCCGGACATCGTTGTCGTTCGTGCTGATCGCGATGGTGGCCCCGAACTGACGACATATCAGGCTGATGATGTGGTTCTGGCGGTGGAGGTTGTATCTGCCGAATCGCGTACTCGTGATCGGGAACGCAAACCCCAGCTGTACGCGCGGGCAGGCATCACGCACTTCTGGCGCGTCGAGAACGTCGACGGCCGCCCGGTGGTCTATGTCTACGAGCTCGACCCCGCAACAAAGGCGTACGCGCTCACCGGAATCCATCATGAGCGACTGAAGTCGAGCGTGCCGTTCGATATCGATATCGATCTCACCGACATCGATCGACTTTGACCACTCGACCTCGTGGTCAGGTCGTCGAAGTTCCCTTGCACTCCGCCGGGAGTTCGAAGAAGTCGATGAAGTGTTCGGCGGCAGGGAGGTCACCGGAGATCTTCGCCTCGCCGGTGGCCATAGTGTCGGCCAAGGGGTGGCCGTCGAAGACGATCGCGACGAAGGCTGGGACGGTGGTGTGGAAGGTCGTGGCGGCGCGGCCGGTGGCGCCGCGGCCGATGGTGAAGGTGCCGTCGGTGACCAGCGCGTGGAATTCGTCTGTGCCGGAATCGGATCCGGTGAAGTACAGGTCGTAGTCGGCGTGCACGCCTGCGGCGGATTCGGGCTTGAAGAAGGTCCGCAGGGTGACCACCAGTGAGTCGGTGGATACCTCGGAGCAGCGGTAGCTGTTGGGTGAGCGGGCGCCCCAGCGGTTGAGCGCGACGATCACGTCATCGAGTTCGCGGCCCCAATCGGTGAGGTCGTACACGGCGGCGCCGACCGGCGGCGGCAGTTTGCGCTTGTGCACGACGCCGATTTGGAGGAGTTCCTCGAGGCGCTGCGAGAGCACATTGGGACTGATGCCGGGCAATCCGGCGCGCAGATCGGTGAACCGCTTGGGGCCCAAGAGTAGTTCGCGCACCACGAGCAGGGTCCAGCGCTCGCCGACGAGGTCGAGCGCCCGCGCGGCGCCGCAGGCGTCGTGGTAGCTGCGCTTCGCGCGCTGCTCCGGGGCAACAGTCATGGGCTACAGCATATCAGTCGATACTTCAACTGAATTAATTAGTTGTCTTTTAGGACTAATCATTGCTAGCGTGCCACAGTAACGATCTTCGGGTGGAAGGCGTCTGTGGTGACGGAAGCAAAAGAACGACATAGACAGGTGGGGGACGCCCCGTCCGGTTCGGACAGCAAGCGCTGGCTCGCCCTCTATGTGTTGTGCGGCGGCATGCTGATGATCGTGCTCGATGCGACGATCGTGAATGTCGCACTCGCGGATATCCAGACCGACCTGGGCTTCACCGCATCGGGACTGGCCTGGGTGGTGAACGGATATCTGATCTCCTTCGGCGGCCTGCTCATGCTGGCCGGCCGTCTCGGTGACCTCATCGGTCGCCGCACCATGTTCCTGTCCGGCCTGGTGGTCTTCACCTTGGCCTCGGCGCTGTGTGGTGCGGCGGTCAACGAGGTGACCCTCATCGCGGCCCGCTTCCTGCAGGGCATCGGCGGTGCCATGACCTCGGCGGTCATCCTCGGCATGATCTTCGCGATGTTCCCGGACCCGCGCGAGCAGGCGAAGGCGATCGGTCGCTATGCCTTCGTCGCGTCGGCGGGTGGTGCGATCGGTCTGCTGCTCGGTGGTTTCCTGACCGCACTGGACTGGCGGCTGATCTTCCTGGTCAACCTGCCGATCGGTATTACCGTCGGCCTCGGTGCGCTGAAGATCCTGGACAAGGACAAGGGTGCCGGACTGAAAAACGGCGCGGATGTGCCTGGTGCCGTATTGATTACGGCGGCGCTGATGCTCGGCGTCTACACGATCGTCAAGCCCGCGGCCGAATACGGCTGGACCGATCCGGTCACGCTCGGGCTCGGCGCGGCCGCGCTGGTACTGCTCGCCGGATTCATCGCGCGGGAGGCGACGGCGCGCACCCCGCTGATGCCGTTGCAGATCTTCCGTTCACGGAATCTGTCCGGCGCCAATGTGATCCAGGTGCTGACCGTCGCAGGCATGTTCGGCATGTTCTTCATGGGTTCGCTGTATCTGAAGCAGGTGCTCGGTTATTCGCCGATCCAGCTCGGCACGGCATTCTT
Organism: Nocardia sp. NPDC052112; assembly: GCF_040680135.1. Taxonomy (NCBI): domain Bacteria; kingdom Bacillati; phylum Actinomycetota; class Actinomycetes; order Mycobacteriales; family Nocardiaceae; genus Nocardia; species Nocardia sp. NPDC052112. The sequence continues at coordinate 60,801 of NZ_JBFAWD010000019.1, read as the reverse complement.
CCCGGTCGCGGCGATCATGGGTCTGCTGTCGGTGCGCTATTCCGAACATCTGGTGATGCGCTTCGGCGCGCGCAAGGTGCTGATTCCCGGGCTGCTGCTGATTCTCGTCGCACTGCTCTGGCTGACCCAGGCGCCGGTGGCTGGCAACTACTGGCTCCACATCTTCGGTCCGATGGTGCTGTTCGGCACCGGCGCGGGCCTGGCCTTCCCGGCGCTGATGAATCTGGCTATGTCGGGGGTCCAGCCGCAGGAGGCCGGGCTGGCCTCGGGTCTGGCCAACACCACCATGCAGGTCGGTGGCGCGCTCGGGCTCGCGGTACTCGCCACGCTGTCGGCGAGCAAGACCGAACATCTGCTGCAGGACGGTGTCGCCCCGAATGCGGCGCTCACCAGCGGATTCCACCTGGCGTTCTGGATCGGCGCCACACTGGTGGTAGCCGCGCTCCTCGCAGCGGTGGTGGTGCTGAAGTCGGTACCGCCGCAGCCGCACGGGCCGCAGGACGAGTTCGACGACGAACTGTTGCTCGAGGCCGAGGTGGCATCCGAACGCACCGCCATCTAGTTCGGAAAACCGAAACGGCCCGGCCCGCCATAGGCGAGCCGGGCCGTTTCTCGGGTTTACTGCTGCTTCTTGCGCTGGGTCAGCAGGTAGATGCCGCCGACGATCAGGGCGACGACGACCAGGCAGCACAGGCCACCGATCAGCAGGCCGCTGCTGCTCTTCTTCTTTTTCTTGGCTGCGTATTCCATCGTCGATGCCAACGTGTCCGAGCTGGTCCAGGTATCCGCGCTCGCCCACACCTGCGGGTCCAGCAGAGCGGTATTGGTCAGCAGGTCAAGGTACATATGCATCCCCAGTGTCGAAGGTAACGGCCTCCTCCCGGGGCCGAAACATCAAGGCTACCGGGCGATTACCGTATGGGAAACTTTCTCCGGTTGCAATATTTCATAATGAGATCCTCAGCGCGGCTTCACCAATGGGAAGGGCAGCGTCTCGCGAATGCTGCGGCCGGTGATCAACATGACGATGCGGTCGACGCCCATCCCCAATCCGCCGGTCGGCGGCATCGCATGCTCGAGCGCCTGCAGGAAGTCCTCGTCGAGTTCCATGGCCTCCGGATCGCCGTTGGCCGCCAACATCGATTGCTCGGTGAGCCTGCGGCGCTGTTCGATCGGATCGGTGAGTTCGCTGTAGGCCGTACCCAATTCGACGCCCCAGGCGACCAGATCCCAGCGCTCGGTCACGCCGGGAATGCTGCGATGCGCGCGGGTCAGCGGGGAGACCGAGGTGGGGAAGTCGATGTAGAAAGTCGGCTTCTCCGTACGGGATTCGACCAGATGCTCATACATTTCCTGCACGACCTGTCCGGCATCCCAACCGTGCTGATAGGGCACCTCGACTTTGTCGCAGAGTTCGCGCAGCTCTTCGAGTGTGGTCTGTGGGCTGATCGCGGTGCCGAGTGTCTCCGATACCGCGCCGTGCACGGTCTTCACCGCCCACTCCCCGGAGATGTCGACCTCTTCGAAGGAGCCGTCCGGCTTGGGGCGCAGCGCCACCATCGAACCGTTGGCGGCTTGGGCGGCGTTCTGGATCAGCTGGCGGGCCAGGCGCATCATCCGCTCGTAGTCGGCATGTGCCTCATAGGCTTCCAGGCTGGTGAACTCCGGATTGTGGCTGAAGTCCACACCCTCGTTGCGGAAGTTGCGTCCGATTTCGAAGACCTTCTCCATGCCGCCTACGCATAGCCGCTTGAGATACAGTTCGGGCGCGATCCGCAGATACAGGTCCAGGTCGTAGGCATTGATATGGGTCAGGAACGGTGTCGCGTTGGCACCGCCGTGCACCTTCTGCAGGATCGGAGTCTCTACCTCGAGATATCCCCAGGCGTTCAACGAATCCCGCAGCGAGCGCACTACCGCGGTGCGCTTGCTCAGCACCTCGCGGACCTCCGGATTGATCGCCATATCGACGTAGCGCTGGCGCACCCTGGCCTCGGGGTCGGCCAGGCCCCGCCACTTATCCGGCAGCGGATGCAGGCATTTGCCGATCATCCGCCAGTCCGCGGCCAGCAGTGAAAGTTCGCCGCGCCGGCTGTGTCCGATCTGGCCGCTGACCTCGATGAGGTCACCGAGGTCGAAGAATTCGCCGAATTCGGCACTGCGTTCGGCACCGACCCGATCGCGGTCGATGACCAGCTGGATATCGTCGGTCCAGTCCCGGACTACCGCGAAGATCACACCGCCGTAATCGCGGATGCGCAACAGCCGGCCGCAGATCCGCACTGTGGTGCCGCGCGGTGAACGACGCGCCGCCGCGACGGTATGGGTCGGGGCATAGGCGACCGGATAGGCATCGATGCCGGCGGTCGCGAGCCGGTCGAGTTTGTCCATGCGCACTCGCACCTGCTCCGGGCGGCGCGGAAGCTGTTCCACCCCGACGTTATCCGGCAGGTCCGGCGGACTGCCGTCGGCATGCAGTCCGGTGATGCCCGCGGGTACCGCACTGTGCAGACCGGTGTGGGTGATGGTTTCGGGCTCCTTGCCGAAGCGCGGTAGGAAGCCCTCGGCGAGCGCACTGGCCATGGCCACCCGAGGCAGTTGCCTGCGCTCCTCGAACAAGAAGAACCGAGGCACCCAGTACGGCTGATACTTCACATTCGACCGGTACAGCGCCTCCAGCTGCCACCACCGCGAAAAGAACAGCAGCACACCGCGCCACAGCCGCAGCACAGGTCCGGCGCCGATGCGTCCGCCCTCTTCGAATACCGAGCGGAATACCGCGAAGTTCAGCGAAACCTTGGTAATGCCATGCTGTTCGGAGGTCAGCGCGAGCTGGGAGATCATCAGCTCCATGACACCGTTGGGACCGTGTGGATCTCGGCGCATCAGCTCGAGTGACGCACCGGTGCGACCCCACGGCACCAGCGACAGCATGCCGAGCACGCGCTCCTCGGGTTGGGATGAGCCGTGCCCGTTGACGTTGGCCGGCTGACGGGCGGGCTGCACCGCTTCGACCAGCAGGCAGTCACCGTCCAGCGGATCGCCGAGGCGGCCGAGCGCCATGGAGAAGCCGCGCTCGGCTTCGGTATCGCGCCAGGCATCCGCACGGGCGATCACCCGCTGGAATTCCTCGGCAGGGATATCGCGATGGCGGCGGATGCGCACAGTGATCCCGTGCTTGCGCAACCGGTTCGCGGCCTGGCGGACCTGCTTCATCTCCGGGCCCGCGAGCGAGAAGGACCTGGTGTCGAGAATCGCCTCATCACCGAGGCGCAGCGCCGAAAGTCCGGCCCGTCGATACGCCGTGGCGCCGACTTCGCTGGCGCCCATGACCGCCGGGGCCCACCCGAATTGGTCGGCTAGCCGCAGCCATGCATCGATCGCCTGCGGCCAGGCCTCCCGAATGCCGATCGGATCGCCACTGGCGAGACAGACACCCAATTCGACGCGATAGGTGAGCGCCGCCTTGCCGCTCGGCGCGAACACCACGGCCTTATCGCGCCGAGTCGCGAAGTAGCCCAGCGAATCCTCGACATCCGAGCGCTCCAGCAGACCGCGGATCGCGGATTCGTCGGTGCCGGTCATCGCATTGCCCGCCCGTTGCGAGCGCAGCAGGATGATCACCGCGGCCAGCAGGGCGATGGCGCCGAAGAGGCCGAGCAGGAAGTTGACGAACGGGCGCGGATGACCGTCGAAGTGTTCGTTGTCCACCAGCACCGCGGCAGTCACCCGATAGACCGACCACAGCGGCCGCTGCACGCCACGCGGCAGCGAACCGGGGAGCAGCTCCACCAGACCCCAGCCGAGGAGACAGCCGACCGCGAGGCCACCGGCCAGTACACCCAACGCCTTCCAGCCCGCGCCCGGACGCACCTTGGTGTAGAACTCCCGCCAGGACGCGAGCAGCACGCCGATCGCGGCGATCTGCACCACCGCAGCAACCAGCGCGTGCATATTGCCCTCGTCGGCGAATTCGAGCACATTCGCCAGCGCATAGAGCGCGATATAGCCGACCAACAACCACCAGGCGATCCGTTTGCGGCTGGCCGTGGCTCCCGCGAGTAGACCGACCACCAACGCCCATACGAGGCTGGTATCCGGTGCGTCGAAGTAGTACAGGTCGATGTAGCGACGCGGTACATGCGTCAGATATCGCAGTCCGGGCGAGAGGCTCCACAGGAAGCAGAGCACGGCGAACACACCAAGGATCAACCCCGAGATATGCGGGACCTCACGCAGTCGTCCATGGCCGCGATGCGGAACCGGAGGTGCCGATCTTTCCGAGGGTGGTTCGGTGTCGATGTGTTGCCCGGCGTGCATGGTTGTCACAGCACCAGTGTGTACGGTGCCGCGGTGGTCGTGCTCGAAGACCACCTGGGCATGTCGGTGTTTAATTCGCGACACTCTCGGGGCCTTCCCTGGTTGCGCGGTGCGCCTCCGGGCGCATCGCCGGTACCGGCGCGTCATCCATGCGTGTCGGCCGTTCGGGCGGGGGCTGGATTTCCGGTTCGACGGCAACGGAGTAAGGATGTATCCCATGTCCGATGCAGTCGATGTGCCGATCGATGACGACGTCATTCGACTCGGTCAGTTCCTCAAGCTGGCCAATCTGATCGATTCCGGATCGGAGGCCAAGACCGTGATCGCCGCGGGTCTGGTACGGGTGAACGAGGAGGTGGAACTGCGTCGCGGACGGCAACTGCACGTCGGCGACATTGTGGCCATCGCCGGTCACAAGGCCAGGGTGGCTGCGGCCTAGTCGCTCAGGCTTCGGCACGGACCACGATGCCGTCGTGGTCGCTGTAGAGCATTTCGCCCGGCACGAAGGTGATACCGCCGAATTCGACCGGGATATCGCGGTCGCCGGTGCCGGTCTGGGCGCTCTTGCGCGGGTTGGTGCCCAGCGCCTTGATGCCGATATCGAGCGTGCGCAGGATGGCCGAGTCGCGCACCGCACCGTTGACGATGACGCCGGACCAGCCGTTCGCAACACCGCGTCCGGCGATGATGTCGCCGACCAGTGCGGTGTGCACACTCGCGCCACCGTCGACGACGAGCACGCCGCCGTTGCCCGGCTCGCCGAGCGTTTGCTTGACCAGCAGGTTGTCCTGGAAGCAGCGGATCGTGGTGATCCGCCCGGAGAACGTCGCGCGCCCGCCGAACTGGACGAACTGCGTGTCGCAGCTACGGATTTCGGGGCCGATCTCGTCGGCGAGGTCCGCGGTGGCAATGGTGTTCTGCGATTCGGTCACGGTGTCATCTTGCAGCGCCTTCGACGCTGCGTGTTCGCGGCCCCCCTCTGTCTCGCGCCGACCCTTTCGAGCGACCTGCAAGCATTCCCAGCGGCGCCGTCGAGACTCGCGCCTGCGGCGCATGCGCTTCGACAGCTCGGACGCGAGACGGGCCGCGAACGTCACTCGTAAGACTCGCTCCGTGGTGGTCAAGCGAGTGCCGATAGTTAGCGCTGAGCAAGGGAACGCCGTGCAATGCGGCGTTGCTAGCGGTGTCCGTAGTGCATCTCGTATTTGATCCGCTCGGTTTCGCGCATCTTGTTGTGGTTGATCCATTCCTGATCGATGCCGTGCTGGGCCAGCCGGAACCGACGCCAGACGTAACTGAGCGACACCGTGAACAGGATCAGCGGCACGATCATCATGACGATCATGCCGATCTTCAACCCCATCGGGCCGGGGAACAGCATCCACAGCGCGAAGAACGGGATGAACGGTACGAGGAAGCGGACGAGATAGCGTTCCATGGCCCCGTGCCCGACGAGGTCGTGGATGACCCACTCGTGCAGCTCCTCGGGGAGCTCGCGGCCGAGATCGTATGCGATCCGCTGGCCTATCGTGGGGCGTTTCATATGTTCAGGCTATGCCCGTGAGATGCCTCACGGCCAGGTTCGGCGAATATTCGGCAGACGAAATCAGGCGCGACCGTGGCGGCGTTCATAGGCCAGCCGTTCGGCTTCGGCACGCTTCCTGGACGCGGAGTCGGCCAGTGCCGGATCGAGGCCGTGCTTGACCAGCCGCGCCCTGCGGTACACGTACATCAGCGCCGCGGTGAAATAGATCAGCGGCAGATACAGCAGGGCCATCATTGCCAGGCCCATCCATATCGGTCCGGGTACCAGCAGGAACAGGCTCAGTACCGGAATCATCGGAATGAGCAAGCGCAGCAGATAACGCCGTGCCGCACCGGGGCCGGTGAGATCGTCGAGCACCCATGCCGACATCGACTCCGGCAGCGTGCGCCCGCAGATGTAGGCGATGCGCTGCGGGAATGTCGGCGTCGTTCGGTCAGCCATAGTGCACAGCATCCTCCGGCCGGACCGGCCCGGACAAGTTCCGGCTACCCCTGTCTACTGACGTGGAATTCGGCGATCTGGGTGGTGAGATTGTGCGTGGAGTGTTTGACCGCGATCTTCACGAACGGCTCGATGGTCTTGCCGAGTACCTTGCCCGCGATCCCGCCTGGCACTCGATAGTCGACGATCGCGTCGACCGTGCAGTTATCGGTGCCCTTGGCGTGGAACAGGAAGGTGGATTCGATCTCGAAACCCTTGATCGACTTCACCGCGATCGCGAAATTCTCCTCCCACCGCACGACCTGCAGGCGCGAATGCAGCGATGCGGGACCGAGTTTGATGGTGCCGTCGAAAGTCGCGCCGATGCCCTCGACCTGGTCGGTGATCGGCGTGAAGTTCTGGACCTCGGTGATGAAACGCGACAGATTCCGGTAGTCGTTGACATACGCGAAGGCTGTTTCGGCCGATGCCACACAGTCTTCGACGATCTTCACCTCGGTCATGGGCACAACTGTAACGGGTTGCTAACTGCTCGGCAGCGGGTGCTTGCATTTGCAAGCGTCAGGCGGTCACGGCCAGGGTCGCCGCCATCCCGAAGGCCACGGCCATGACCGCCACTTCGATGACTGCCCGCCGCAGCGACGACTCGGCTGGCATTCGATGCCCCGTCGCCTGCGGTACCCAGGTCCGGCGCCACCACCAGCCCAAGGCCAGCAACGCAACCAGCACAAGGGTTTTCGCGAGCAGAATGCGGCCGTAGCCGGTCGTCACGAACGGAGCGATCCCGCCCACCCGCACCAACCCGTTGACTAGGCCGGTGACCGCGACAATGCCGACCAGCGGCAGCGCCACCGCCGAATACCGGGGCAGCGTCACCGCCCACTCACCTCGGGTGCGCACCACCAGCGCCAGCGCGACCAATAGGCCGAACCAGGATGCCGCCGCCAGCGCGTGCACCGCGGCCAGTACCGAGCCGAACGGCTGCTGCGACATATGCCCGGTGATCGGGCGCAGTGCGAGCGCCACCGCGGCGAAGACCAGCACGAGATCGGCCGATGCGGTCTCGGGTCGCCGGAACGCCAGCGCCGAATAGCAGGCGACCGCACCGCTGCCGATCAGCACCGCGATGCCGACCTGACCGCCGCTGATCTGGACCAGGTAATCGCCGAACTGCCCAGTGCTGAGCTTGCCGATGGGCACCCCGACGACGGCGGCCGCCTCGAAGACGAGCACCGTGAATTCGGTGACGCACCAGATCCCGGCCAGTGCCGCGAGCATCCGCCACGGCGGCCGCAGCCGATCGTGCAGCCGGGGCAGTGCGGCCAGTCCGAGCACGGTGGCCCCGGTGCAGTCCGCGAGCACCCGAATGACGCTCTCGGTCTGCGCGGGGGTCGGCACGGCCAGGATCAGCGCGAGCGCGACACCGAGCAGCCCGGCCGGGACGACCAGCAGCAACGCTTGCGCATTTCCGCCGCCGGTCGTCCGCTGCGCCCTGTTCACCCGTGTGCTCTTCTCACCGCTGCGATGTGCGGCTCCTGCCGCCGAACAGGGCGAAGGCCAGACCGCCGCCGAACAGTACGACCGCGCCGATGATGAAGACCCACAGCGGGATTCCGCCGGAATCGTCGCCACCGCCGGAGTTGTTCTGGCTATTGGCCTTCGGGCCGGGGGTCCCGGTGCCCGCCTTGGTCAGGGTGAAGGTCAACTCACCCTTGACCGGATGACCGTCGGCGGAGGTGACCCGGTACCCGATCTTGTAGACGCCGGTCGGGCCGAGTTCGCCGACCGCGACGCTGACGGTCGGCCCGTCCACCTTCGGATCGCCCTTGGACCACAGATTCCCGTCCGGCCCCACCACGGTGAGTGCCGGAAAGCTCTCCTGCAGTGGCTCGTTGAAGGTGATGCTCACCCGTTCCGGACCGGTTTCGATGCTCGCGCCGTCGGCGGGCACACTGCTGACCGGCGTGGAATGCGCGGCCGCCGTTCCCGCCGCGAGCGCGCCCGCGCTCAGGAAGAGCAGGCCCGCGACCAGCCCGGCGACCATGCGACGCATGGCGGTGTCACTCATGCCCGGCGTCCGCGGATCACATTGCCGAGGCCGAGCGCGACGCCGAGCAGGCCGAGCGCGAGGCCGATGCCACCGAGCCAGCGCGCGGTGTTGTCGGTGTCCTTCGACTTCTCCTCGGCGGCGGCCGAACTGCCGACGTGGTGGCCGTCATGGCCGTTGCCGGTGGCTGCCGCGAGGGTGAGCGTCGGTGCCGGATGTTCGGGTTCGGAACCGTCGGCGCCCATGGGCTGATCCCATGTGACGACCTTGCCGTCGCTGTAGGTCTGGGTGGCCGGGAAGCTGACCTGATCCTGGGTCGGCAGCGGGCCGACCGAGAGGACGAAGCGCTGGAACTGGCCGGGACGCACGCCGGGTGAGCCGGGATCGGCCGTCCAGGTGACCGAGGTGGCTTCGGCCTTGTCATTGCGGTCGACCTTGGAGCTCCAACCCGGAATGGGTTCGGTGCGGGCGCTCTTGAGGTTGGGCAGGGCGACGGTGAGCGCCGTGGTGTTCGCGGTCTCCGATTCGGTCGGAACCTTGAAGGTGATCACCGAGTAGTCGCCCTGTGTCGCGCCGGGTGCGTCGGCGGTGACATGTGCGGAGGCGGTGCCGCCCGCGAGGAGAACGAAGCCGGCGGCGGCCACCGCCGTGCAGGCGCGCGTGATCTGCGTACGCATGGGTGAAGTGCTTTCTGTCCGAAGGGGTTTGGGTGTGGCGGGTCAGGCCGACACCGGTGGCGCGCGCGGACCGATCGCGCCGTTCGGATGAAAGCGGTAGGGCCGGAGCGTGGGATCGGACCAGCGCGGCGGCCGAGTGACCGCGAGCGGTGATCCGGTGACCGAAACCGCGCGAATGACGCTGGACGCCATCGCAAAGAGCCGCTCGGCCAACAGGATCAGTGCGACGCAGCCGAGTGTTGCGATCAAGTGCGCCGACAACATCCAGCCGGAGGGCAGATATGGGTCGAGCCGCGGTGCGCCGACGGCGGTATGGCGGTGGGTGTGGTCGATCAGTCCCGACAGCACGGCGTGTCCGGCGAGCTGTCCGAGCGCGAGTGGACCCAGCAGGCCCCAACCGCCGATGGCGCCCGGACGCAGCCGCCCGGCGGTCCAACCCGCCGACGCCGAAACAAGAAGCAGTAGTGCAGATTCGGCCGAATCCGGAAATCCACCACCCGCCGCACCGTGTGCGGCGATGGCGAGTGCACCGACCATGCCGCCGACCAGACAGCCGCGCAGGCTGCCGGAGAGCTGGCCGGGTGACATCGGATGGATCAGTTGACGCCGAGGCGCGCCAGCACGTCCGCCTCGATACCGGACAGCTCGCTCGAGATCGACGCGTGGACGGCGCGGCGGCGCGGTGCCGGCATCTGCTCCGCGGTCTGGATCGCGGAGGTCAGATTGCCGAGTCGATCCTGGGTGGCGGCGACGAATTTGTGCATCTCACCCTTGCCCGCCTTGTCGCCGGACTGCGCGCCGATCTTGTCGAGAGCGGCTTCGGTATTGGTGATCCGCGCCTGCAGGCGGCCGCCGTGGCCGCTGAAATCACCGAGCTGTTCGACGCCGATGCCGAGTTGATGCGCCCGACGGGTATCGATCCGGCCACGGATGTAGGTCGCGGCGCGGTAGGCCAGCGGTGCGAGTACCGGAACCAGCACACGGGCGACACCGAGGTACTTGCGGACCTGGCTCGCGGTGAACGGATCCCGCTCGGCCTTGGCGGCCACCTTGAGTGCGGCCTTCTCCTCGGCCTGCAATGCGGCTATCTGCGCCTTGGCGACCTTGCGCTGGGTGCGGGCCTCCGCGCGGCGGGCCTTGCGGTCGTTCCTGGCGCCGAGCTTCGCCTCCATAGCGGCCTTGTGCTTGAGAGCCTTCGCCTCGGCCCTGCGGCTCGGCCGCCGCTTGCGCTTCGTGAACAACCCCATCGAGGCCCTCCTGTGTCCAATGTGCCGCGCCTGCGGCGGGCCGCGAACGTCGCTCTCGTAAGACTCGCTCCGAACGGGCTGCGCTGATATTGAACCATCTCGCTGCTCGTCTACCAGGCACAGGTCTACCACGCCGCTCATCGGTGCACCACGTGACTGAATGGCTGCTCCGCGAGTTGTGGGCCGACCGAGTCATGCGGTTCACAGAGTTGTCAGGGGTCTGGACCATACTGCGTATGTGTATTCGGGCAGCGGTGACCGCGACGGTCGCAATCACGAAGGCGTAGCCGACGAGCGGCAGGCCGAGGTCGATACTGCGCCGATGTCAGTCGAGCCCGCGTCGCCGCTCACCGAACCGACCGCATTCGTCGATGCCAGGGCATTGATCGGCTGTCGGCACCGATTGCATTTGAATGCGGCGCACCCGGACCTGCTGACCGGGGTGATCGAGGATGCCGGGGTCCGTCAGCGCCGGGAGGCCGCGACCGCGCATCGCGCCCGGGTGCGCCAGGCGCTGATCGCCGCGGATCCGGACAACTGGGTGGTGATCGATCCGGCGCTGCGCGCGGGGGAGCGGGCTGCGGCCACGATGCGCGCGTGTGCCGAAGGCGCACAACATATCTGGGGCGGACTGCTGCCGCAGGAACCGGATACCGGTCGGCGCGGCGGCTCGGAGATCCTGCTGCGCGATCGCGATCGCGGCGGCTACATCCCGGTCATCGTGGTCAATCACAAGGTCACCGACCCACGTCAGCCCGAACCGGCCGATTTCCACCCGACCACCTCGGATCCGTATCACTGGGATCCGCAACCGGATCCGTATCGCAAACTGCGCCAGCAGCCCCGCGACCAACAGCGGCTCGCCCATCTGTACCGCATGCTGCAGCGGCACGGTCTGGCCAGTCCGGCGCTGGTCGGCGGTGTGATCGGCTATAGCTTCGATCGCATTCTGGTGCACGATCTCGGCCCGCTGCTCGCCGACTACGACCGGCGCTATGCCGATCGAATAGCGGTGGTGCGCGGGGATTTGCCAACGGTTCCGTCGAAGGTGCCCGAATGCCGCCAGTGCCCGTGGTGGACGCGCAAAGCGCCCGCCGACGAGGCACAGGTCGCCGGTCAGAGCTGCGAGGGCTGGCTGACCGAACATCGGGACGTGAGCCTGGTCGCGCCCGGTTCCCGCGCGGAGGTGCTGCGCGGACACGGTGTCGAGACCATCGACGATCTGGCCGCCTGGGCCGGTGACGATCCGGAGGACTGGCAGCACGGTCCGTTCGACGAGGCCGTGGTGACCGCTCGCGCCTGGCTCGCGGGCGCCCCGCTGGTGCGCCGGGTCGAGCGGGTCCGGGTGCGTCGGGCCGATGTCGAGGTGGATGTCGATCTGGAGAGCTTCCAGGAGTACGGCGCATACCTGTGGGGCACGCTGCTCGACGGTGTCTACCGCCCGTTCGTCACCTGGGATCCGCTGCCGACCGAGGATGAGGGCCGCTCCTTCGGCGAATTCTGGACCTGGTTGATGACGGTGCGCGCCGAAGCCGTCGCGGCCGGGAAAACCTTTGCCGCCTACTGCTATTCGCGTACCGCCGAGGACAAATGGCTCTACGAATCGGCGCGCCGGTTCGCGGGTCGGCCCGGGGTGCCGACGGTGGAGCAGGTGCGCGCATTCGTCGACGGACCGCAGTGGGTGGATATGTTCCAGGCCGTCTCCGATCAGTTCATCTGTCCGAACGGCAAGGGGCTCAAGAAGATCGCGCCGGTGGCAGGTTTCTCCTGGCGCGATCCCGAGGCGGGTGGCGAGGCGTCGATGAGCTGGTATCGGCTGGCCGTCGGCTACGAGGACGAACCCGATCCGAGCCAGCGCACCCGGCTGCTGGAGTACAACGAGGACGATGTGCGGGCCACCATGGTCCTGCGCGAATGGATGCAGCCACGCCCCGCACGGGCGGATGATCCCCATCGTGCCGACGTCGAAGTGCCCGGCTCGGCCGACTTCGGGCAGATGTCCGCGGATGTCGGATAGGCGCGGCGGTACCATCGCGACGTGACTGAGCACGTCGAACAACTCGAGTTCCAGGCAGAAACCCATCAGCTGCTCGAGCTGATGATCCATTCGGTCTACTCCAACAAGGACACCTTCCTGCGGGAGCTGATCTCGAACGCTTCCGACGCGCTGGACAAGCTGCGGCTGGAGTCCTTCCGCGATAAGGATCTGCACGTCGACACCGCCGATCTGCATATCGAGCTGGAGGTCGACAAGGGCAATCGGATCCTGACCGTCCGGGATAACGGCATCGGCATGTCCCGCGCCGAGGTGGTCGACCTGATCGGCACCCTCGCCAAATCCGGCACCGCTGAGCTGCGCAAGAAGCTGAACGAGGCCAAATCCGAGGCGGCCGCCGAGGAGCTGATCGGCCAGTTCGGCATCGGCTTCTATTCGACCTTCATGGTCGCCGACAAGGTCACGCTGACCACCCGCAAGGCCGGCGAGACCGAGGGCACCCGCTGGGAGTCGGCCGCGGGCAGCTCGAACTACACCATCGAAACTCTCGACCAGGCCCCGCAGGGCACCGCCGTCTCGCTGCATCTGAAAACCCCGGACGAGGACGATCACCTCTTCGACTACACCCTGGAGTGGAAGCTCCGCGAGATCGTCAAGAAGTACTCGGACTTCATCGCCTGGCCGATCCGCATGCAGGTCGAGCGCACCGTCACCGAAGGTGAAGGCGACGAGAAGACCGAGAAGACGGTTCTCGAGGAGCAGACCCTCAACTCCATGAAGGCGCTGTGGACCCGCCCCAAGAGCGAGGTCAGCGACGAGGAGTACAAGGAGTTCTACAAGCACGTCAGCCATGGCTGGGACGATCCGCTGGAGATCATCCCGATGAAGGCCGAGGGCACCTTCGAATATCAGGCGCTGCTGTTCGTACCGTCGCACGCGCCGTTCGATCTGTTCACCCGCGAGCACAAGCGCGGCGTGCAGCTCTACGTCAAGCGGGTGTTCATCATGGACAACTGTGAAGAGCTGATGCCGGAATACCTGCGCTTCGTCAAGGGTGTGGTGGACGCGCAGGATCTGTCGCTCAATGTCTCCCGCGAGATCCTGCAGCAGGACCGGCAGATCCAGATGATCCGCAAGCGCCTGGTGAAGAAGGTGCTCTCGACGGTCAAGGAACTGCAGGCAGCGCAGGACCAGGAGAAGTACCAGACCTTCTGGAAGGAGTTCGGGCGCGTTCTCAAGGAGGGCCTGCTCTCGGACTTCGACAACCGCGAGACGCTGCTGCAGGTGTCCTCGTTCGCCTCGACCAATTCCGAGGAGGAGCTGACCTCCCTCGCCGCCTACGTCGAGCGGATGCAGGACGGGCAGGACGCCATCTACTACATGACCGGCGAGACCCGTCAGCAGGTCGAAAGCTCCCCGCATATGGAGGCCTTCAAGGCCAAGGGCCGCGAGGTGCTGATCCTGACCGATCCGGTCGACGAGATGTGGGTCGGTTCGGTGACCGAATTCGACGGTAAGCCGTTGCAGTCCATCGCCAAGGGCGAGGTCGACCTGGAGACCGAGGAGGAGAAGAAGGCCACCGAATCGCTGCGCGAACAGCAGGACAAGGACTTCGCCGAACTGCTCGGCTGGCTCGGCAAGACCCTGGACAGCGTCAAGGAGGTGCGCCTGACCAACCGGCTCACCACCTCGCCCGCCTGCCTCGTCGGTGATGTCTTCGACTTCACCCCGATGCTGGAGCGCATGTACCGCGCCTCCGGTCAGCTGGTTCCCGAGTCCAAGCGGATCCTCGAGCTCAACCCGACCCACCCGCTGGTCACCGGGCTGCGCGACGCCTATGACACCCGCCGGGACGACGCCGACGCGGGCAAGGTTCCCGAACTCACCGAGACCGCCGAATTGCTCTACGGCACAGCGGTTCTCGCCGAGGGCGGCGAACTGAAGGATCCGGCCCGCTTTGCCCAGATCCTCACCGATCGCCTGACCCGCACGCTCTGACGAAGGTGCCCGCATAACCAGTGGCCGTCTCGCGCACCCGGGTGAGGCGGCCACTGTGTATGCGATGGCAGCGTGATCAGGACAACAACACCCATCGCGCGGTGCGCGCAGGAGAATAGATACGTGCCGAATGCGAACGGGCCGGTCATCCGGGCCGCACGTGCCGATGACTACGACGCCATCGCCACCGTCATCGATGACTGGTGGGGGCGCTCGGTGTTACCGCACCTGCCCAGGTTGTTCCTCGATCACTTCTACCGGACCAGCCTGATCGCCGAGGTGCCCGGCGCCGGATGGCGGGAACCGACCGAGTGGCTGGCCGGATTCCTGATCGGCTTCCTCTCGCCGTCGGAATCCGATGAGGCCTACATCCACTTCGTCGGCGTCGATCCGCAGTCCCGCAAGAGCGGCCTCGCGCGCGAGCTCTACGAGCGGTTCTTCGCGATAGCCAGGGCGAATGACCGGCATATCGTGAAGGCGATCACCGCGCCGGGCAATGACGCGTCGATCGGTTTCCACCGGCATCTGGGCTTCACGGTCGCCGGACCGGTGCGCGATTACAACGGACCTGGCCATCACTTGATCACCTTCGAACGCAAGATCTGATCTGCTTCGCGCACAGTGAATTCGGCCGGAGTCGGTAGGTTCCGGGGGCGGTGCCCGGTTAGCCTTGGACGGTCGAAAGGATCGTCAGCTGATGTCTGGTAACCCGCTTGCCGCCGTTGAGCCGTGGGATCTCGTTGCCGACGGATATGCCGAATTCGGACCCGCGATCATGGCGCCCTTTTCCGCACGTGCCCTCGAACTCGCCGGCCTTTCGGCGCGATCACAGGTGGTCGATGTCGCCGCGGGGCCGGGCACGCTGAGTCTGCCCGCTGCCGCGCGGGTGGCGCGGGTATCGGCCATCGACTTCTCGGACCCGATGATCCAGCGACTCGCCGAGGACGCACGGGCCGCCGGGCTGACCAATATCGAAGCGCGTGTGGCAGACGGGCAGGCGCTGCCGTTCGACGACGAGAGCTTCGATGCCGGTTTCTCGATGTTCGGGCTGATGTTCTTCCCGGATCGGGCCAAGGGGTTCGCGGAATTGTTCCGGGTGCTGCGTCCCGGTGCCACCGCCGTGGTGTCGAGTTGGGCGCCGGTAGCCGAATCGCCGCTTATGCGAATGATGTTCGGCGCCTTCGCCGCCGCCGATCCGTCCATCGAGGAACCCCAGCCCAACTTCCTCACCCTGGAAAATCCGGAGGTTTTCGCGACCGAGATGCGTACCGCGGGCTTCGCCGGGGTGAGCATCCAGCGTCACACCAGCACACTGAGTTTCGCCGACTCCGACGAGATGTGGGAGACCATGGTGCGCAGCAGCGCCCCACTTTTGCTGATGCGCCGCACCGTCGGCGAGCAGGTGTGGGCCGAACGTGTTGCGCTCATGCGCGCCTACCTCGCCGTCAACTACCGACCGAACAAGCCCCTGTCCACCACGGCATTCCTCGGCATCGGCCACAAACCCACTGCGTGAGAGCACACGGGAACGCCCCGCCATCCAGCGGATGGCGGGGCGTAGTCGCCTTGTGTCGCAGGCTTTTAGCGGGGGGCCATGCGCAGGGCGCCGTCCATGCGGATGGTCTCGCCGTTGAGGTAGTCGTGTTCGACGATGTACTGCGACAGCTGCGCGTACTCGTCCGGGCGGCCCAGGCGCGACGGGAACGGCACGCCGGCCTCGAGGCCCTTGCGATACTCCTCGGTGACACCGGCGAGCATCGGGGTGTCGATGATGCCGGGGGCGATAGTGTTCACGCGGATGCCGAACTGGGCCAGGTCGCGCGCGGCCGGAACGGTCATGCCGTGCACGCCGCCCTTGGAGGCCGAGTAGGCGATCTGGCCGATCTGGCCCTCGAATGCGGCGACCGAGGCGGTGTTGATGATGACGCCGCGCTGGCCGTATTCGTCGACGGTGTCGGTCTTGGCGATCGCGTCAGCGGCCAGGCGCATGACATTGAAGGTGCCGAGCAGGTTGACGGTGATGACGGTGCGGAACAGCTCGAGGTCGTGCGGGCCGTTCTTGGACAGGATGCGGCCGGCCCAGCCGACACCGGCGCAGTTGACCACGATGCGCAGCGGCGCACCGGATTCGACGACCTGTGCGACCGCGGCGGAAACCTCGTCGTTGCTGGTGACGTCGGCGGGGATCAGGGTGACGCCGTCGGGCACGTTGTCCCCGGCGCGCTCGATGGATTGGGGTACGTCGAGTCCGAAGACGGTTGCGCCCAGATCGGCGAAACGCTTGGCAGTGGCGGCGCCGAGGCCGGATGCGCCTCCGGTGATGATGGCGGCGGAACCCGAAATCTCCACGATGGTCCTCTCGTTCGTGACAGCCGGTTGGCCCTTCGTCAATTGCACCCTAACCGGTGCGGTGTGAGAGCCCCATCACGGCTCCCTCGACTCGGTGCTCGCTCCGCATAGCACCGTCGGATAAACGGAGAATTATTTGCGAACATATGTGTTCACAGCTGGTATCGTCGCAGGTATGAACCTGTTTTCCGTCGCGTCCGTGGCCGGGCGCCGGATTCTGATCACCGGCGCGGCGCGCGGAATCGGTGCTGCGCTGGCCCGGCAATTGCACGCGAAAGGGGCAAAGGTAGCGCTGCTCGGGCTGGAGGCGGATCTGCTCGCGGAGGTGGCGCGCGAATGCGGGGACGCACCGTGGCGCTACTGCGATATCGCCGACAACCGGCAGGTGGAGCGGGTTGTCAGCACGCTGGTCACCGAACTCGGTGGGCTGGATGTGGTGGTGGCCAATGCCGGGGTGGCCAAGCAGTTGGCGCTGCTCGGCGGGGATCCGGCGGTCATGGAGGAAACCCTGGCGGTCAATGTGCTGGGCGTTTACTACACCTTGCGCGCCGCCGGACCGCACATCTGTCATCCGAACGGATACGCGTTGGTCGTCTCGTCCTTGGCGGCCGCGGTGAATCTGCCGTTGGTCGGGGCCTACAGCGCGTCGAAGGCCGGGGTGGAGGTGCTCGGCAATACGCTGCGGCACGAGGTCAGACATACCGGTGCAAAGGTCGGGGTCGCGTATTTCGCCGAGCTCGATACCGATATGACCGCACGCGGCTTCGGTACCGCGGCCGCGCGGGCCATCCTCGGCCGGTCGACGGTATCGGGGGTCGCACCGCTCGGTCCGGCGATAGATGCGGTGGAACGCGCCATCGCCCGGCGCAAACGTCAGGTGGTATCGCCGTGGTGGGTGGCGGTGGCATTGCCGTTCCGGCCGATCGCTCAGCGGGTCATCGATATCGCGCTGCGGCGCGGGGTGGCGCGGGCATTGGAGATCGCGCGCACCGAAGAGGCACCCTTCACCACCGAGCAACCGGCCAGACCCCGCAAAATGGAGCGACCGGCGTGGCCGGATACCACCCACCCGACCCTCGGAGCCATTGAATGACCGAATCCGTAAGCAGCGCACGCCAACTCCCACGGGGGCGACACGGCCTGCCGAGGGAGGAGGTGATCGCCTCGCAGCGCGAGCGGATTCTGAGCGCGATGGCCGAGGCCATGGTCGAGAACGGATATGTCGGGACCTCCGTCGCGGCCATCCTGAAGCGGGCCGGGGTTTCGCGGGAGACGTTCTACGAGCAATTCCGTTCCAAGGAGGATTGTTTCGAGGCCGCCTACGAGCGGGCCGTCGAGTTGCTGATCGTGAATATCGCGAACGCGATGGACGGCGAAGCGCGCGATCCGGCCGGTCCGTCCGATCCGGATCGGATGGGCCGCATCCTCGAGGCCTACTTCGACGGCCTGATCGGCGAACCCGCATACGCCCGCCTCTACCTCGTCGAGGTCTATGCCGTGGGTTCGAAGGCAATCGCTCGCCGCGCCCAGCTGCAGGAATCGTTCGTCGCGATGATCGCCGACGTCCTCGACGCCCGCACCGACCAACAGCGCTTCGCCTGCCAAACCCTTGCCGCCGCCGTGAGCGCCATGGTCACCGCCCGCATCGCCGTGGACGACCTCCCCGGTCTCCGAGCCCTCCGCGAACCGCTACTCGACCTGGTGCGCCGCAGTGGCGATCTCTACGGCGAGGCGATGCTGCACCAGTCCGAAGTACGTACCTGAGCGGGCTGGCAGGCAACGGCCGGTGGACGGGGGGCCGGAGCGTGACCGGTCAGAGCACTTTGTCGGATTCTGGTGCCGGGTCGTTCGGCACGCGTGCCGAATCTCGCCGTGAACGAATCAGCAGGGCGATGCCCGCGGCGGCCGGGGCGAGGGTGGCGAGTGCGCCGCCGGTGAGTATGCCTAGGTCGGGGCGGGCGGCGGCAAGCAGGCTCGCGGTGCCGAAGTAGAGGAACAGTAGGCCGGAGCAGATGCCGATGACGTGTTCCGGGAGATGCTTGCCGACCACGATGCCTGCCGCGATGGCGAGTGCGTCGGCGGCGACCATGCCGACGGTGGAACCGATCCAGACGCCGATCCAGCTGTTGTCGGTGGCCAGGGCGGCGGTGGCGAACATGGTTCGGTCGCCCAGTTCAGCGAGCAGAAAGGCCGAAAGCACCACGAAGAATGGCGCGGTTGTCGAACGCGGCGGCTTGGGTTCGGCTTCGGCGTCATCGCTGCCGAAATGTTCGCGCAGGGTCCACAGGCCGACGGCCAGGAAGGTGAGCGCGGCGACCAATGCGATGGCACGGGTGGGTAGCGCCGCACCGAGGAAATAGCCGATGCCGACCGAGATCAGATGCACCGCCGCACTCGCGGTCGCAATGCCGCCGAGCACGACCCACCAGCGGTAGCGCAGCGCGAACGTCAACGCCATCAGCTGGGACTTATCACCCAACTCGGCGAGAAAGACGATTCCGACGCTGAGCAATATCGTCGCGATCATGTGGTGTGCACTCTCGGGCTCCGGCCTGTCGGCCAGGAGATCGGGTGACGCCTCCGGCCGACAACGCAATGGTTGTCTCGGCCGAAGGTCTCGCCCACCGGATCTACGCCGGTTCACGCGGCCGGGTCCGCGCCCTCGTGAGGCGGCGGACCAGTATGTCGACAGCGCGATTGCGGGCTACTCCCCTTCGCTGCCATCGACTGTACCCTCGCGACCGGACAAGCACCAAGCCATTGTTATCGAAATCGCAATGCGCACAATAAGTTTGGCGATCCAACCGGTGATTTTCGGGTGCCCGCACAGCTCCGGCAGCAAGCACTGATCCAAAAGTGAGCTAGCCCATGGCAATCAACGCGCTGCCGTCGCATGCCGGCTGCCTCGCCGGTGCAACTTATGCGAGGCAGCCACGGGATATGCGAGGGATCAGGCGGCGAGGAGCATGGCAAGGACCGCGGTATCGGGGTCACTGATCGGGTCGAGGCCGACGCGGCTGACCAACGAGGTAACGGTGCCGTCGGATTCGGCCTCGGCCCAGGCCGCTCGGTGTTCCAGGCCCAGATGCGGGACGCCGGGCAGGAGCACACATCCCGATGCCACGCCGACGCATTCCGGTAGCGACGGCCGGGTCTCCGCGGGCGGATGCAGCATCAACAGCGCCGGTGGCACATGGTCGGCGAACCGGCCCGGTTCGAGCGCCTGGTCCCCGAGCACCGGTCCCTCGGCGAGGACGAGCCCGACGGTGCCCGGTGCCGGATCGTCCGGTAGCTCCTCGCGCACACCGAAGACGGTCGAGGTGGTCAGCAAGCCCGGAAACGAGGCCACCCGCACGGCGAGTACCAATACCTGCGCCCATTCCCTGGTGGTGTCGGGCCAACGTCCGGAGATGACGAACCCCCGCAGTAATCCGTGGGCATGGAACGGCGTGATGCCGATGGGGCCATTCGTATGCATGATTGCCTCCCGTCATGGAACCGGGGGCGGCGTTGCCCGTCCTCGAACTGTGGATTTCCGAGAATGCGCCAAAACTCACCTGGCACACAAGTACCAAAGAGTGCTAACCGGACGAAACAAAACAAACCCGCGGGCTGCAGTAATGCCCACGAGCTCGTAGATGCTCGACGGTGACCGCGACCGGGGGTTCGTTCGATGCCTCCGCACGCAACAACATCGGCATCACACCGTGTTTCGAGCGAAGCGAGATCGAGCATGCGCCGTTCGCGGCCCGGCTTGCGCCCGAGTGGTCGAAGCGCATGCGCCGCAGGCGCGAGTCTCGACGCTCGGACGCAAGCCATCAAGGGGCCGCGAACACGCAGCGCCGGAGGCGCTGCCATTGGATTCAGCCGAAGATGAGGCCCTTGGCCTGGCCGATGGCGCGCGCGAAGCGCTCCTGCACGTCTTCCCAGTTGACGACGTTCCAGAACGCGGTCACGTAGTCCGCCTTGACGTTCTTGTACTGCAGGTAGAAGGCGTGCTCCCACATGTCGACCTGCAGCAGCGGGATGATGCCCAGCGGCACGTTGGCCTGCTGGTCGTAGAGCTGGAAGGTCAGCAGCTTCTGGCCGAGGGTGTCATAGCCGAGCACCGCCCAGCCGGAGCCCTGCAGGCCGTTGGCCGCGGCCGTGAACTGCGCGCGGAACTTGTCGAACGAACCGAACTGGTCGTCGATAGCGGCGGCCAGTTCGCCGACCGGCTTGTCACCGCCGTTGGGGGAGAGGTTCTTCCACCAGATCGAGTGGTTGACGTGCCCACCCAGGTGGAAGGCCAGGTTCTTTTCGTTCAGGAAGATCGCGCCGTGGTCGCCCGCCTCGCGTGCGGCCTCGAGCTTCTCCAGCGCGGCGTTGACTCCGGCGACATAGGCAGCATGGTGCTTGGAATGATGAATCTCGTTGATCTGCCCGGAGATGTGGGGCTCCAGGGCGCTGTAGTCGTAATCCAGATCTGGCAACGTGTACTCAGCCACGATGTCCCTTTCCTAATGTCGGGCCGTGTGTGCCCGCCGTCTCGAGCACACTCAACCATCATTCGTACACCCGCTCGTTTGCAACCGCGCCCCTTGCCCCCACATTCCGTCACGGTGCGCGGGACACTTGACGATACGACCGATTTCGTGAGTACAACTCGCCCACAACACCAATCGGACTCGGTACCTGGAACACAACCGCACATCCGTTGCCCGGGTGCGCGGTTCGAACAGCGCTACAGCGGCGGCACGATTCCGGCGCGCATGGTCCGCGGATCGCCCTCGTCATGCGCCTGCCACCAGCGCACCCCACCCGCGATGAATTGCTGCATCGGGATTTCGGCGCCTTGGGTGTCGTGAATCGTCATGCCGTCGAACCACACCCGCACATCGAGTTCGCGCGGATCGATGCCCTCTTCCTGGGAGAACTCGAGTACGTGCGCGGAGACGCGGGAGTCGATCCCGGTGTCGAAGCTGAGCAGTTCACTCCAGTGCACCCAGCCGCTGTCGTCCACATCGATGAATTCCCAACCGTGCAGTCGACCGCCGCCGAAGCTGCGAATGGCCGCGTCCAGGTTGTCCAGTTGTAGCGGCAGCACCCTGGCCGCCGGATCGTCCCACTCCTGAATGCGCAGCGAGGCCGCGACTCGACTGACACCGGTGAAGATCAACTTCACGCGGTAGTCCTCGGGCGCGGGTCCGTCGGCCGGAAGCGTCAGAACTTCCAGGTCGAGGCTCAGACGCGCGTTCGCGGTATCGACCTCCACGCCTAGGCAGGTGGCCTCGGAGAGTGCTGTGTTGAGTGCTGCCGTATCCATTCCGTCGAGTAGCCCCCTGCTCACGTCCATGCACCCAGGCTACCGACCGCAGCTGCGGGAACCCGGTATTTCGGCTATTCGCCGGTGTTATGGCTTTTCGGTGGAACCGATCGGCGATCGGCGGCGTCCAAGTAGATATCGGGACCTGCACAGCCTCAGATCCCGAAGCAGCGGCGAATGACCGCTCCGGGATGGCAAGGAGGGGAGTCTCGGATCGGTCGTTCGTACCGCGACCTGATTCAGCAACCTGCTGGGTCCGCCTGCCTGATACCGGATCTGGTACATAAGCGCTGGTAGATCGAAAGCTGTTTGATAGCCGATGCCTGTTGCTGGTGTGCTGTCCGATAGCTGTGGCCTGTGGATCAAGTTGTGGATTATGTGGATAACTTCGATCGGGATATGCACAAGCGGCCCTGGCGCGGGGCATCGGAGAGGATCCAGAAGCACAGAACATACCCGAGGTAACGTGCCGATGTCGAGGCCGTGCAGTACCCGTCGAGGTACCCCCGTCGCGGGGCCGGAACTCCCCGGTGGTGCGCGACCCATGGCAGGATCGAAGCGTGACGAGCCCCGAAGTGTCGTCGGTGCCGGTGGAAGCCGTACCGGACGAATTCGATAAGACCGAGCGTGTCGCGGCGGACGCCCCGGTGGCGATTCTGCTCGACGTGCGCGAGGACGACGAATGGCAGCTCGGACATGCACCGGGTGCGATCCACATTCCGATGGCCGACGTGCCGGCCCGCGTCGACGAGCTGGATTACGACGCCCAGCTGTATGTGATCTGCCGCCAGGGCGGCCGATCCATCGAGGTGGTCAAGTACCTGGCGCACATCGGATACGACGCGGTCAATGTCGGCGGTGGCATGGTGGCATGGCAGCGGGTGGGTCGACCATTGGTTGCGGACGGCGATCACCAGGCGAAGATCTACTGAGGCAATAGAGAGAGGGGCGCCGTGAGTACGGTGGTACAACCTTGTGCGCGCTGTGGCGCGCGCTGGGCCGTGCAGACGACGCCGATGCACTGGTGCCCGCGTTGCCGTGGCGTGCTGTTGTCACCGGCGCCCATCGATGCCCCCGCCGAGCGGCGCAATTACCGGTGGGTGGCGCGACGTCCCGATCAGCGCACCCGCAAGTTGAGCTCGGGTCGGCAGCGGCCCCCGGTGGAAACGCCGCGCTACCAGCAGATTCCGCGCTGGGGTCTGCTGGATCCGCCGGTCGTATCCGCACCGGCGCCACGACGGCCGCTGGACCGGCTGACCAACAGGGCCGGCGCGCTACTCATCGCGACCGCGGCGGTTTTCGTGGTCTCCGCCTGCGCCGAATTCGGGCGCTATCTGATTCTGCTGCGCAACCGCACCCGGCTGATTCCATCGTGGTTGCTGCATTTCTCCGATGCGATGGTGTGGCTTTCCGCATTGGTCGGCCTCGCACTCGGGTTGATCACCGCGATCGCGATGCTCGGCTGGTTGATCGAAACGCGTCGGGCCGCCTTCGCCGCTGTCGGCCGCCGCGACCCGCGGTTGGTTCGGACGCTCGCGCTCGGCTGTCTGGTACCGGTGGTGAATCTGTTGTGGCCCGGCGTCTTTCTCACCGAGGTGGTCGCCGTGCACCCGGATCCGCGAACGCTGCGGGCCGTGCGCATCTGGTGGGTGGGCTGGGTGCTCGGCGCCGGGTGCACGGTCGCGGCACTGCTCTGGCGGACCGCGGATACCCTGCAGGCCAAGGCCGACGGGGTGTTGTTCACCGCGTTCACCGATCTGGTCGCGGCCGGGGTCGCGGTGCTGACGCTCTGGGTGCAGCGGTCGATGACGGGGCGCGATCTGTTCGGCCGCACCAGGATCGCGCGCCGGTGGGTGATCGCGGTCGATCCGGCGGTGCCCGTTATCGAACCGGTGCAGCCCGGCGGCGGCGCGCCGAAGCAGCCGGTCCCCACGTCCGTCGCGTCCGAAACAACTACACCGCACCGTGAGCACGAGGAGGTTTTGGCCAAGTGAGCCAGGGCAGTCGCGCACCGTTCGTCGTCGCGCACCGGGGTGCCTCGGCGGCGCGCCCGGAACATACGCTCGCCGCGTATGAGCTAGCGCTGCAGGAGGGCGCCGATGGCGTGGAGTGTGATGTCCGGCTGACCAGGGACGGGCACCTGGTCTGCGTGCACGACCGCACCGTCGACCGGACCTCGTCGGGCACCGGATTGGTCAGCGAAATGACCCTGGACGAACTCGAGGGACTCGACTTCGGAGCCGACGGCGCACCCGCATCGGTACTCACCCTCAGCGAACTGATCGAGCTGGTACTCGATTGGCGCAGCAGGCCGACCAAGCTGTTCATCGAGACCAAACATCCGGTGCGTTACGGCGCGCTGGTGGAGAACAAGCTGCTCGCCGAACTCCAGCGCTTCGGCATCGCCACGCCCGCCTCCGCCGATCACTCCCGCGCGGTGGTGATGTCGTTCGCGGCCACCGCGGTCTGGCGGATCCGTCGCTCCGCACCGCTGCTGCCGACAGTCCTGCTCGGTGAATCATCGCGTTATCTGGGCGGCAGCGCCGCGACCACGGTCGGCGCGACCGCCGTCGGCCCCTCGGTGAAAACCCTGCGCGAACACCCGGATCTCGTCGACAAGGCCGCCGCGGCGGGTCGCGCCACCTACTGCTGGACGGTGGACGATCCCGACGATGTGCGCCTGTGCGCCGACCTGGGTGTCAGCTGGGTCGCGACCAACCATCCGGCCCGCACCAAGGCCCTGCTCACGGCCGCTTGAGTCGACTCGATTCGCATATGTCGCAGGCGCGAGTCTCAGCTGGTGGGCGAGCACACCGCCGGTGTCGACTTGCTCGCCATCAGCGACCACGGAGCCCTGTCTCATGAGCGACCGTTCGCGGCCCGTCTCGAGTCCGAGTCGTCGGAGCGCATGCGACGAAGTCGCGAGACTCACCCGTCTGGTGCGTGTACATCGGGTGCCGAACGCTCCGCCAGCAATGACCACATCGGAGCGAGTGTTACGAGCGACGTTCGCGGCCCGTCTCGAGTCCGAGTCGTCGGAGCGCATGCGACGAAGTCGCGAGACTCACCCGTCTGGTGCGTGTACATCGGGTGCCGAACGC
>NZ_JBFAWD010000019.1:0-35676 GCF_040680135.1 Nocardia sp. NPDC052112 | reverse complement strand
ACTCCGCCAGCAATGACCACATCGGAGCGAGTGTTACGAGCGACGTTCGCGGTCCGTCTCGCGTCTGAGTCGTCGGAGCGCATGCGACGAAGTCGGGAGTCTCGACGGCTCGGACGCGAGACACCAGGGGCCGCGAACACGCCGCGCCGTAGGCGCGGCAATCAAACACTGTATTTTGACCTGCCGTGGGTAAAAGCAAGCGCAATAGTCCGAAGCCCGGAGGGAACCGGGCCCAGCGTCTCGCCGAGCGGCGGGCGGCACTGGAAGTGCAGGCGGCACAGGCCGGTGTGCGTCCGTTCGAAGGGCTGGCCGCGGAGTGCGATCTGGTCGCGATGCGCGAATTCGTGCCGTCGGCGACCGCGACGCTGCCGCTGTCGTCCGATATCGCGGCGGAGCGTTCCGTCGTGCTGGCCACGGTATTGCCGGGCGCGGTCGCCGGATTGGTGCGGGCGGGCGAGCCGCCGACCGGATACGTCGCGACGCAGGTGCAATTCCAGGGTCCGGATCCGGCCGCCGATATCGCTGCGGCGATCCTGTGGACGCAGTCCGCCGAGCCCGGCGAATCGCTGACCGTGGCCGAAAGCGCCGCTGGGGGACCGCGATTGGCCGATGTGATCGATGCGGACGCAAAGTTGGAACTGACCGTGCACCAGGACTTCGACTGGTGGGTGCCCGAGGGCGTGCAGCCCGATCCGCAGGTCGCCGCGACCATCGAACAGGCCAAGCAGGCGATCATGCCATCCGCACGACTGGATCTCGGCCCCGATTCGATCGGCGCGGGCTGGTGGGTCGATGCCGGTGATAAGGCGCATCTGCGCTGGGTGCGCCCGGAGGACGAGGACGATCTGATGTTGGCGCTCGCGCGGTTGCACGCATCTGGTGGACTGCATCTCGGCGATGGCTCCCGTTTCGCGGGCTCGTTCCGCACGCACGGCCTGCTGGTCCCGGTGTTCGACCTGGATCCGGAACTGCATGCCAGCGAGTGGACCAAACCGGCGATCGAGTTCGGCGAACGCCTGGCGGCGGCGCTGGCCGATGATGCTCCGCTCTCGGCGGACGAGCGCCGCTCTCGGGACGGGCTGCGGTCGCGTCAGGTCACCCTGCGGTGATTTCGAAAAAATCACGAAGAATTTTGTGAAACACACTCCTTTCTAATCATCGCTCGGCTAGGTTCTCTGCATCACCGAAAGCTGGTGGTGGTGAGCGAAGTCTCACCAAAAGATGAGGAAAGTAGGACCATCATGGAAGCCATTCTGACGCTGCTCAAGACGCTGCTCAGCTCCATGAGCGCCGCATAAAGCCGTTACGCGGACCGCGGGGTCGCGACCCCGCTCGAATCACAGCGACAAGGCCGTCTCGTCGCGACGAGACGGCCCTGATTCGCCAGTCGTGAATTAAATGCTGCCGCCCGCAACGGAGGGAGCGCCGGAAGCATCGCTCGGACCATTCATTTCACGAGCGACGAAATCCTCCAGGTCGAACAGGTTCGACCCGGCGCGATCGGCGATGGTGAGCAGGGTCGTCATATTGGCGACCTCCTCCACCTGTTCCTTGAGGAACCACTGCATGAACTGCTCCCCTAGGTAATCGCCCTCTTCGCGGGCCGTGCTCGCCAACTGGATGATCTGATCGGTGACGTTCTTTTCCTGTGCGAGGGCCAGCGCGATCGGTTCGCGAGCATTCTCGAATTGCGATTTCGCGGGATCGATGCCGGAAAGTTCTACGCTGATGTCCCGGTCCAGGAAGTATTGCACGATCATCATCGCGTGATTACGCTCTTCGACCGCCTGCGCATAGAAACGCTTGGCCAGCTGCGGCAGATCCGCATTGTCGAACCACACCGCGATCGCGATGTATTGATGCTCGGCATTGAATTCGTGCCGGATCTGATCGTGGAGCAGACCGTGAAATTTGCTGCGTGGAGACTCCGGATGGCTGGACATAGTTGCGACATTAGCGCTGGTCAGGCCGCGTGTCATCCAAGTGCAGCCTTATTGAGGCTAGTGTTGCCTAATTAATTCTTACTCGCGCCCGCCATTCTCGGTGCGGAAATATCGGCGCGCGGTGTGGTGCGCACCTCACGTGCGATGAACTCCTCGACGTCGAACAGATCGCCCGCGGCACGATCGATGACGGTCAGCAGGGTGGTCATCCCGGCGACGTCCTCCACCTGTTCCTTGAGGAACCACTGAATGAACTGCTCGCCGAGGTAGTCGCCGGAGACCCGCGCGGTCCTGGCCAATTCGGTGATCTGCGTATTGCGGGCGCGCTCGGATTCCAGCAGGAAAACGACGGCGCCGCGCGGTGATTCGAAGGTGGACCGCACATCGTCGAGGCCGCCGACCTGCACCTCGAGATTGCGGTCCAGCAGGTACTGCACCATGCGCAGGGCGTGCGAGCGGTGCTCGGCGGATTTGCCGTAGCTGTGCTTGGCCAACTGCGGCAGGCGATTCGAATCGAAGTAGACCGCCGCGGCCAGATACTGCTGCGAGGCGGTGAAGCCACGCCGGATCTGGTCGCGTAGCAGGTCCGGGAACGGCTCGTCGGATTCGGTATCGGACATACGCCCGACGCTACCTCGTCAGCAGATCGTCCGGGATCGGCTGGTCCTTCGCGAGGTCGTCGAAGAACTGACCCGCACGTTGCTTATCCCACAGCAATACATTTCCGCTATCGGTATCGGTGAAGCCGCCGATCGGTACGGTGGTCGCCACGGTATCGCCGCGCATCGCCCAACCGAGCTGGCCGAGATTCCAGATGTGATCGCCCTTATCGACCTTCAGCGATTTCGCGGTATCCCGCGCCAGCGGCCACAGCGTGAACGGATTGGCCAGCGTGCCCGCCCCGGTCGCCTTCTTCAGCAGGGCGGCCATGAACAGGCGCTGGTTGTTCATCCGGTCGACATCGGCGAGGGCGGTCGCTCGGCTGCGGACGAAACCTAATGCCTGCGGTCCGTCGAGAGTTTGGCACCCGGCGGCAAGATTGATGCCCGCGAGCGGATCATCGATGGCCTTGGGCACGCAGACATCGATGCCGCCGAGGGTATCGACAATGCCCGCGAAGCCGCCGAAGCCGATCTGCGCGTAGTGATCGATATGCACGCCGGTGGCGGTTTCGACGGTCTGCACCAGCAGCGGTGCGCCGCCGAAGGCGAAGGCGGCGTTGAGTTTGTCCTTGCCGTGGCCAGGAATGCTCACATATGAGTCGCGCGGCAGGCTGACCAGCGTGGTCGAACCCGATTTCGGAATGTGCACCAGCATGATCGTGTCGGTGCGCTCGGGTCCGACCTCACCACCGGTGGCGAGTTCCTGTTCCTGATCGGGGGTGAGACCGGCTCGGCCGTCGGAGCCGACGAGCAGCCAGTTCGTGCCCGGGGTGTCGCCGACGCGGTCGGAATAGTCGGCGAGTGCGTCGATCCGATTGAGCGAACCGTCGAGTTTGACGACGGCGCCGACCACCGCGAGGACCAGTACCACCAAAAGCACTAGGAACCAGCGGAACAGATGCAGTTTGCGACGGCGGCGCGGCGGGCGGGGTTCGCGTTCGCGGCGCGACGGCGGCAGGGCGGGCGGCGGCGGGGGTACATCGCGGCGGCGATTCTGCGGTTCCTGATAAGGAACCGGCTGCTGAGGCGGCGCATAGCCGGGAACGCCGCGCGGCTGGGCCGCGTGGTGCGGCTGCCGAGTCGGTACATGAGGGGGCCGGGAATTGCGTGGCGGCCTACGCATTTCGGGCGGTACCTGCGAATACGCCAGTGGCGGTCCGTTATCCGACCCGTCGCGGCGGATGACCTTGGTGGGGTCGATATGCCTCGGATCCGGGCCGGAGCCGCGACGACCCGGCGGATGGGGTTCGCGCCGCTGCGGCGGCATGGACGGCGCACCGGGATCTCCGAAGGGTTGCGGCACCCGGCGCGTCCGCGGGTAGCGCTGGGGGTCGTCGCCGTTCATCACACAGACTCTACTGTTCGAGGGCCGTCGGGGGGCTTGACGAGCGGCCGGAAGCTGGTGCGCTCGGGTGAGCGCTCGTCGATAAATTCGTGCCGCGGACGCGGACGTTACGGCAACCAGGAAACGTGACCGCGCAGCAATGTGTAGCCGATATAGGCGACCGCATCGATCGTCGCGTGGGCCAGCACCAGCGGCCACAGTCGGTTGGTGCGCTGCCAGAACCGGCCGAAAATCACCCCCATGACCAGATTGCCGAGCCCACCGCCCACGCCCTGATATAGGTGATAGCTACCGCGCAGCAATGCCGATGCCAGCAGTGACCGGTGCTCCGACCAGCCGAGTCTGCGCAGCCGAGTTATGAGATAGGCCACTACCAGGATTTCCTCGGCCGCCGCATTCGCGCACGCGGACAGGATGAGTGCGGGCAACCGCCACCAGTGGTCACCGAGCGAACTCGGCACGATCGTCACGCTGAACCCCAATGCATGTGCGGTCAGGTACAGGCCGAGCCCTGGCAGCCCGATGACCGCCGCGAGAATCAGCCCCGGCAGCACATCCGAACGCCAACGGACCCTGGCCAATCCGATCAATCGCGGTCCGATCCCGCTGCGCCACAACAGATACAGCCCGAGTGCCGCCCACCCGACCAGGCGCAACGCACTGAGCAGCTGAAACAACAGGTCGATGGTGGATTGCGCCGCCCGCGTCGGATTCAGCGCGACGGTCTGCCCGCCCACCCCACCCGGCGACAGCGCGCTCTCGAGCAACGACAATGCCGCATTCAACCCACTCAGCCCGAATGTGACCACCAGCACGACCAGGATTTCGAGCCGAATTGCCAGCCGCTCCCGATCGCTCAGCTCGGGCTCATCCCACCCGGAACCGGTCTCCGCACGCATGCGTCCGAATCTATTGCCCTCGGTGATCCAGCGGGCGCCTGGCCGGTCGCGTCGTGCTGATCAGCGCTTCGAGGTCCGCCTACCTTGCTATCGATTCGGGCCTGGCCTGCCGGTTTGCTATACGGGCCGGGTGCCTGCGATCCGAATCAGATGCGGCGGAGTCCGTTCAGGAAAGGGCAGCCCGCAAGGGTGCGGACGGCGCGGCTGAGGGATTCGATATCGTCGGCGGGAGCATTGAAGGGGAGTCGGAAGTCGTGGTCACCGTCGTGACCTTCGATGCGCAGGGTCACGCCATAGCGGTCGATGGCCAGTGGGTGCACCGCGCCGGTCTGCAGGCGCGGCGGGAGGTGGCGGGCGAGTTGGGCGATGATATCGGCGTGGTCGGCGTCCATATGCTGCAGCCAGGCCGATTCCAGTGCGCAGAACGGATCCGGTTGGGCGAGTCGGAGTTCGTCGACGCAGACGGATTCGGCGCCGGTCGAGTCGGCCACCACCGCGGAGTTGATCACCACGCGTAGCAGGGTCGAGCTGTGGCCGACATCGAGCAGGTCGGGGTGCGGATGGTCCTTGGCGACCTCGGTGGCCAGCGCCCGCAGCGCCTGCGTCGGCACCGCCCGCACCCATCCGCGCAGCCACACCAGCGCCCGCACCGGCTCCCGCAGCGGCAGCGGCGCGTGATCGGTGAGCTCCAGCACCGCGGGCGCACCGTTCTCACCGGAACTCCCGGCCAATACCGCCGCCATGGACGCGGTCGGCACCGCGATCACCGCATCCCCGCACTGGCGCACGTGATGGACCGAAATCGGCGTCGGATCAATGCCCGGCATCGCCAGTACCGCTTGCTCCGCATGGGCACACGCACTCCGAACCCGCTCAGCGGTAGACGGTGCGACAGTCGGCTTCAACATGCAGACCTCCAGTACAAGCCATGCGGAGAAATTAGGTAAACCTAAGCTAAGTGACGTCCTCGCTTTCCGCAACCGCTTCCCACTTGGGAGATGGGTAATGGGCGGGCGTGGTTACGGTTGGGGTATGGCGGATGGAGTGCGGGCGGCGCACGGGGTGACAGGGGAGCCGGTGTTGCTTTCGTTGGCGGCGCCGTCGGCAGCGCGGCGGAGTTTGGATGAGGAGCTGGTGCGGCCGGTCGGGACCGCGGCGGCGGGTGTTCGGGTTCTCGACGCGGATATCGGCGATGGGGAGGTCGCGGATTTTCTGGTCGAGGTCGCACATTCGGATGGTGGGTTCATTGCGCGCACATCCGATGGGGAGCGGGCACTGGCTATCGTTGCGGGAACGGTTGCGGCACTGTGCGGCGAGGATATTCGGGCGGCGCTGGCCCGGCCCGATATCGCCTTCCTGACCTCTTTGAAGCCGCCCGCGGTCGAGGCGGCGCGCAGCGTGTTGCTGGCGATCGAAACCGATGCGCCGCACGATCTGGCTGGAACTCTGAGCATCCTCCGCACACGCAAGTAATGTCGTAACCGTGCCGCGAATCGCGTACTTCGGGCCGTCCGGAACCTTTACCGAGATGGCCCTCGCCAAACTCGAGTCCTCGCAAGCCTTCGACGGACCGGTCGAGCGGATTGCCGCGCCCAGTCAAGGTGCGGCGCTCGATCTGATTCGGTCCGGTGAGGTCGAGGGTGCCGTCGTGCCGATCGAGAGTTCGGTCGAGGGCTCCATTTCGGCGACCCTGGATTCGCTGGCGATCGGTCCGCGATTGCAGATCGTCGCCGAAACCGAACTCGAAGTGAGCTTCGCGATCCTGGCCAAGCCGGGGACGGAACTCGCGGATGTGCGCACCCTGGCCGCCTATCCGGTCGCCGGTGCGCAGGTGCGGCTCTGGATATCGCGCACGCTGCCGGATGTCGAGATGTTCACCTCGGCATCGAATGCGGCTGCCGCCGAGGACGTCGCGGCCGGTCGGGCGGATGCCGCGGTCTCCACCGCGCTGGCCGGTGCACGCCTCGGCCTGACGGCACTGGCATCGGGTGTCGCCGACCACGACCAAGCGATCACCCGCTTCGTGCTGGTGACCCGTCCGCGCGTCGCGCCGACCGCAACCGGTACCGACCGCACCTCGATCGTGCTCGAGCTGCCCAACGAACCGGGCTCCCTCATGCGCGCGTTCGCCGAATTCGCCACCCGCGGTATCGATCTCACCAGAATCGAATCCCGGCCCACCCGAACCGGTATGGGCACCTACCGCTTCTACCTCGACTGCGTCGGGCATATCGATGACACCGCGGTCGCCGAGGCACTCAAGGCACTGCACCGCACGGCGCGGATCCGTTTCCTCGGCTCCTGGCCCGCGACCTCGGCGACCGGAACCCCACCGCCCTCGGATGAACCGGCCGCCGAGTGGCTGACCCAATTGCGTAAGGGGGTGGCCGACCTATGACAGGCAGATTGGTACTCGTCCGACATGGCGAGACCGAAGGCAACGTCGCCAAGATCTTGGACACCCGCATCCCCGGCCTACCGCTCACCGAACGCGGTGCGGCCCAAGCGAAGACATTCGGCTCGAGTCTGCGGAGACCGCCGAAGGCGCTGTTCTCCTCGGCCGCGCTGCGGGCCCGACAGACCGCCGGATACATCGAGGCGGCGACCGGCGTGCCCGTCGAGGTCCTCGATGGCATCCAAGAAATTCAGGTCGGCGAACTGGAAGGCCTCAACACCGAGGAAGCCCACTCGCGTTTCCAGCGGATCTACCGCGCCTGGCACGAAGGCGATCTCGCCGAACGGGTCCCTGGCGGCGAATCCGGATACGACGTTCTGGCCCGCTTCCTACCGGTCGTCGAGGATCTGCGCGTCAAATACCTGACCGATGGCAGCGACGGCGACATTCTGCTGGTCAGCCACGGTGCCGCCATGCGCCTGGTCTCCCGCAACCTCAGCGGCGTGGCACCGCCGTTCACCACGAACAACCACCTCGACAACACCGAAACCATCGAACTCGTGCCCCGCCCTGTCGGTGGCTGGGAGTGCATCCGCTGGGGTCGATTCACCCCACCCTTCGCCTACGAGGTATCACCCACCGCCGACGACCCCATGGGCTGAATACTGCGGGGCGCAGTGCTCCATGGGCTGGTGCTCGTCGGAATGCTGTGGCCCCGCCAGTGCCGACAGCCGAATCCTGTTCTGCCATGGGACATCTGGTGAGCTCGCATATGCCGTGCACCTCACCGCTGTCGGTCGGGATTCCCCGGCGGAGGCGCATTGTCACGCAGCACATGGCGGACTCCACGATCATTTCCGACGAGCCACAGCGCACCATACAGCTACTGAGGGAAGAGGATTCAATACCGTTTTACGTGCTGCAGGCGATTCGAGAGCACCTCGAGGAGCGTTCGGAAGCCGGCGATTACGAGCGTGAGCCGGATACCGATAGCGGTATCCAGTTCACTACCGGCCACATGGACACGCTGCACGCCCGCCTACAAATGCTGCGCGCCAACGGCAACGACTGATCCGCGCCCACCGGAGACCGCCTTATCGCACCCGGATCCTGCACTGCCCGACCCCGCGGCAACACCTCAGGCGAACTTCGGATTCCTCGGAAACTCTTCCCGCTCCGGCAACGAGTGGATCAGATCCTCCACCGCGGCGCGCAGACGGGCGGGAGTACCGCTGGCCAGCGACGACCACTTGGTGCCGTCATCGGCCACGCTCGTTGTCGAGATGAATCGCCCATTGCGGGTATTGAAGACGGCGATGTGGTTCTCGACGATGTCGCGGGTGCCGTCCCCGTAGAGCACGGCGGTGATCTGAGCATGTGAATGGATTTCGACCACGGCCGAGGCGAGGGTGTGCGCGTCCTGCGCGGGTTTGCCGACCTTTGCGAGTCGTTCGGCGGTGGCATTGGCATCGCCGAGGTCCTGGAAGATCGTGGCAAGCTCCTCGGTCGGTGCGTTCATGCCGTAGAGCTCGAGTGGCTTGGCCGTGCCGAGCGCCGCAACCACGGTGCCGGCCAGGTCAATTCCCACTTCGTCGAGCACATAGGAGTCCTGTCCGCGAAGTGTAACGACGGCAAGGTCGTCGCCCTTCGCCAGACAGAAACGACTCACGTACCCCTCGACGATCAGCCGCATGGCGACGATCCAGTGTGGCCGATTCAGTACCCGCAGTCGGTCCTCCAAGTCGGGCTGAACCCCGTTGTCGATCAGCAGGTCCCGCTGTTCGAGTGACTCGGCAGCGGCGGCCATTGCGGCTTGATGTGTGGGCACACTGTCGAAGCGGGCGTATGCGTTCAGCACAACCGGAAGGTCATCGAGATCCAGTTTCTCGCGGAGAAACTGGATCTCGTCGGGCGAGAGCACAACCGCCTCGAGTGCGGACGGCCCACCACTGGCACCGAGGACGGTCACCCAACCGTCCCGGCGTTGGCGCCGATCACGCCATCGGCGGCCAAGCGGCCATCGGTGAAGTGATCGGCCCGCAGGTCGACCTTGCTGTCATGCTCGGACTCGTCGTCCTCGCCGTCACGGGCCTGATTCCCCAGCAGCGGGTTGCCCGTGCTGTTGTTGATCGACCGGGCCGGGGTGGCGTCGACAGATGCGACCGTCTCGGGTACCGCTGTCGCGCTGTTGCCGCCGATCACGCTGCCCGTACCCCAGCCTTCCGGCAGTTTGAGCTGGGTGCCGCCCGCACCGGCGAAGGTGCCGGAAAATGAGACCGCACGGGTCGCGGTCGCACTGCCCGCCGCGGCCATTGCGCCACCCATCGCCATCGGGGCCATGGTGGTCATCGGCGTGCTTGCCACGGCGGTGACCGCATTGGTCGCCACACTGCCGACCGTCGACACACCGGTGCTGACCACCGAACCGACTGCCTGCGCGGCCTGCGTGGCGGCACTGGCCACACCCGGGTTGGATACGAACGCCTGCACGGCGGCGACCGCAGTCGAGATCGGGTCGGTGGGCGCTCCGAACGCGGCATCGGCGGTCCCGCTCGAATTGGCCTGGCCCGCACCCGCAGCGATCGGCGGCGGCATCAGGAACTCGGCGGGCGTAGCCACCATCGCCGAGGTCGCCGCCTCATAGGTCTCCATCACCAGCGCCGCGCGGATATCCATGGCGTGCCTGGCGACCTCGGCGGCCTCATAGGCGCCGCTGACGGCACCGGCCGGGTTCGCCGAGGCGGCCAGCGCGGTATTGA
The DNA here is from genome assembly GCF_040680135.1 of Nocardia sp. NPDC052112. NCBI lineage: Bacteria > Bacillati > Actinomycetota > Actinomycetes > Mycobacteriales > Nocardiaceae > Nocardia > Nocardia sp. NPDC052112. The sequence goes on along the minus strand of NZ_JBFAWD010000019.1, from coordinate 25,673 downwards.
CGGCCGCGATTTCGGGCGGACTCGGCATCGCGAGCGCGGCAACGCCGTACGCGATGACGTTCGCCGCGGCCTTGCCGCCCATCGCCGCGGACTGCACGCCCTGCTGTTCGGACCAGCCGAGGAATCCGGTCAGCTTGCCGAGCGCGGCGATACCGTTGACGCCCTGCATGCCGACGCCCAGTTCGGCCATGACGCGTGCAACGGTTGTCGTCGCGTCGACCCAGGCGGCGGTGAGCGCACCCCATGCGGTGGCGGCGGCCGAAATCGGGACCGCGTGCGCGCCCGCGTGAAGGGTGGCCGAGTTGATTTCGGATGGCCGGGCGATCCACAGGACGCCGGTAACTCCTGCAACCATGCTTATAACTCCCCTGAATGTCTGAATGGTGGTTGAGGACAGCGGTACGGGCTAGACCTGGATAGCGTTGACTCCGGCGGCGCGCACGACGTCACCGGCGATGTGCTGAGCCAGCTGCATTCGCAGTGTCTGTGCAGCATGGTGCAGTTCGAGAATGCCCTGGGCGATGGAGTGATCGTGGGTCACCGCGCCCTGGTTGAAGTGGCTGGCGGCCACGATCGACACCTCTTCGGTACCCGACGGGATCACGTGCGTCCCCGGCGCGGTGATCATGGACGCTGCGGCCAGCCGCTCGGCGACCAGATCGAGTTCGGCCGCGGCGGCGAGAATGGCCTCGGGCGAGATCAGTACATGTCCAACCATGACTCGACTCCTTCTAGTGGCTATGGGGCGGAACCACGAGAATTCCCCCTTCGAGTGATAGGACGCGACAGCAACGCGATCGGTTCCATCGAATCCCCAAGTTTCTTCCGGTCATCCGTGCTGGTTTCGTGCTCGTCGAGCCGAGCCCGAATACAGCTTGGATAAGACTAGCCCCATCCCAGCTCATGCAACCGGTCTTCGTCAATGCCGAAATAGTGTGCAATCTCATGGATCACAGTGATCGCGACCTCCTCGACGACCTCACGCTCATCGCCGCAGATGTCGAGAATCGCCTCGCGATAGATGGTTACGGTGTCGGGTAGTGAACCGCCGTAGTGACTGTCGCGTTCGGTCAATGCGACTCCGTGATACAGCCCGAGCAGATGCGGATCCTCCGGGTCGCGCGGTTCGATCAGCACGACCACATTGTCGATGGCGCGGGCCAACTCCGGTGGAATGAGATCGAGCGCATCGCCGACCAGCTCCTCGAACCGGTTCGCGGACATGGTTACCGACATCAGCGCGGTTGCGGCTGTGGTGGCAGCGGCGCGGCGCCGGGCAGCGGGGCGGGAGTCGAGCGTCCGGAGTTCGGCGGCGGCACCGGAGCCTGACCGTTGATCAGGATGTCGCCCTTCGCCGTTCCGGTGATCGGCGCGAAACCCTCACGGTCGGTGCCCTTTCCGATCATGCAGTCCAATTTGTGGCTGCCCGCCAGCCAACTGCGCGCGTCGAGGTAGTCGAAGAACAGCGTCAGCGTCTTATTGCGTACCGCGTCGGGTGCGCCGAGATAATCGTTGGCCGCGCGGGCGCACTCGTCCTCCATGAACTTGTCCTGGTCGTCCTTGGCGGGCGGGGCGCCGGAGAAGTGCTGGCCGAGGTCGACGGTGGACACGATCTCGACGGCGTGCGCCTGCGCGCAATCCACCGGATCGGTCGGCAGATTCTGATTGATGCCGAGGCAGGTGCCCGGATCGAAGACCTTCGACTGATCGTGTTCGGCGGCGGCGCCGTTGGTCGGCAGCGGGGTGCCGGTGCTACCGGAGAACTGGAGTCCGCAGCGCAGTGTTCGATCGCCGTGCTTCCACCCGTCCGGACTCGGGTACATCAGGCCGACCACATAGCGGCCGCGCGGATCGAACTTGCCGCTCAAGTACTGCTCGACGGCGGGGCCGCAGTGCTCCTCCTTGAGTTCGGTCAGTCGCAGCGAGTCCGGAAAGCGTGAGCCGGGACCGAATTCCACACCGGGATACTTGGACATATCGACATCCGCCGCGACCTCGAACAGATGCTTGCTGGAGCAGGCGACCTTCACCAGATCGCCGCGGTCCTGTTTGCTCCAGCTCAGGCAATCGCCCTTCGCCGCGGTGCCGAACTCCTTGTCCAGGGCGGTTTGGCCGGGCGAACCCGGATTGTGCGCCTCGAGTCCCTTGTCGTTGTCGTAGCCGGTGATGAACAGGCCGACCAACGAGATGATGACGGCGCCGGCCGCCGCCGCGAGCAGTACCCAACGCAGCTTGGGCGCGGACAGATGCAACGTGCCGTCGGCGACGACGTCGCGGTCGATGATCACCGACTGCGGGAACGATTCCGCGCGCGACCACTCGCCCGAGGGCGGCTCGGATTCGTGCGGGTCCTTGGTCACATCATCAGCAGACATCGCGGTCCATCATGTCAGCGTCTGATCGCCGGTGCCACGACCTGGTCGAATCGATCCGAAGCGCCCCGGTCGAACCTATGCCGGCGCGTCATCCACGGAACGCGGACAGGAACAGGCCGGGCAGGCGCACCGGATTGGCGGTCGCGTAGAACTCGGTCAGCTTGCGTCCCGTCGCGGCGGCAGTCGCATTGTCGACGAACCAGGGCGGCTTCGGCGACAGCGCCAGCTCGCCGCGCAGTAGCGACCGAGGCGACGGCCGGAACGGGCCGCGCACCACTGTGCGTTCCACATCGTCGAGCAGAAAGGCGTTGTGCACCACGCCGATTCCGCTCTGCACGTCATCGAGCGTGTGACCGGGGTACGCGCCCCACGACGCACGCGGAGCCAGGAAGGCGAGTGCGGTCCAGGCATTCACCGCGATAGCGCCGTAGCGCAGCCGCTCGACGGCGCGGTCGAAGGCGATGCCGAGGCGTTTGATGGTGTTCGGGTGCGCGAGCACATTGACACCGAGCGTCCCGATCACTTCGTCGTTCGCGAAATCGACCGCGCACTGCAGGAATTCACCGCCGGTATGCGGCAGTTCGACCACACCGAGCACCGGCGAGAAGTATTCGGTGCGCAGCAGCGGTGTTTCGGTCGACGGCAGATTCTCGACGAGCACGCGTTCGCGATCCGGTCCGAGCCGCTCGGCATCCGGATAGGAATCCAAGGCCGCGGCGACCCGATCGTCGCTGCCCGGATAGTAGGCCCGGCGCTGTGGCGCGCGTTCGATCGCGGCCCGAAGCTCGGCGAGGAACCGGTCCTTCTGCGGCCACTGGGCGCTCAACACCACCGCCTGGGTGGCGACGCAGTTGTAGCCGCCGTTGTGCAGCCGCTGGGTCGCGATGTGTTCGGCCTGGAAGCGCAGATCGGCGTCATCCCATTCGCCGGGTACCACAATGGTCGGAGAGACGCCGCCGAGTTCGCTGGTAATCGGCTTGTCCAGCAGCGGCCGGCCCGCGGCCTTGCCGTCCGGACCCCAGACAATCGCGTCGTGGGTCCGCATACTGCCGGTCATGTGCACATGCGCGACGTCGCTGTGGTGCGCCAGATACCCGCCCGCCTCGGCCCCGCCGGTCAGTATCCGCAACACGCCGAGTTCGATCAGCGGTGCGAAGACCATCTCGTACACCGTGAACAGCGGGTCGGTGATCGGATTCAGCTTCAGCGCAACCACGCGGTTGTGGGCGTAGAGCTCGTAGAGCACGTCCAGTGGCGGAATGGAGGTGATATTGCCCGCGCCGAGGACCGCACCGACACCGCCGGTCGCGGTGGGATCGAGTTGCGCGAGTCCGGCGCGGCGGCGCGCGGTATCGGCGTCGACGCCGGGGCGCAGCCACACTTCGCCATGGAAACCGCTGAGGAGCAACCGGTCGTAGAAATCGAGCGGCAGAATCGGCACCGCGACCCGCGCACCCGGCGCCTCGGTGAGTTCGAACCCATCGAGCGGACTGCGCCCCTGCTCCAGCGCCGAGAGCGTGGTCGACAGCGCGGCGGTGGCCTGCAGCAGCGTCATCGGACCCGACATCCACTCCTCGCCGACCAGCGGGGAGTCCGGAGCCAGGCCCTTGATCGTGCGCGCCGCCCGCACCCATTCGTGGGAGAAGCGGCCGGTGCGGGTGTGGATATCGTCGAGAAGTTCCCGGCGCCGCCGCAGCGGGGTATGCGCCCAGGTCTTCTCGCCCGCAACCAGATCGGCGACTGCGTTATCAATAGCGGTTTCGTCGAAAGTTGTGCCCACAGGGCAACTATGCGCGCGTACACCCCGGGACGGTCCGCATCCTGGGATATCGGCGTGAAACCGCAATATCGCGACCATTAGGCTGGTCACCCATGATCGACCTCCGATTCCTGCGGGACAACCCCGACGCGGTCCGCGCCTCGCAGCGCGCCCGCGGCGAAGACCCCGCCCTCGTCGATGCCCTGCTAGAGGCGGACGCGGCGCGCCGTGCGGCGGTGGCCACCGCCGACAACCTGCGCGCCGAGCACAAGGCGATGGGCAAGCTGATCGGCAAGGCGAAGCCGGAGGAACGGTCCGTCCTGCTGGAACAGGCGCAGGAGATGTCGGCGAAGGTCAAAGAGGCCGAGACCGCGCAGCACGCCGCCGATGCCGATATGGACGCCGCGCATCGTGCCATCTCGAACGTGGTCCAGGAGGGTGCGCCCGCGGGCGGCGAGGACGACTACATCGTGCTGGAGACCATCGGCACACCAAGGGAATTCGACTTCGAGCCCAAGGACCATGTGGAGCTCGGCGAATCGCTGGGTCTGTTCGATATGGAACGTGGTGCGAAGGTTTCGGGCACGCGCTTCTACTTCATGACCGGTTACGGTGCGCTACTGCAGCTCGGTCTGCTGCAACTGGCCGCGCAGCAGGCGGTGGCCAACGGGTTCACCATGATGATTCCGCCGGTGTTGGTGCGTCCGGAGATCATGGCTGGTACCGGATTCCTCGGCCAGCACAGCGCCGAGGTCTACCACCTCGAGGAGGACGAGCTGTACCTGGTCGGCACCTCGGAGGTGCCGCTGGCGGGCTACCACTCGGACGAGATCCTGGACCTGAGCGCCGGCCCGAAGCGCTATGCGGGCTGGTCGTCGTGTTTCCGCCGCGAGGCGGGCAGCTACGGCAAGGACACCCGCGGCATCATCCGGGTGCACCAATTCGACAAGGTCGAAATGTTCGTGTTCACCACGCCCGACGAGGCCGCGGCCGAACACAAGCGCCTACTCGCCTGGGAGCAGGACATGCTCGCGGCCGTCGAGGTACCTTATCGAATCATCGATGTCGCCGCCGGCGATCTGGGCAGTTCGGCAGCGCGCAAATTCGACTGCGAGGCCTGGGTGCCCACCCAGCAGACCTACCGGGAGCTCACCTCGACCTCGAACTGCACCACCTTCCAGGCCCGCCGCCTGGCCGTGCGCTATCGGGACGAGAATGGAAAGCCGCAGATCGCAGCCACTTTGAACGGTACGCTGGCGACCACCCGTTGGATTGTGGCGATTCTGGAGAATCATCAACAGGCCGACGGTTCGGTGCGGGTGCCCGCCGCGCTGGTACCGTTTGTCGGTACCGACGTGCTGACACCGCCGCGGTAATCGTGCCCGAATAGCCCGTCCCACATTGCTTACAGGTAAATAGCTAGGGGTTCGCCATGCCGGATTCACGGGATGTGGCAACTGTCGGTAATTGTTATGTCTAGGCTATTCCCCGTGCGAGGAATCGGGTCTCGCGGCGATACCCGAACGCGGGTGCGGGCCGCGTCTGCGTTGGCGACGGCGATGGTCATGTCCCGGACCACCGGTGCCTTCTATGTCATGGGGGGCGCGCTCGGCCTGCTGATCACGGGAATTGCCCCGGGCAGCGAAGGTAATCGAATGCTGGTGGGTACCGCCGCCGCGGTGGCGCTGCTGCTCGGGCTCAGCCTGCTCGGCTGGGGTCCGCGGTTGCCGCATGGGATTCACCATGGTTATGTCGCGATCGCGACGGTACTGGTGACGATCGCGGTATACGCGTTCCCGAATACCGTCGGCGCGATCAGTCTCGCCTCCTTCTATGTATTCGTGGCCTGTGATGCCGCATTGTTCTTCGCATGGCCACAGGCATTCGCGCACATAGCCTTCGCGATGGCCATGTGCCTGTGGGTGATGCCAACGCGGCCGATACATCCCGCACTGCCGTGGTGGTCCGGGTTGATTCCGGCGGGAGTGACCTTCGGGGTCGGTGTGGTTGTGGGCATCCTGACCCGAATGGCGTCCGAGGCCGATATCGATGTGCTCACCGGCCTGCTCAACCGGCGCGGTTTCGACCGGGCGTTGAACAGCGCGATCGAAACCGCCACCCGCACCGGTCAGGGGCTGGCGTTGGTGCTCGTCGACCTCGACCGCTTCCGGAAGATCAACGATCACCTCGGCCATCGCGCGGGTGATGCGGTGCTGCAGCGGGTCGCCGATACCTGGTCGAAATTGCTCGCGCCCGATCAGCGACTGGCGCGCTACGGCGGTGACGCCTTCGCGCTGCTGTTGCCGAACACCACCGAGCAGGCGGCGATTCTGCTGACCGAGCAGTTGCGGGCATCGGTGACCACCGGATGTTCGGCCGGTGTCACGTCGTGGCAGCCAGGTGAGTCGGGTTCGCTGTTGGTGAGTCGGGCCGATGTCGGTCTGTACCGCGCCAAGCAGGCCGGGCGCAACCGGACGGTGCTGGAGTCGTCGCGGCAGTTGCCGCTGGCCGTAGAGCTGCGCGAGGCGATCGACCGTGGCGCGCTCGATGTGCACTACCAGCCGATCGTCAGCCTGACCGAGGGCGGCGGTCAGGCGGTCGGTGTCGAGGCGCTGCTGCGCTGGTCGTCGAGTGCGCAGCCGGATGTCACCACCGAGGGGCTGATCCGGGTCGCCGAGGAGTACGACCTCATCGCCGATCTGGACGAGCTGGTACTGCGCCGGGCGTGTGCCGACGCGGCCCGGTTGCAGGAGACCTTCGCTCAACTCGACCTGACGCTGAATGTGAATGTCAGCGGCCTGGAACTGGCCGAGACCGGATATGCCGACCGCGTCGCCGATATCCTGGCCAGCACCGGCTGGCCCGCCGACCAGCTGGTACTCGAGGTGACCGAGAGCGAATTGGCGGCCGAATCCCAGACAGCCATCGAGAATCTGCACATCCTGCGCGAACGCGGCGTGCGTATCGCGATCGACGACTTCGGCACCGGCTATTCGTCACTGAGCCGCCTGGCCACCCTGCCCAGCGACATTCTCAAGGTCGACCAGTCCTTCGTCGCCGCGATCCGTTCGGATTCGCCCGCACCGCCGCTGCTCGGCGTGATCGCCGCACTGAGCAGTGCACTGGACCTGCAGGTGATCGCCGAGGGCGTGGAGACCGAATACCAGGCCGCGGTGCTGACCGAACTCGGTTTCGCGCTGGCGCAGGGCTACCACTACAGCGATTCGCATCCGGTTTCGGAACTGATCACCGATCTGAACGAGCATCACGGGCGGGTCGGCCCAGGGGTCAATGATCGGGAACTCGGTGATGGGGACCTGTACACGGCAAATGGATGGTTGCCGCTCGGCTGAGCACCGTGACTGCTTCCCGCATTCTCGCTCGTTGTCGGCAAGAGGTGTGGATTCCGGCGATGGTTTGCGGGCTGTTTGTGCGGCGGTGCGTCCGGAAAATCGCTTGACGGGCTCGGGGACAGGTCGCCAGGCTGACAGTATGCGTTTGATTATTTACGGCTATTGAGCCGATAGGTCACTGACCGGCGGGATCGGTTTGCGCGCGCTCACCGTGCGGGCGGTGCTCTTCAAGGGCATCGGTGATCTGATTCCGCTGTATGCGCTGTACGCGGTGTTGTTTGCCGATCATGGATTGAGCACCGGACAGATCTCGTCGCTGCTGGCCATGTGGTCGGCGACCGCGTTCCTGCTCGAGGTGCCATCGGGTGCCTGGGCCGATACGGTGTCGCGGCGAGGACTGCTCGTCATGAGTGGTGTGCTGCTGACCGCCGGTTTCGCGTGCTGGACCGTGCTGCCGACCTACCTCGGTTTCGCGATCGGGTTCGTGTTGTGGGGTACTTCCGGCGCGCTGGTGTCGGGGACGTTCGAGGCATTGCTCTACGACGAACTCGTCGCCCGGAACGAGCAGCGGGCCTATCCGCGCATCATCGGATATGCCAGGGCGGCATCGGAAGCCGCGATCGTGATCGCCATCCTCGGGGCGACACCGCTGTATATCTGGGGCGGCTATCCCTTGCTCGGCTGGTGCAGCGTGGCTTTCGCGGCAGCGCACACCCTGGTCGGACTCTCCTTGCCGAGCGCGCCGAAGGCGGTGTCGGCCGCGGCGGTCGAGGATCTGGAAGATGACGATGATTCGGCGGGATCGGCCGAGACAGCTCGAGCGGCGGTTGGCCTGACGGGCGAGACGGTCGGTGTAGTGGCGCGGGAGTCGAGCGTGGACGGTGATATCGGACTCGACCGAGCACGAGGACCACATTCTCGCCGTACCGGTGACCATGTGGGGCCGGACATTGTCGAGATGTCTGCGTCGATATCGACGGACGCACGGCCGTTCGCGACGTATCTGAACATGCTCCGCACCGGTGTGGGTGAGGCGATCCGGGTGCGCGCCGTGCGTAATGGCGTGGCACTGGGGGCGCTGCTGTTGGGGATTACCGCCTTCGACGAGTACTTCGCATTGCTCGCCGCGGAGGTCGGGGTGGCGACGGCGGTGGTGCCGGTGCTGGTCGGTATTACGGTGGTCGGTTCGCTGGTGGGTTCGGTATCGGCCGGGCGCACCGAGGGCATGTCGGCGCGCACCATGGCGGTCGCGGTGGGTCTGGGTGGTGTGCTGTTCATCGGCGGTGCACTGGTCGCCGGTCTCGCCGTCCGCTGGCCGGGTGCGGTGTATGTGCTTGCTGGCGTGGGGTTTACGGCGATCGGCGCCTCCTACGGCATCGTTTACAATGCCAGTGTCGTGGCGGGGGCTCGGTTGCAGGATGCCATCGAAGGTCCTGCGCGTGCGACGGTCACGTCGGTGTCCGGACTCGCCGCGGAGGTCGTCGCGCTGGCGGTTTTCGGTTTCGCCGCAATCGCCACCTTGTGGCTGTCGATGTCGACGACGGTCGCACTGCTGGGCGCATCAATGCTTGCGATCGCCCTGCTGATTCCGTCCTCGCTACCGCGCCGTGTGTCCGATCGGTAGGTCGCTGCGCTGTCGTCTGCTGATACCGCTGCCATGTGGGGCCCGGCACCGTCGCCTGTTCGTCAGTTGAGCGTTGATTCGATCAGGTGGGTTGCGGTCAGCAGGAATTGATCGGTGGAGCGGTCGATCAGGCTGTCGCGAGAGATCGGCAGGGTGCCCGCCAGCCAGCTGTTGGTGGTCTCCCAGAGGCCGCCGAGCAGATGGGTGGCGGCGAATTCGGCCTGGTCACCGGCGCCTTGCACGATATCGGCACCGATCTCCTCGGCACAGACCGCCAGCATGATGCCCGCGAACGAGCGCATCACCTCGGCTCGACGCATGAGCAGCGCCGGATTCAGTTGTGCCTCGACGGTGACGATGCGGGCCTTGCGCGGATCGTCGGCGATCAGGTCGACGGCGGCGGCGATGGCGGCTCGGGTCTTGGCGCGGATATCGGCATCGGTCCCCATGAATGCGGCGACCACGGCTTGGCCGATTTCGTCGACGATGCGCTCGAACAACTCGCTGAACACCGTGTCGAGGTCGCGGAAGCTCTCGTAGTAATAGCGCTCGGAGAGCTTGGCCTGAGTGGACAGTCCGGAGACGGTGAGTTTGGCGAATCCCGAGGTTCCGATGATCTCCAGCGCGGCGTCCAGCAGCGCGGCGCGGCGACGGGCGCGACGCTGTTCGATCGGTATGCCGCCGTAGGACCGCGAGGTAGTAGCCATCGCACTCCATTCTGGCATAGGACCTTGCCAGATATGTGAATTTGTGAGACGGTCTTGTCAGAATGTGCTCGGCCTGGCCGGGCGCGAACCTCTCTTCCGATGGGTGAAATGCGATGACGCATGACAACCAGCTGCTGCCCACTCCGCCGCTGTTCACGGAGTTCCCGTTCCGGTACGCGGTGCCGGTCATGGCGCCCGGTGATCTGCGCTGCACCGCGGCGCAGCGCGATTCGTTCCGCCGGTTCGCGCAGGTCGGGGATCCGCTTGCCGACGATGTGGTCGCGATGTTCAAGCGGCTGCCCGTCGGCGAGGGCCGTCGGATGTTCGAGATCGCCGTGGAGCGCGGTATCGCCGCGGTGCCGGATGCACCCGCGGAGTTGACCGCATTCTTCGATCAGGTCGAGGCGGACCCGTACTGGCTGGATCGCACCAAAATCGACCGCGGCGCGCGGGTCGTGGAACGCACCAGCGTCTGGGGTGGCATCGCGATGGGCATGTTCGCGCTGATGGGCGGGTATCTCGCCGCCCGTGCGGATAAGACCCTGGTCGGCACCGGTGACCTCGACGCCATGGCACCGCGCCGCCTCGCCGAAACCACCCAGTGGTGGCTGGACGTCACGACTCCGGGTGGGCTGCGACGCAACCAGGTCGGCTACCAGAGTGTGCTGCGGGTGCGATTGATGCACGCTCTGGTCCGCGCGGGCATGAATCGACGCCCCGATTGGGATTACGAAGCCTGGGACCATCCGGTGAACCAGGTGCTCACCGTCGGCACGCTCGGCCTGTTCTCGATGGCGAATCTGGTTGGCGCGCAGGCGCTCGGCCTGCGCTTTTCGACGCAGGAGAAGGATGCCGTATTCCAGCTCTGGCGTTATGTCGGCTTCCTGCTCGGCATCGACGCCGAAATTCTGCCGACCAATGAAACCGATACCTGGCGCGCCTTCTGGATTCTCGCCGATACCGAATTCATCCCCGACGATGACTCCCGGCGCCTGGCGCAGGCCCTGGTCCCGGCTGCTGGCGGCCTGTTCATCGGCACCGACACCGTAGTCCAGCGCCGCATCCGCCGGGTGATCACCAGCTATATGGTCGCCTACAGCCGAATCGTCCTCGGCCCGACCAACTCCGACTTCCTCGGCCTGGAGAACAGCAAATTCTTCCAGATTGCCGTCATGGCCACCGCCGTGGTCAACGGCGCGATGGAAGTTCCCCGCCAGCTCATCCCTGGCGCCACCCGCCTCAATGAACGACTCGGCGCCCGCCTCCGTGCCCGCCTGGTCCGCGGTTCCATCGCTCGCAACGGCGGTGACCGCACCTACGCGCGCCACGACACCTACGCCGCCCACACCACCCTGCGCGCCGGGTAATCGACAGCCTCCGGGATCCGTCCCGAATGATGTGGCCAGTCGCACTGCTCGCGCGGTGGCGTTCGGTGGATTGTCTGCGACCGGTTTCGCGCTACGAGTCGCTGAGCGGCGGAGTGCGCTCGCGGCACGGTGTCCACCGCTGCGCCGCTGCCAGTGCGCTCGCGCCGCACACCGCAGTGCAGCCGAATGGCGGTCTCGCATATCGGCTCGGCCCGGTCGTATCCAGAGCTACGTCGGGTTGCCGTGTCGTGCCAAGACGGTCGACGCAGTGGCCCGTGTTCCGCGCCGCGGTCATCGGCGACGGTGTCTGATCCGGTTGGTTGGTACTGCCGCCCGCTCCTTCGGCGAACGCGGTGTGGTTGACGGGGTGCATATTCCGCGCATGAGATGCGTTCGAGGCGCATCCTGGTGCGGGCGGCGGGATCGGGCGCGGTCTCTTGTGACTCGATCGGGAGTTGTGGGTGTGGCGGTACGGTGCGGGGATGGTGGCGCGGGCGAAGGTGGGGTTGGCCTTCGGGTTCTGCATCGGGGTCGGGGTGGCGGTGCAGGGCCGGATCAATGGGGCGTTGGGGTCGCGGCTACAGGATGGGATCGCGGCTGCCTGCATCAGTTTCGGACTCGGACTGGTGGTGTTGGTGATCGCATTTGCGGTCAGTCGGCGGTTGCGGGACGGGCTGATTCGGGTGCGGCGGGCGGTGGCCGGTGGCGAGCTACGGCCGGTGCAGTTGTTGGGTGGGCTCTGTGGTGCCTTCTTCGTCGCGAGCCAAGGGCTTGCCATCGCGGCGATCGGCGTCACGGCCTTCACCGTCGCCGCGGTCGGCGGTCAACTGCTGAGCAGTCTGGTGGTGGACCGGCTCGGGTTGGCGCCGCACGGCCGCACTCCGGTCACGGTTGCACGCATCGGCGGCGCGGCGCTGGCCATGGTCGCGGTGGTCCTCGCGGCGGCGGGACGGTCCGGTGCGCCGGTCGGTTCCGCGGCGGTGCCCGAGTGGCTGCGCACCGGACCCACCGCTGTGCTGATCCTGTTGCCCGCGCTGGCTGGAATCGGATTGGCCTGGCAGCAGGCGGTCAACGGTCGCGTCGGCGCGGTCGGCGGCCCGTTCTCCGCGACCCTGGTGAACTTCGCCATCGGCACCGCGGCCCTGTTCGCGATCGAGACCTGCATCCTGGCCGGCACCGGATTGCCCGCCGAATTTCCGAGCGAGCCATGGCTCTACCTAGGCGGACTCATCGGCGTCGCTTTCATTGCCCTTGCCGCCATCACCGTCCGCTGGATCGGTGTCCTGCTCCTCGGCCTGACCTCGGTAGCAGGCCAACTCCTTGCCTCGATCAGCCTCGACCTCCTCACCCCGACCGGCGCCGGACTCTCTCCGACCGCCGTCATCGGCTGTGCGATGACCTTCGTTGCCGTCGTCGTCGCCACTCGTTCATGAACCTGATCCCAGCATCCGCGCTTCGGCAGACCCGAACCACACGGGTCACCGCCACTGTCCGCGAGGCCGCCCCGTCCTCGAGTTCCGTCAGGCTCGCGCATCGACCCATTGCATTGGTACGCGAGCTATGGCCCGAGCGCTGACGTGGACGATTCCCGCACCGTAATAGCCCGTTTGTATCCCGGGCTGGTCTCCCCGCACGGCGATCGGCCCTAGCTGCTGCCGAACCAGCCCGGAGGGAACAACCAGAGGTTGCCGAAACCGCACCCCTGGTTGCCGAAGCCGTTCCATGGGTTGCCGTGGAACTTCCACGGGTTGCCATGGAACTTCCACGGTTTGCTGGCGTCGATCCACTGGTTGCTGTAGCCGTAGTCGAAGTCGAGGCCATAGTCGAAATCGCAATCAGTCTGTGCTACACCGGGTCCAAGAGTCGGCATTGCTGTGGCGGGAGCGGTCACTGCCATCATCGGAGCCGTCATCGTCACTCCAACCAGTGCGACATTCGCGAGTAGTCGGCGCGCGCCGTTGCTGCGCGCCTTGTCGGTGATCATGGTGCCTTCTTCCGGCGAGTCGTCGCGCGGATCCGACTCGCCGATCGTCGAGTTCGTTGCTATTCCCGACGCTCCTGATTCCAGGAGCGCAAGGTAGGCCGTCACCAGCAGGTGCGCGGCCTCGCTCGACTGCATGTGCCCGGTCACGGGGCGCTTGGTGACGTCACCGCACTGGTCGACATCGCCGAGAGATCTATGTCGCGACGCTGGGATTCGTTTGGTCAGCTGCTGCCGAACAAGCCCGGAGGGAACAACCCCTGGCTCGAACCGCCGCCGAAGCCGCCTGGGCCGCCGAAGCCGCCGCCGAAGCCGCCTGGACCGCCGAAGCCGCCGCCGAAGCCGCCTGGACCGCCGAAGCCGTCACCGAAGCCGCCTGGGCCGCCGAAGCCGTCACCGAAGCCGCCTGGGCCGCCGAAGCCGTCACCGAAGCCGCCTGGGCCGCCGAAGCCGTCACCGAAGCCGCCTGGGCCGCGGCTGTAGCCGCCGCACTGGTTGCCGTAGCCGTAGCCGCCCCACGGTCTGCCGTCGTCGGTCCACCGGTTGCCGTAGCCGTCGTCGCACGCCGAGCGATCAGTCTGGACTACGCCGGGTGCGGGCGTCGGCATTGCCATGGCGGGAGCCGCCACTGCCATCATCGGAACCGCCGTCGCCGCTCCAATTAGCGCGATATTCGCGAGTAGTCGGCGCGTGCCGTTGCCGCGCGCCTTGCTGGTGATCATGGTGCCTTCTTCCGGCGAGTCGTCGCGCGGATCTGACTCGCGGATCGTCGAGTTCGTCGATATTCCCCGACGCTCCTGATTCTAGGAGCGCACGGCAGGGCACCACCAGCAAAGAAGCGGTCGGATTGCCGCTGATCTCAGAACCAACCGACAGTCGGCACAAGGCCCCCGGGGATTCAGACGAGCTTGCGCGAGCGCAGCTCATGCCCCTTGGAGGTTTTGCATCGACCGGATTCCAGATCCCACTGCCACCCGTGCAAATTGCAGGTGAGGGTATTTCCGTCGACTACGCCGAATTTCGACAGATCCGCCTTCAGGTGTGGGCAGCGGCGCTGGACCTCCCAGCCGGCCAATTCCGTTGACGCGGTATCGTCGTGCGCCTCGGCGAACCAACCGTCCGCGTAGGCGATCCGCTCATCGGTGAGGCATTTGAAGAAGGTGTACAGGAATTCGTTGTAGCCGCCGATGCGCCAGGCCTGGAATCGAGTGGACAAAAAGATGGTGTTCACCCAGTCCGGCTCTTCGTCGCGCAGCACGGTACGCACCAGCTCCGGCGGGATCCGGAAACCGTAGCGGTACTTGCCCTCACCTTCGATCGGTTCGCGCACCACGCGCTCGGGGAAGTCCAGCACCACGGTTTCGTCACCGATAACCAGCCCGACCGGATAGCCGATCCCGTCGCAGATCAGATCGCTCTGCTTCATGATCGGCTCGAACAGCGCCCGCAGCGGTTCCAGCACCGGTGCGTCATCCGTTGACCACGAAGCTTTTTCGGCGGCCAGCACCGGCGCCAGACGCTGCGCCATCAGCTCGATGTATTCGGCCTTGTTGTCATAGATCAGGCCCGGCTCGAACGGATGGATCAACGACAGTTCGGCGCCGCGCACATCGGCAACCGAACCCGGAATCATCAGGATTCCGCCCTCGTTGCCGTGGATTTTCATCTGTTCCAGGAACACCATCTGATCCGGGAAGATATTGCCCTCGTCGCCGCGATCGTCATTCAAGTAGCGCAACTCGTCGTCGAGGAATACCGGCGGTCCGGCCGACGGCACCACCCAGGTGGCGCCGACCTGCTCGATATAGCTGCGCGCCCGGTCCATTCCGCGTTGACGCTTCTGCTTTCCGAAATTCGACTTGGTCCGCGATGGAATGTCGTAGACCATCGGATACCAGATCGCGCCCGAGTACTGGAGCAGGTGGATATCGATATGCCCGAACGCGGCGTGCAGCACATCCATATCCACCGGACGGGCATCGTTCATATTGAAACAGGTGGTCTCGCCGTCGGAGACGACGAGACCGGAGTCGCCGATCGGTCCGTCGGCGGGTGCGCGCAGCGCGATGATCATGATGTCGATCTCGCCGCCCGGACCACGCACCCGATGTTTGACCGAATCCTCGGTCTCGAAGAACTTGTGGAAGCCGAGCTTCTCCAGTTCCCGCTTCAGATCCGGCACCGGATAGTCCGGCAGCAGCACGGTCGCGTCCTTGTTGACGTGTTCGGCCAGATTCGCCGCGTCGAAGTGGTCGCGGTGCAGATGCGAGACGTACAGGAAATCGCAATTGCCCAGCTCGTCCCAGTCCAACTGGGTGTTGTCCGGAAACGGGAACCACGAACCGAAGTACGCGGGATTGACCCAGGGATCGCAAAGGATCGACCCGGCCGCGGTGCGGATATGGAATCCGGCGTGTCCGACGCTGGTGATCTGCACGAGCTGCTCCTCCTGACCGTTACCAGCCACCCAGGGTAGTGGTTAGGAAGAAACGTCGCCGATGCAGTAGCCCTCGGTGCCCTCGGTCAGGGTGAAGGTTCGGGTCTGCGTCACACCCGAGGAGTTCGTGACCGGAACCTCGACTGTGACGTAGGCCGCGCGCAGCCGCTCCGAGCGGATCTCCTGATCGGTGAATTTCGTGGCTCCGGTCAGCCTGCCCGGGTTGTTGGCCAGCGGCGGAGCTGTCGGACTGCCGGTGCCGTTGGGATCCCAGTTCGCCGGGGTCGCCTTGCAGACCAGCGGGTAGTTGCCCTCTTTATCCGCGGGATCGAGCGGGGTGCCGACGAAGCGGGCCAGATAGCGACGCACGGTATGCCTGGCATCGGCTTCGTTGGGTCCGGCCTCGGTACCGTCTTGGGCCACCCACGGGCAGACGATCTGGGATGAATCCTTCGTTGCCGCCATCACTTCTGTTCGATCGAAGGTGACGGTCGTGCCCGCGTTCTGCCAGGTGACGGTGTGCTGTGTGGTGGTAGCCGGCTGTGCGAGGGCGCTGAGGATCGCCTTCTGCTCGGTGGCCATATCGGTTACATTGCCCGGAGCCAACATCCAGCATTTGGATCGCAATTCGGTGGGCGTCGAGCCCGCCAGGACGGCGCCGAAGCGGGCCGCGACATCCGCCGCGCCGGACAGGCCGGGAACCTCACCGACAGGTATCGCGAACGCCTGCGCCACGACCTTCGTGGTTGTGGTCGGCATCGCGGCGGCCGGTGTTTTGCCGGTCGGTGCCGACGTTTGCTTCGGCTCGTCGCCGGGGATGCCGGATACGGAGTCACAACCGCTGAGCAGGACGGTGCCGGTCAGCACCAGACCACCCATGCTGGCCATCAGCCCTCTCCGTTCGCGTTTGCGCGGGTCCTGCCAGTCGCGTTCACGCGGTATCGGGCGGGCGCGTTCCACTTCGGGGGTCCTCTTTCGTAGACGTTGAGCGACGGGTCAGACGCGCGCGGTCGCGGCGGCTCTGCCGGATGGGACAGTCAGCGACTACGCTAGCGGAATTGTGGAACCCGTCTACCGGACGATAATCGGGCTCGCCCGTACCGTCTTCTTCGTCGAAGGTTTGAAGTTCAGCGTCAAGGGCGCTGAACATATTCCGGCGCGCGGTGGTGCTGTCCTCGCGGTGAACCACACCGGCTACATGGACTTCACGTACGCGGGTCTACCGGTGCGCACCCCCAAGCGGTACATCCGCTTCATGGCCAAAAAGGAGGTGTTCGACAACAACATCTCCGGCCCGATCATGCGGGCGCTCAAGCACATTCCGGTGGATCGGTCCGCGGGGACCGAGTCCTACCTGGCGGCGGTCGAATACCTCCGCAAGGGTGAGTTGGTCGGCGTCTATCCGGAGGCGACCATCAGCCGCAGCTTCGAGATCAAGGAATTCAAATCCGGTGCCGCGCGCATGGCGATCGAAGCGGATGTGCCGATCATCCCGATCGTCGTCTGGGGCGCCCAGCGTGTGTGGACCAAGGGCTTCCCGAAGCGTCTGGGCCGCACCAACACTCCGATCTCCATCGCCGTCGGCGCACCGATCCAACCCTATGAACCCGCCGCCGATCTCACCGCCCAACTCCGCAGCACCATGCAATCCATGCTGCTGGATCTGCAGCAGGACTACGTGCACGAGCCCGGTGCGTATTGGGTGCCGGCACGTTTGGGCGGCAGTGCGCCTACCCTCGAAGAAGCCGATGCCATGGATGCCGCCGAAGCCAAGGAGAAGGCGGCCCGCCGGGCGGCCGAGGATTCGTTGTAGGGGAAAGCTATGTCGCGGGAACCGGTCTACGACATTCTCACCGGTTTGGTTCGAACGATGTTCGCGGTGCAGGGTCTGCGCATCGATATCACCGGCCAGGACCGGATCCCGCGCGCCGGTGGCGCCGTACTCGCCGTAAATCACACCGCCTACCTGGACTTCATGGAGGTCGGGCTGGTCGGGCGCAATTCGCGGCGCAATGTCCGCTACATGATGAAGGCCGAACTAGAGCACGGCATCGTCGGGTTTCTCATGAAGCACTGCAAGGCAATCGGCGTCGATCGCGAGGCCGGAGCGGCGTCATTTCGACGTGCCCTCGAAGCGTTGCGGGAAGGCGAACTGGTCGTGGTCTATCCGGAGGCGACGATCAGCCGCAGCTTCGAACTCGAGGAATTCAAATCCGGCGCGGCCCGCATGGCGATCGACGCGGATGTGCCGATCATCCCGATCGTCATCTGGGGCGCGCACCGCATCTGGACCAAGGGATTCCCGAAACAACTGGGCCGCCATCGTTTTCCGATCAATATCCGCATCGGCGATCCGATCCCGCCCGCCGAACCGACCGACGGCCTGACCGCCGAAATCCGTGCCCGGATGGGGGAATTGCTCGAAGCGGCGCAAACCGGCTACCCGATGCCCGAAGGCGCGCCATGGGTTCCGGCTCGGCTCGGCGGCGGCGCGCCCACGCTGGCCGAAGCCATGGCGCTCGAGCGGGAAGAGATGGCTCGTCGTCGCGCACAACGGAAATCTCACTGAGCTGACCGACACGGGGTTGGCGCCGGCAATTGTCCCTGGAAGAACTTGGCCGGTGGTACACCCATCAGAGCTTTGAAGTCCGCCGACATGTGGGATTGGTCGTAGTAGCCGTGGACGGCGGCAACGTCGGCCAATGACACCGCCATATCACTCGCCTCGACGAGGATCCGGCGCACGCGCCCGATGCGGGCGAAATGCTTTGGAGAGACACCGATTCCGCTGGTGAACAGATTGCGGAGTTGGCGTTCGCTGACCGCGAGGTCGGTGGCGAGTTCGTGGACCGTCGGCTTCGCGGATATGGCGGCAACCGCATCGCGGAGTAGTTCGCGGTGGAAGCGCTGTGTCGTGTCTTCGGAGATACGTTGTGGGAGAACCGCTTCCAGGAAAGGCAGCACTTCTTCCGTTGGCAGCGTGGCGAGTTCGTGTGCCAACTCGGCGGCGACACCGGGGAGGTCGGCGAGGCGGACAACGCGATCTGCGAGATCAACGGCGGCGACGCCGAGCAACTGGCGGGTGGTGCCGGGGGCCAACCGGAGGCGGGCGCAGCCAGCGGGTTTATCGGCTTTGGAGTAGGAGGCGCGGGTCCGCGGACCGAGCACGAGGGCGTCGGGGCGGTCGGCGGCGCGCAATACGATCGTCGTCCCGGCGTGCGGTACGTGTGCGTACGGTAGGGACGCGTCGGTGACGGTGGGGTAGCGTCCCAGCTCGGTGATCCACGGACGCAGCGATTCCGGTGCGGGCACCACCGATTCGGTCAGGTCTACCTGCATGGTCACCCGACCCACTGTAAGCAGCCCACAGCCGGATACAGCGGCCGAAGCCGTGCCGAAATCTCCTATCGAGCCGGGCGGCGCCGGCGGCACGCTCTTCTCATGATCGTCATCACCGGTGCCACCGGCACCATCGGCAGTGAAATCGTCCGTCAGCTGGCCGCACGTGCAGTGCGGGTGCGCGCGGTGACGCGGAATCCGGAACGGGTGCGGGTGCCGGCCGGAGTCGAGGTGATCCGGGGCGATTACCGCGACCTCGGCTCGATGGCCGCCGCGATGACCGGCGCGGACGCGGCCTTCCTCGTCGGTGTCCTCGGCCCCGACGATGCCGAAACCGATCGTGCCCTGGTCCGCACGGCTCGCGACGCGGGCGTGCGCCGGATCGTCAAACTTTCCGCCATCGGCACCGGAGAGCCGGAACTCGGCCGCGTCGGCACCTGGCATATGCCCGGCGAGCAGGCGGCCAGAGAAAGCGGTCTCGAATGGACGATCCTGCGGCCATCGAGCTTTGCCTCCAACACGCTGAGCTGGGCCGACGCCATCCGATTAAGCCAGCCGGTGCCGAATCTCACCGGTACCGGCAGCCAGGGCGTCATCGATCCGCGCGACGTCGCCGCGGTAGCCGTCGAGGCGTTGGTGACAGCCGGCCACTCCGGACACACCTACACCCTCACCGGCCCCACACTGCTCACGTGCGCGGACCAGGTCGCCACGCTGGCGACAGTTCTCGGCCAGCCGCTGGACGTAGTCGACGTGCCGGAGGACGTTGCGCGCGAACACATGATCTCGTCAGGCATGTCCCCGGAATTCGCCGACGGGGCACTCGCGGCCAAGCCTACGTCCGCGCCGGAGGCAACGCCACGCTCACCGACGATGTCCGGCAGGTCCTCGGCCGCGCACCCCGCAGCTACACAGAATGGGCCGCCGATCATGCCTCCTCGTTCACCACCCACACAGACCACCGCATTCCCTGATCACCACGACGAATGTCCGATTTTCCTTTAGACGTGATGACGGACTACAGTTCTGGACGCGCAACGTTGCGGCCCTCCGGCCCCACAACGAAGCGCATGCGGATGTAGCGCAGCTGGTAGCGCATCACCTTGCCAAGGTGAGGGTCGCGGGTTCGAATCCCGTCATCCGCTCCAGGAAAACACCAGGTCAGTAGGGTGAGCTACCCTGGTGTAGACGTGTATGTCACCACATGTGTCACCACGTCACCGCTTGCGGTCTCAACGGCTTCTCAGGGCACCCACGGGCTCTGGAGGCTTCATGCTCACACCCCGCCCGCGACCCCGCCGCAACGGGTCGATTGCCTGGCAGGTTCCGTTCCACTACTACGACGAGACCGGTCGTCGACGCTTGACGTCGGAGACCTTCGACGATTTCGAGGCCGCGGTGCGCTGGTGTGAGCTGGCCGAGGTGGTCGGGGTCGCCGAGGCGCGCCGGATCCGGGAGATCCAGCTCGGCACTGCTGTCGGCTGCATGACGCTGGTGGAGTGGTTGCGCAAGTACACCGCGCGGCTGACCGGTATCGAGGAACGCACCCGTGCCGGCTACATCCGCTACATCGATGTCGATATCGAACCGTTCTTCGGCTCGTCGCTGCCGCTCACCGCGTTCAACCAGGAGATCTGGACGCGGCCTGGATCGTGCACCTGGAACAGGACAAGGGCAATGGCGCGAAAACCATTCACAACAAACACGGATTCCTCTCCGCGGGTTTGAACGCGGCGGTGGCCGAACGACCGTCACCGTTGATCCCCTACAACCCGTGCCCGGGTATCCGGCTGCCGCGCCACGACGCGCCGGAGCTCGACATCTTCGACAACGACGAATGGGAGCTCTTCGAGCAGTTGATGCCGCCGCGGTGGCGCCCGCACGCTGAGTTCAACCTGGTCTCGATGGCCCGGCCCAGCGAGGTCACCGCCATCCGGATCCGCGATATCGACAAGCGGACCGGTGATGTGCGCATCAACAAGGCGTGGAAGTACCTCGGCGGTGAGATGAAGCTGGGAAAACCGAAGTCCTCACGCGGCATTCGCACCGTTACGGTTCCTCTGGAAACCCTCGAGCGCTTCGACCTCGACCGCCCCGGTGACGAGTTGCTGGTCCACACCAGCAACGACACCCCGATCAGCGCGGGCTACTTCTACGCCAAAGCCTGGATACCCGCCATACGCCGCCTGCGCGCCCTCGCCGACGGCAACCTCGAACCGTTCGGCCCCAACGCCCAATGGAAAGGCGCGGATCCGGAGGATCTGCTCGAGCAGTTCGCCGACGCGATCGCCTCCATGCGCCACAAACGCCTCACCCCCTACACCCTGCGCCACACCGGAATCTCCTGGAAGCTCCAGGACGGCGTCCCGCTGTTCGTCGTGTCCCGCGAAGCCGGACACAAATCGGTCAACACCAGCGACGCCCGCTACGGCCACAACGACCGCCGCGCCAGCGCCGCAGCCGCCCAAATCATCGCCAACAGGCTGCCACGCGCCCGCGCCGCGATGCTGCGCACCGTCGCCTGAACCAGCTGCTCCGAGTACTCCACCTGCCCACCAGGATTCATTTCATCACCGCAGCGTCGGAATGAAATGAAATGGAATGAAACGGAATTCCATGATGCTGAAAGCCGTCAACCCACGCACCACCACCGACACCCCGGCGCGATGCCAGTACCCCTTGGACAACGGGGGCACATGCGACACCGCCGTCCCGACCAGCGGCAGACCGGGCGCACCGCGCAAATACTGCGACAACCCCGACCACACCGCCCAGAAAGCCCTGCGCCGCAAGCGCAAAGCCGACGACAAGACCGTCAAACGCGTCGAGCAGCGCCCGTCGCGTCCGGTCACCGACGGCATGAATGCCCTCGCCGATCTGGTCGACCGCATCGAGCTGACCCGCGCAGAAGTGGCAGCCATGCTCATCGACGCCGGTGAATTGATCGCCGAGGTCACCGACCCTGCGGTCATCGACCGCGAGATCGCCGAGATTCGACGAGACGCGACTGTCCGCATCGCCGCCGCCGAACAGGCTCGCGCCGACGCGGAGAAAGCGGCCACGATCATGGCGCGCCGGCTCGAACGCTCGGTCGAACTCGAGGAGCTGGCCTTGGCGCCGACGAAGCCATCCAGGAAGCCGAGGACGCCAAAGCCCTTGCCGCACAATCCGCCGCCGACGCACAAGAGCGCATCGCCGAAGCAGAAGTCGATCGAGACCGGGTCTACGAGGAGGCCGAAGCGGTCCTGAAAGAAATGCGCGGACACCTCGACGCTGCCCGCGCAGCACAAGCCCATGCCGAAGGCGAACGGGATGCCGCAGCCGCCAACTCCACGATCGCCGCCGACGAGATCGCAACCCTGCGACAGCGGCTCGACGACCAGGCCACCGAACACCACTATCAACTTGAGCAACGCGATATGGAGTACTCCCGCGCAATTACCGCCGCCCACACCATGGCCGACCGCGCCGCCTGCGAACACCGCGACCAAGTCAGCGAAATTCTGCGGACATACCGCGGCCAGATCAGTCCGATGCACACCGACCGCCAGGTCGAACAGCACGACGCGGACCTGCACGATGCGAACCTGACCGAAGCGAATCTGACCAGCGCAAACCTGACCGCCGCAAACCTGACCGGCGCGCATCTGACCGCCGCAAAGCTGATCCGCACGGATCTGCGCGGCGCGGACCTGACCGGTGCGAACCTGCCGCAGATAGACACGATCACCGCGCTGATGTGGTCGACCGAGACCCGATGGGGTCGGCGGGATGTCGATGAGATTCGGGCCCGTTCGGTCGAGCTGCGCGCGGGGGTCTTCATCTTGAATCCCACTGGACAGCAGGTCGACACTCTCGTCGATCACTGATCCCCCGCAGGAGGAAGGGCAGAACTGCGCACATCAGGTTTCTGACCACCGATAAGGCAACAGAATCGGTTGTCGAACAGACAATTGTGCTATCGGAAGCCGTGTGGCGCCGTCGGCTGGAACCCGTCACAGGGATGGTGCAATGGCCAGACCAACGCACCGGCGTGGTTCTGGCTGACGCACTACCGGAACCCCCGCAGCCGCTGGTCCCGGTGCGCAGCCGGAAAACGGGATTACGTAGGGGGTAGGGCTGTCGCACTGCATGCGCGCCGTGCTGCTGTCCAACCGGTCGCATTGGAGACGGAAGTGCAGTGACTTCGAACTGTGTGTGGCGTACCGCACACCGCTGGATTCGACGCCTAAGGTCTGACTCGGTCCGCCCATCTGGGGCAGCTGAGTGGAGGGATTCGAAGAATGAAGTTCGAGAAGATCACTGCTGCTGTTTTCATGGCCATCTCGGCCGTGGGTGTCACTGCGGCAACCGCCCATGCAGAGCTGGCCGTCGCTGAGCAGCCGACTGCGGTGACTGCGGGGGACGCGACTTCCGGTATGGATCACGGAATCAACTACCAGATCACCGTTTCGCCAGTCGACAGGGTCGTTATCGCCACCGTCGAGAATGGCAAGTTCGAGATCGCGCAGAACGGTGCGGTGGTGCTCGAGTCCGGCGACGGAGCGGCGGTGACCGAAATACCGCAGCGGTTCGCCGTCGACGGGCGTTCGATCCCGATTGCGCGGCACATCGGTGCGGACGGTCGCACCCTTACGCTGACACCGACCCCGACGGCAGAAGATATCGCGCAACTGAAGGACATCAGCTCCTACGACCGGCTCAAGGAGCAGATCGACAAGAACCTGCCCGGCGTCGTCGGCGGTGCCATCGTGGGCGGACTCCTCGGGGCGTGTCTGCCCCTGATATGGGGGATCAGCATCCCCGCGGGTGTGCTGATCGGTGGAACCGTCGGCGGATACATCGTGGGCGGCCCGGAGTTCGGCGACGCCGTACAGGCGTTCGCCACTGGCCAGCCGTGATCACGGGCAGGGAAATAGCGGCCAACTGGTCGGGGTTGAGGAGCATCTGCGAGAAATCGGGGTTGCGGACTGGCAGGAACCGCTTTCAAGTAGTCGGTATTAGTCGTGAGGACCCGGAGTTTGCCGAGCCCGGGGGTAGTGGTGCAGATGCCCGAGATCCGGCGCTAATGTTCAGGTGAACTCGAACTGGCGTGTTCCACAGCGTCTTTCGACGCTAGCGCCGGGGCTGGGCATGCACCACTACCCCCGCGTGCAGGCCCCGGGTGCTCTGTTCAGCTCGTCGGCTGATGAATCTGTTGTCTGGATTGCTCAGGTCGGGTCGCCTGAGGTGATCTCACCTTCGGGCGACCCGGCCTGAGGCGAACGGGGTCGGGACCTGGTCAGGCGTCGAGGGCCTGGTAGAGCGTGGTCCAGAAGTCGTGGATGAGCCATGCCGGATCCGGGGTCGACAACCCGACCTGGGTCAGCAGGATTCCGGTGAGTTGGTTGCTGGGGTCGGCGTAGGCGGATGTGCCGGTGCCGCCGTCCCAACCGTACTGGCCGATGGGAGCGTAGTCGCCGCGGTAGGTGCGTACCGCCATTCCGAAGCCCCAGCCACCGTGCTGCCCTTGACCGAACGACACATGGACGTTGTTCTTGGCCAGCGTATTTCGGGCGGCATTCTGTTCGGGGGTGAGGCGGTTGGTGGTCATCAGCTCGACGGCGGGCCGGGACAGGATCCGTTCGGTGCCGTGCATCCCGTGGTTGAGCAGCATCTGGAAGTAGGCGTGGTAGTCGTCGACGGTGGAGACCAGCCCGCCGCCGCCGTGCTGGAATACCGGAGGCGCGCTGAACTTTCCGCCCGCGGCCTCGTCCCACACGATGAACTCGCCGGTCTGCGGGTCGGGGGCGTAGCTGGGCGGCAGCCGGTCGATCTTGGCGGCGGGCACGTGGAAGCCGGTGTCGGTCATCCCCAGCGGTTCGAAGACGCGTTCGCGCAGAAACGTTTCGAACGACTGACCCGAGACCCGGGCGACGAGCACGGCGAGGACATCGTGGCTGAGTTCGTACTGCCACCGCTGTCCGGGCTGGTAGGCCAGTGGCAGCTCGCCCAGGCGGCTCATCCACTTGTCCGGCTCGGGCGCCGATGCGGCTTCCCCGCTGTAGTTGGCCCGGTCGAGAACCGCGTCCATGATCGGGGATCCCATGAGCGTGAGATCCACTCCGAGCCCGAATGTGGAGGTCAGCAGGTCCCGTACGGTGATCGGTCGCTGCGCGGGCACGGTGTCCTCCAGCGGCCCGTCGGCCCGGCGCAGTACCTGACGGTCGGCCAGTTCGGGCAGCCACGGATCGACCGGGTCGTCGAGCCGCAGACGGCATTCGTCGAGCAGGATCATCGCCGCCGCCATCGTGACCGGCTTGGATACCGACGCCATCCGGAAGATCGTGTCCCGGCGCATCGGCGCGTCACCGTCGGCGCGCATCGTCCCGAGCGCTTCGACGTGGGTCTGGCCGGCCCGGCTGACCAGGGCGACGACCCCGGGAATCTTTCCGGACTCGACATGGCGGGCCAGCACGTCGCGTACTCTGCGCAGCCCTGCTTCGGTAAAGCCGCTGTTGTTGTGTTCCATCAGAAATCTCCTTGTTCATAGCGTTCGATCTGCGGGACCCGTCCCGGTGTGGCGCCCCTGGCCTCGACGGACCTGCCCGAGGGCTGCTGGCGGCTGCTCGGGCAATCGGTTCCCTGGGCGGGTCCCCTCACGCGGCGTACAGGGCTCCGGTGATCTTGCTGGTCATCGCCGCCACGGTGGGGGTGGGCTGGCTCGGGTGGGTCCGGGTCGCGGCGTCGAT